>DCUS01000034.1:3257-33811 GCA_002327885.1 Syntrophaceae bacterium UBA2208
AGAAATTGGAGTCTACCATTACACCGTGGAAGGTTGGGTCGATCATTTCGGAACCTGGCAAAGAGATCTGAAGAAACGATTCGATATCGGCCAGGATTTAAAAGTGGATCTATGGACGGGCGCGGAATATATTGAAAGGGCCTCCGGAAAAGCTTCAAAGGAAGATCAGAACAAACTCCTTATGTTTTCTAAAATGATAAAAAGGGCAAAGGAAGTGAAGGACAAGGTGACTGCCGCGCTGAGTAAAGAGTTCACGGAGTTAATGGAAATCTATGCCGATAAGACCTTTTCATCTCTTTACGAGAAGGAATTGGCAGTCGTGGTTGACCGAAAGAGAGCCCTCTACAGCGCCTGGTATGAATTATTTCCGAGATCCTTTGCTTCCGAGCCAGGTCGATATGGAACATTTAAAGATTGTGTGAAACTCCTTCCAGCGATAGCAAGAATGGGTTTTGACACTCTCTATCTTCCCCCCATTCATCCCATCGGAAGGGTGAATCGGAAAGGGAAGAATAATGTCCTGAAGGTCGATCCGGAAGATGTGGGAAGCCCCTGGGCAATCGGATCGGAGGAGGGGGGACACAAATCGGTTCATCCTCAACTCGGGACCTTAGAAGATTTTGGAGATTTGGTCCAAAAAGCCAAAGAAAATGGGATGGAGATAGCGATGGACTTAGCTTTTCAATGTTCTCCCGATCATCCCTATGTCAAAGAACATCCAGATTGGTTTAGGTGGCGGCCTAATGGAACCCTCCAGTTTGCTGAGAATCCACCCAAGAAGTACGAAGATATCATCCCCCTTAATTTCGAGACAGAAAAGTGGGAAGAGCTCTGGGAAGAATTGAAATCGGTCGTCCTCTTCTGGATCGAAAATGGGGTTCGTATCTTTCGAGTCGACAATCCCCATACCAAACCCTTTTCCTTCTGGGAATGGTTGATCAAGGAGATTAAAGAGAAATATCCTGATGTCATTTTTCTCTCCGAGGCCTTCACCCGACCAAAGGTGATGTACCGTCTTGCAAAAGTCGGATTTACGCAGTCTTACACTTACTTTACTTGGAGATACACAAAGAGAGAATTAATCGATTATCTTACCGAACTGACGCAGACCGAAGTGAGGGAATATTTTCGACCCAATTTCTGGCCCAACACACCGGATATCCTTCCAGAGCATCTACAGTACGGCGGAAGACCAGCCTTTATGATCAGGCTTGTTCTCGCTGCCACCCTCTCCTCAAACTATGGCATTTATGGACCAGCCTTTGAACTCTGTGTCAATGAAGCACTTTCCGGAAAGGAGGAGTATCTCAATTCCGAAAAGTATGAGATCAAGCGCTGGGACAGGGAGAGCCCCGGACACCTTCGGGATTTCATCGCAAGGGTCAATCGGATCGGGAGGGAAAACGCTGCTCTTCAGACCACTTGGAATCTCCGTTTTTATGAATTGGATAATGATACGCTTTTATTTTATGGAAAGGCCACACACGATCTCTCTAATATCATCCTGATGGTCGTCAACCTGGATCCATTTCATACACAGAACGGATGGGTCAGGGTTCCCATCGAGGAGTTAGGATTAGACGCCCACCAGCCCTACCTGGTTCACGACCTTCTCAGCGATGATAAATATATCTGGCAGGGAGAGAGGAATTATGTAGAGCTTAATCCGCAGGTTTTGCCTGCGAACATTTTTAGAGTGAGAAAGAGATTGAAAAGAGAAACAGATTTTGACTATTTCGTGTAAGGAGCCTCTTCGATGCCCGAAAAGAAAATGATGACTTTTGAAGATGATCCTCTTTGGTATAAGGATGCCATTATCTATGAATTGCACGTCAAATCCTTTTACGATAGCAACGGTGACGGCATCGGTGACTTCAGGGGGCTTACCGAAAAACTCGACTACATCGAGGATTTAGGAGTCACGACCATCTGGCTTTTGCCATTCTATCCCTCGCCCTTGAGAGACGACGGATATGATATCGCGGATTACAATAACGTTCATTTAGATTACGGCATCCTGAGAGACTTTAAAGAATTTTTGAGGGAAGCCCACAGGCGCCACCTTCGTGTCATTACCGAACTGATCGTTAACCACACCTCTGACCAACACCCCTGGTTTAAACGATCGAGGCAGGCGAAACCTGATTCCCCCTGGAGAAACTTTTATGTGTGGAGTCACACCCCGGAAAAGTATAGAGACGCCAGGATCATCTTTAAAGACTTTGAGACCTCCAATTGGGCCTGGGATCATACGGGGAAAGCCTACTACTGGCACCGGTTCTACTCCCATCAACCGGATTTGAACTATGATAATCCCCAGGTCAAAAAGGCTGTGTTCCGCGTTCTTGACTTCTGGCTTGACATGGGGGTCGATGGACTTCGATTGGATGCGGTTCCCTATTTGTTCGAACGGGAAGGAACAAATTGTGAAAACCTACCCGAGACCTATACTTTTTTAAAAGAGCTAAGAGCCCACATCGATAAAAAGTTCAAGAATCGAATGCTTCTGGCGGAGGCGAATCAATGGCCGGAGGATGCAGCTGCCTATTTCGGCATCGAGGATATATGTCACATGGCCTTTCATTTTCCCTTAATGCCGAGGATATTTATCGGTCTTCAGATGGAAGATCGCTTCCCCATCATCGATATCCTTGAACAGACCCCTTCTATTCCTTTGTCCTGTCAATGGGCTCTTTTCCTTCGAAACCATGATGAATTAACCTTGGAGATGGTCACCGATGAAGAGAGGGATTATATGTACCGGGTATATGCCAGAGACCCTCGGGCGCGGATCAATCTTGGTATCCGGAGGCGTTTGGCTCCCCTCATGGATAACAACCGGAAGAGAATCGAGCTCATGAATATGCTTCTCCTCTCCCTCCCAGGCACTCCAGTCATCTATTACGGGGATGAGATTGGGATGGGAGACAACTACTATCTCGGCGACCGAAATGGAGTGAGAACCCCGATGCAATGGAGCCCTGACCGAAATGCAGGTTTTTCGAAGGCAAACCCACAGAAGCTTTACCTCCCGATCATCATCGACCCGGAATATCACTGCGAGGCGCTCAATGTTGAAAATCAGCAGAGGAATCCCTCCTCCCTTCTCTGGTGGATGAAGAGGGTCATTGCCCTGAGGAAAAGGTTCAAATCCTTTGGCCGGGGGACATTGGAATTTCTTCTACCAGACAATGCGAAAATCCTCGCCTTCATTCGAAAATTTGAAGAAGAATCCATTCTCGTGGTGGTTAATCTGTCGAGATATTTTCAGGTCGTGGAGCTGGATCTTTCAAAGTATGCGGGATGTGTTCCAGAAGAGGTGGCCAGCCAAAACAGATTCCCGGTGATTAAAGAATCTCCCTATGTCATGACTCTGGGCCCTCATAACTACCTTTGGCTTTTACTGAGAAAGGAGGAAGAGGTAATCAGCATTGGGGGAGAAAGGGCTCTTCCAGAGCTTCGTACTTCGGGGAACTGGAACCGGGTGTTGGAAGGAGAGACACTCAAAGAGTTTGAGGATGAAATTCTCCCAAACTATATCAAGGGCTGCCGCTGGTTTGGCGGAAAAGGCAAGACAATCCGCAAAGTGAATCTTGTTGAGAAAATTCCGATCACAAAAGATTCAGACCTCTCACATGCCCTTCTCCTTTCTGTGGGGTATACGGAGGGAACACGAGATCTCTATTTTCTACCCGTCTCCTTTGCATTGACGAGGAAGGGAGAGGAATCTTCTGAAGAATTTGTTGTTGAAGGTTTAAAAGTGCGGCTGGATTATGATTGGTTGACGATTAAGGCAAAGCTGATCATGGAGGAATTTCCTCAAAGTGTTATTGCGCATCTCCATGTGGGTAAGGATGAGGGGATTCTTTACGATGCTGCCTATGACAGTAAGTTTCGTGAAAGCCTTCTTTCCATCATGACACGTAGGAAGAGAATAAAAGGTGATAAGGGGGAACTGGTCGGTCTTCAGGGAAAGCGACTCAGGGAATTACAAAACGGGAAAGAGTTTCCATTCGTCTCCCAGGTGCTCAAAGCAGAACAGAGCAATACCTCTATCCTCTATGAAGACAAGTTTTATTTAAAGCTTTTCCGGAATTTGAAAGAGGGGGTGAACCCGGACCGTGAGATCACCCAATTTCTCACCGAAAAGGCGCACTTCCCATTCATCCCACCTTTTTCCGGGACGATGGAGTATCGGCGGCCAGGTTCAGAACCGATCTCCATCGGTCTGCTTCAGGGATTTGTTCAATGTCAAGGGGATGCCTGGGGTTATACCTTGGATGCCCTGGGCAGATACTTCGAACAGGTTCTATCCCGCATCCAAGAGATTCAAAAAGTTCCCATCGAGGTCGTTTCTCTTTTTGATACCAACCATGCTTCCATCCCGCCTCTGCTAAGGGAATTAACAGAGGGGCATTATCTGGAAATGGTTGCTCTTCTTGGAAAACGGACCGGAGAAATGCATCTTGCCCTTTCTTCGTCATTCGGTGAACAGGATTTTGAGCCCGAATCTTTCTCCATGCTTTATCAGAGGTCTGTTTACCAATCGATGAGAGGCTTAACCAGAAAGGTCTTTCTACTTTTGAAAAAAAATCTCAGGACCTTGCCCAGAGAGGTCGCTGAAAAGGGAGAGCTGCTTTTAACCCTGGAAGACAGAATCCTCAATCAAATGAAAGGAATTCTCCAAAAGAAGTTTTCAGCCATGAAGATTAGAATTCATGGAGACTACCATTTGGGACAGGTCCTCTTCACGGGAAAAGATTTTGTGATTATCGATTTTGAGGGAGAACCCGCAAGATCCTTGAGTGAAAGAAGGATCAAGAGATCCCCACTCCGGGATGTCGCGGGGATGATCCGATCCTTCCATTATGCTACCCAATTCGCCCTTTTTAAGGAGGCTTCCATCCGGCCAGAAGACATTCCTGTTTTAGAGCCCTGGGCGAATATATGGTATCGATATATTTCAGGAGCCTTCCTCCGGTCGCACCTTGATACGACTGGAAAAGCCCCCTTTATTCCAGAAGAGAGGGAAGAATTTGAGACCATGCTGAGGGCCTTTCTGCTGGATAAGGCCATATACGAACTCGGATATGAATTGAACAACCGCCCAGAATGGGTGATCATTCCATTGAAGGGAATCAAAGATCTATTGGAGGCGGAATGAAAGGTGAGAATAAATCGAAAAAAAATGAAGCGGTAAGACACGATGTCACCCTCCTGACAGACCAGGATATCCATCTTTTTAAAGAAGGAAACCACTTCAATCTCTATCATAAATTGGGCTCTCATCACCTCACAACCGATGGCATTGAGGGGACATACTTTGCCGTATGGGCCCCGAATGCAGAGAAGGTTTCCGTGATGGGAAACTTCAATCAATGGGATAAAGAATCCCATTCCCTCAAAGTCAGGGGAGAGGGTTCGGGAATATGGGAGGGATTCATCCCTGGCCTTTCAAATGGGGAATCTTATAAATACCACTTGATTTCCCGGTACAATGATTATCGGGCGGATAAAGGTGATCCTTATGCCTTCCGATGGGAATGTTCTCCGAAGACCGCATCAATGGTTTGGAATCTACAATATGATTGGGGAGATGGTGAATGGATGAAGCAGAGGCGTCGATTTAATGCCCTTGGTGCTCCTTTTGCCATTTATGAAGTCCATTTGGGTTCATGGAGGCGTGTCCCTGAAGAGGAGAATCGTTTTTTAACCTATCGTGAAATCGCTTCCTATCTTGTTGACTATGTGAAAGAGATGGGATTTACTCATGTTGAATTTTTGCCCTTAATGGAACATCCCTTTTACGGTTCCTGGGGATATCAGACGATCGGTTACTTTGCGCCCACCTCCAGGTATGGTACCCCTCAAGATTTGATGTATCTAATCGATCAACTACACCAAAACGAAATAGGCGTGATCCTTGATTGGGTCCCCTCTCACTTCCCCGATGATGAACATGGTTTGGTCTATTTTGACGGGACTTACCTCTATGAGCACCAAGACCCAAAGAAAGGATTTCATCCTGATTGGAAGAGCTATATTTTCAATTATGGCAGAAAGGAGGTCAGGTCTTTTCTCATCAGCAATGCTCTTTTCTGGCTCGATCGATACCATATCGATGGGCTTCGAGTCGATGCGGTGGCCTCGATGCTTTACCTCGACTACGGAAGGAAGAAAGGTGAATGGATCCCCAATGAGTATGGAGGAAGGGAGAATACCGAAGCGATCACTTTCCTTGAAAGATTCAACCAAGCAGTCTATGAGGCTCATCCCGATGTTCAGACCATTGCTGAAGAGTCTACGGCATGGCCTATGGTCTCAAGGCCAATTTATGTAGGAGGGCTCGGATTTGGCATGAAATGGAATATGGGCTGGATGCATGACGCATTGGATTACATCTCAAAGGACCCCGTTTTCAGAAAATATAACCACAATCAGCTCACCTTCAGCATCTGGTATGCCTTCTATGAAAATTTTATTCTCTCCCTCTCTCATGACGAAGTCACTTACGGGAAAAGATCGCTTATTGGAAAGATGCCAGGAGACGAGTGGCAAAAGAGGGCTAACCTCAGGCTTTTATATGGATACATGTATGGGCACCCAGGGAAGAAACTTCTCTTCATGGGAGGAGAGTTTGGTCAATGGAGAGAATGGGTTCACGAAGAGAGTTTGGAATGGCACATCCTTCAATACCCATCCCATCAAGAAATTCAGAAATGGGTCAAAGATCTGAACCATCTTTATCAGACGGAACCAGCCTTGCATGAACTCGATTTTCGACAGCCGGGTTTTGAGTGGGTGGATTTTCATGACTGGGAAGGAAGCATCATCAGCTTTCTCAGAAGTGGGAAAAGCCCTGAGGAGATCTTCTTGGTTATCTGTAACTTTACTCCTGTTCCAAGAATAAACTACAGAGTCGGGATTCCCCGGGGTGGACACTGGAAAGAGGTTTTGAACAGTGATGCGAGGACTTATGGTGGAAACGGTTATGGAAACTTTGGAGGGATAGAAGCCACTCCCGTGCCCTTCCATGGAAGATACCACTCCCTTTCCCTGACTTTACCCCCGCTCGGTGTTTTATTCCTCAAAAGTGAAGGATCGCAATCATAAGAATGGAGGACATTTAATGACGGAAAGGTACATTTGCATTCACGGACACTTTTATCAACCTCCCAGAGAAAACCCCTGGCTGGAAGATGTTGAGGTTCAAGATTCCGCCTACCCCTATCACGACTGGAATGAAAGAATCAATGCGGAATGTTATGCACGGAATACCGCCTCCCGCATCCTTGATCCGGAAAAGAAGGTGATCGATCTCATCAACAATTATTCCAGAATGAGTTTTAATTTTGGTCCAACCCTTCTCTCCTGGATGGAAAGAAATAAGCCGAAAACCTATCAAGCCATTCTGGATGCCGATCAGTTGAGCATGGAAAGGTTTTCCGGACATGGGTCAGCTATGGCACAGGCCTACAATCATATGATCATGCCCCTTGCCAACCGAAGGGACAAGGTGACGCAGATCCGGTGGGGAATTCGGGATTTTGAAAAGAGGTTCGGAAGATTTCCCGAGGGAATGTGGCTTCCGGAGACAGCCGTCGACATGGAGACCCTTGAGATCATGGCAGAGTTTGGGATTAAGTTCACCCTGCTGGCTCCCCGGCAGGCAAAAAGGGTAAGGTGGATAAAAAAGGGTTCCAAATGGCATGATGTGAGGGAGGGAGAAATCGATCCCACGATGGCCTACCTCTGCCTCTTGCCCTCTAACAAAACAATCAACCTCTTCTTCTACGATGGACCGATCTCCCATGACATTGCCTTTGGAGGTCTGCTGGAAAACGGCGAACACTTTGCCCACCGGTTGCTCTCTGCCTTCCATGACGCCAGGGAGTGGCCCCAGTTGGTCCATATCGCAACCGACGGGGAAAGTTACGGCCACCATCACCGTTTTGGTGAAATGGCGCTTGCCTTCTGCCTTCATTTCATCGAATCCAAGAACCTGGCAAAGATCACCAATTATGGCGAATACCTCGAGAAACATCCCCCCACCCGCTGGGTGGAGATCTTCGACCATTCCTCCTGGAGTTGTATTCATGGGGGGGAGCGATGGAAGGAGAACTGCGGCTGTCATTCAGGCATGCACCCGGGATGGAACCAGGAATGGCGAAGACCGTTGAGGGAGGCAATGGACTGGCTGCGAGATCAACTCGCTCCCCTTTATGAGGGGAAAGGAAAAGAACATTTGAAGAATCCCTGGGAGGCAAGGGAGGACTACATTGAAGTCATTCTTAATCGATCCGCTGAACAGGTGGAGAAGTTTTTTGAGAAAAATGCGCTCAGGGAACTTTCCAGGGAAGAAAAGAAAGAGGTTTTGAACCTTCTCGAAATACAGAAAAATGCGATGCTCATGTACACGAGCTGTGGTTGGTTCTTCGATGAGATTTCCGGAATTGAGACGACTCAGGTAATGCGATACGCGGCCAGAGCGATTCAACTGGGAGAGGAGGCGCTGGGGGCCTCTCTCGAAAAAGAATATCTGCAGGCTCTTGAAAAAGCGCCGAGCAACCTCCCCGAATTTGAAAATGGGGCGAAGATCTATGAGATGTTTATGAAACCCACCGCCATCGATCTTCTAAGGGTGGGCGCCCACTATGCCATCTCTTCCCTCTTTGAGGAGTATCCCGAAAGCATCCGCATCTATTGTTTCGTTGCTGAGAGTAAGGTCTATGAGAGAATGGAAGCGGGGAAATTCCGGCTGGCCATCGGAAAAATCCGAATCCTTTCGGAGATCACCTGGGATGAAGAAATGATCAGCTTTGCCGTCCTCCACTTAGGGGACCATAGCCTGAACGGTGGAGTCCGGAGATTTATCGGGGAGGAAGCCTTCTCCACCATGCAGGGAGAAATCAAAGGGGCCTTTCACAGGGGAGATATCCCGGATGTAATCCGGCTGATGGATAAACACTTCGGGATGAACAATTATTCCTTATGGCATCTTTTCAAGGATGAGCAGAGAAAAGTTTTTCAGCAGGTGCTTCGTTCCACCATGGAGGGGATTGAAGTCTCCTTCCGGAAGATAGTTGAAGAGAACTACCCCATCATGAACTTTCTACAGAGCTTAAAAATGCCTCTGCCCAAGCCGCTTGCGGTCGCCGCAGAGTATGTCTTCAATTTGGACCTGAGGAAAATTTTCAAAGAAGAGGATGTCCATGCAGAGAGGCTTGAGCAATTGATTCATGAGTCGAAAAGGTGGTCGTTGGAGATCGATAAACAGACGATCGGATTTGTGGCAAGGGAATGGATCGATGCATTCATGGAGAAGGTCCAGCAGCATCCGGAGGAAATCGCATCTTATGAAAAGATGGAGAAGGTATTGGGATTATTGAACTCCTTTTCCGTCGAACCGGACCTTTGGAAAACACAGAATATCTACTTTTCGATCGGGAGGCAACATTACTGTCCGATGAAACAAAAGGCAGAAGGAGGAGACGATCTTGCCAGACGATGGGTGGAGGTTTTTAGTCGATTGGGTTCCCGGCTCCATGTTAAGGTCTCCTGATATTTACCTTATTTTTAATTTTACGGATAAATACTAACTCAATGAAAATTTGATACAAATAATTTGTGGTCGATGGACTTTCTGGCAATTATCCCACAACTCCTTTCTTCCGGGATCACTATTGGGGCTATTTATGCACTGGTGGCATTAGGGTTTGTGACCATCGCCAGAGCTTCCCAAATCATCAATTTTGCCCAAGGGGAGTTTGTTATGTTAGGGGGAATCATCACTTTCTTCCTCTTAAATGTTGTTGGGCTTCCCTATTCCATTGCCGCTTTTATCGCCATACTGATCGTCATCTTCATCGGCTTCTTGATGCATCTCTCCGTGTTTTATCCTTTACGAAAGACTTCTATTGTCATTCTCCTTATGGCCACCTTAGGAGCCTCCATATTTCTCAGCAGTGCAAGTGGCCTTATCTTCGGAACGCTGCCTAAAACCCTTCCCCCCTTCTCCGGTGAGAGACCTCTCCAGTTACTTGGAATCTCTGTTCTTCCACAAAGCATCTGGGTCCTGGCATCCACTTTTATATTACTGATCCTTCTCTATCTCCTTTCCCACCGCACCTTATTGGGAAAGGCGATGGAAGCCAGTTCAACGGATCCTTTGGGAGTGGATCTTTTGGGAATATCAAGAAACCTCATGGTCTTTTTCGCCTTCGGAGTGAGTGCGGGAGTGGGAGCCATCGCTGGAATACTGGTCACCCCGATATTCTTCACCAGCTATAGTTCCGGGACGCTTTTGGGCCTCAAGGGTTTTATCGCAGCCGTCCTGGGAGGTTGGGGAAAGAATAGCGGCGCAATCCTTGGAGGTTTTGTTCTTGGAATTGTGGAATCTTTAAGCTTGGCTTTTATTCCCTCGGGTTATAAGGATGCCATTGCATTTGGAATTTTACTGCTCATCTTATACTTTAGGCCAAAAGGGATTTTGGGGTCACCTTTTATCGACAGCCGCCGATGGTAGACGATACAAAAAATGAATTCAGAAAGAGGGACCTCTTCTATCTGGCTCCCCTTTGGTTGCTTTCCTTAATCGCCCCCGATCCATACCTCTATCATAAAAAGGAATTTAAAAAGAAAGACCTCTTTTATCTTGGCGCAATAGGTTTGGCGCCTCTGGTCTGGTCGGACCCTCATTTCCATCATCTCATGGTTTTAGCAGGGATCTACGCCATCCTGGCCTTGGGATTAAGTCTCTTCATGGGCTATGCCGGGCAGATTTCTTTGGGGCACACTGCTTTCTTTGGAATCGGCGCTTATACCACGGCCATCCTCGTCACCCGTTATGGCGTCCCAATCTCTCTGGCTTTTTGGGCTTCGGCTCTTTCTGCGGCGGTGATCGCTTATCTGATTGGCGGACCCATTCTCAAACTGAAAGGGTATTTCTTGGCTTTAGCGACATTGGGATTTGGAGAAATATTTTTGGTGATCCTCCGGGAATCCACCGATCTCACCGGTGGAGTCATTGGGATATTCGGCATCCCCTGGTTCTCTGTCTCGGGGTTCTCTTTCGATACCTATCTGAAACAGTATTATCTCATCTGGGGAGTGCTCGTCGGGTTATTCGTCTTTTCAAAAAACCTGGTTCGATCCAAAGTGGGACGTGCCCTTTTGGCTGTCGCCGCCAGCGAGGACGCCGCCTCAAGTGTTGGGATCAATGTTCCGCGGATCAAACTTGAAATTTTTGTATTGAGTGCAGCTTTTGCCGGATTGGCCGGGAGTCTTTTCGCCTCCGTCATGTCCATCGCCAATCCCGAGACCTTCGGTCTGGCGTCCACGGTACTCATCGTGATGATGGTCATTCTGGGAGGAATGGGGAATCTCTACGGGCCTATTGCAGGAGCGATTCTGCTCACATGGCTCACCGATGTCCTAAGCCGGTATCAGGAATACAGCCTCCCCATTTACGGCGTGATTTTGATCCTATTACTCATATTTTTCCCGGAGGGTATCGGGACCCGTTTGAATATTCGGGTGATTTATCTGGTCGGTTATTGGGCGAAAAAAAAGAAGAGAGATCAAGGAAAATTCTAATGTCACTTCTCTCCATGGAAAAAATAGTAAAAGAATATGACGGGGTCACTGCTCTCGATCGGATTTCACTAAGAGTGGAACGTGGAAGCATCAAGGGATTAATCGGACCCAACGGCGCTGGAAAAAGCACCCTCTTCCATCTGATCAGTGGTGTGGAAAAGCCTGATTCGGGGAAAATCTATTTTAAAGGGAAAGACATCACCTCTATGGCGCCACACGAAATATCATCCCTTGGAATGGGGAGAACCTTCCAGACTCTTCAGGTATGGGGAAACATGACGGTGGTCGAAAACATTATGGCCGGGATGAATCGAAGGCTGAAAGGGGGGTTGTTCTCGTATGGGTTCCGGCTCCCCTGGATCAGAAGGTCGGAAAAAGAAGCCCTGATGGAAGCCAAGGAGATCCTGAACGCCATGGGTTTGCTCGGCAAATGGGAATCCATGGCTTCCCAGCTTCCCTACGGCAAGCAAAAACTCCTGGAATTGGGCCGGGCCCTCGCCATGAAACCCGACCTTCTCCTCCTGGACGAACCCGCCTCCGGACTGACTTTGACTGAAATGCGGCAGATTTCAGAGCAACTTTTACAGATCAGACGGGATGGGGTGACCATCTTCATCGTGGAGCATCACATGGGGATGGTGATGGAGATAGCGGATGAGATAGCGGTTCTTCACAATGGCAAGCTCATGGTTGAGGGAGCCCCGGAGGCAGTGAAAAGGAATCCAGAGGTGATGGAGGCCTATTTAACCCGGCGCCCCCCGAACGAATGAGGCAGACGGATGCTTAAGATAAAAAAGTTGACTGTCCAATACGGGCCTCTGCCCGCATTATATGAAATCTCTCTGGAGGTTAAACAGGGAGAAATTGTCACCCTCTTAGGACCCAATGGGGCGGGTAAGACGACTCTTTTACTTACCCTTTCTGGAATTTTAAAGACCACCCAGGGAAGAATTATTTTCGAAGGAGAAGATATTGCCAACCTGAATCCTCATCAGATCGTCTCCAGAGGAATCGGACATGTCCCCCAGGGACGCCATATTTTCCCTACTCTTTCTGTCATCGATAACCTTATGTTGGGTGCCTACCTTCATCGGAATCAAAAGGATGAGATAAAAAAAGATTTGGAGTGGATTTATCAGCTCCTCCCCGTCCTCAAAGAGAGATCCCACCAAAGAGCCGGGACCCTCAGCGGAGGGGAGCAGCAGATGCTCTCCATCGGAAGGGCGATCATGGGACGCCCTAAACTCTTGTTGCTGGATGAACCTTCCTTGGGATTGGCTCCCCGTTTAATGGATGAACTTTTCGCCACATTTAGGGAAATGAATCGAAAGGGGCTCACCCTCCTTATCGTAGAGCAAGAAATTCATCTCTCCTTAAGTATTTCCAAACGTGGATATCTCTTAAGAAACGGCCGCGTCATCAAGGAGGGATCAGCATCAAACCTGATGGAGATTCGGGATAAGCAAATTGACACCTATTCTTTCTCAATATTATAATGAAAATTCTAAATAACCTAAGATGTATGAAAAACGAATTTACCGAAATTTGATCAAAACCGATGACCTCGTTAAATTTGAGGTCATGGTCAAGGAAACGGATCTTCTTGTTCGGGCAGAAAGGGACCTCTCCAAAGAGACCCGGGAATCCGTATTAAAATACCGTCATCAGATTGAAACATATATCGCCGTAAAACCTGAATTCCAGATTAGCTTAATCCCTTTAAAGAATGACCCTTACGCTCCTGAAATTGTCAAAGAAATGATCCAATCCTCTCAATTAGCCCATGTCGGCCCGATGGC
This sequence comes from Syntrophaceae bacterium UBA2208, assembly GCA_002327885.1. Classification (GTDB taxonomy): domain Bacteria; phylum Desulfobacterota; class BSN033; order BSN033; family UBA1163; genus UBA1163. The sequence goes on from DCUS01000034.1 coordinate 16,652, forward strand.
TGCTGTCGCCGGAGCCATGGCAGAATGGGTATCAAAAGACTTGCTTCAACTCTCAGGAGAGTTGCTTGTTGAAAATGGCGGGGATATCTATCTGGCCACCTCGAAGGAACGTACCGTCGGGATTTACGCAGGGGAGTCTTCCCTCAGCCTTAAAATAGGGATTGTGATCAAACCCGAAGAAACCCCTCTCGGCATCTGCACCTCTTCAGGAACGGTGGGGCCCTCCCTCAGTTTTGGAAAAGCAAGTGCTGTGTGTATACTCGCTAAATCTTCCACGTTGGCGGATGCCGCCGCAACAGCGGTTGGAAACATCGTAAAGGAGAAGAAGGATATCGAATTGGGTCTCGAAAGGGGAAGAGCGATCACAGGGGTTTTGGGAACACTCGTCATTATTGGGGAAAAGATGGGGGTCTGGGGGAATGTCAAGCTGACCCAGCTCTAAATAGGATGCTCCCCGTCGCCTGCCATATGTTGAGAGGAGCCCAATGACCCGTGGATTCTATGCCACCTAAGTCTATGACAACGATTTCCATCGCCACTCTCGGATGCAAAGTGAACCAGTTCGAGTCTGAGGCTCTCATGGATACTTTAAAACAGAAGGGGTATGCCCTCGCCCCTTTTGAAGAGGGGGCGGATATCACGATTATCAATACATGTACCGTTACCCACCGGGCTGATTTTCAATCAAGGCAGTTGATCCGAAGAGCTTTACGATCCAATCCAAAATCAATGATCATCGTAACCGGATGTTATTCACAGGTGGACCCAAATGCCTTTTTAAAAATGAAAGGGGTAAGGTATATTTTAGGGAATAGAGAAAAAAACCAGATCCCCGACCTTCTCTCCTTAATGCAAAGAGACGAATTTCCAAAGGTTCAAGTGGGCAATATTCAGAAGGAAAGTCTCTTTTCCGAAATCCCTCTTCATTCTTTTCATCGTCACACCCGGGCCTTCTTAAAAATTCAGGATGGATGCGATGGTCGTTGCTCCTATTGCATTGTTCCCTATGCGAGGGGCCCATCAAGGAGCCTTCCACCGGAAAGGGTGTTAGAAAATCTAACGACGATGAAAGGGAAGGGATTTAAAGAGGTGGTCCTGACAGGCATTCACCTGGGCGCCTATGGACTGGACCTCCACCCTCCCTTCCCTTTGAAAAAACTAATGGGGCAACTGGAGAAAAAGGAAACACCGGATCGGATTCGGCTCAGTTCTATGGAGCCAGGGGATTTCTCTCAAGAACTTATTTCCGTTCTCTCTCAATCGAGAAAGATCTGTCCCCACCTTCACATTTCCATCCAGAGCGGAGACGATGAGATATTGAAAAAGATGAACAGAGACTATGACCGTTCCTTCCTCTCCAGGCTCATCCAGGAACTCCACGGGAGAAACCCAAATCTCTCCATCGGGGCAGATGTGATTGTAGGATTTCCCGGGGAGACCGAACTGAATTTTAGTCATACCTATGAACTGGTGGAATCTCTGCCCATCTCCTATCTCCATGTCTTTCCCTTTTCTCGTAGAAAAGGAACGCCTGCCAGCCAGGCTCCTCAGGGGGTGGATGAGAAAGAGATCAGGAGAAGAGCCGAGATCATGAGAGCGTTAGGAAAAAAGAAACGCCAGGCTTACTACCAACTGTTTCTCAACCAGGAACTAAGCGTCCTCGTCGAGGACCGGAAAGAAAAAGGAACCGGAAGATGGAAAGGCCTTTCCCGAAACTACATCCCGGTCCTTCTCAACCATCAAAACGGAACCAATGAATATGAGGATTGGGTCAATCAGGAATGGTCCGTGAGGGTGACCGAATTGACCGAGAAATCTGTCATCGGAAAAGTTGTGGAGAAATAGTGTGGACGAAGCAAGGGTGGCAACTTTAAAAGAATTGGAAGAGCGCCTGGGGTATCGTTTCATAGAGATTAAATGGCTCGATCAGGCTTTCACTCATAAATCATATATTTATGAAACCAATCATCCGGAAAAGATCGCCAATGAGGTTTTAGAATTTCTTGGAGATTCCGTCCTGAGCCTCGCTGTCAGTCACCTTCTCCTCAATAAATTTCCTGAAGCTCATGAAGGGACACTTTCCATGATGAGATCCCAACTGGTTAAAGGAAGTTCCCTCGCCGCCCTTTTTAAAGAACTTCAGTTTGAAGGCTATCTCCTTCTCGGAAAAAGCCAACAGTTAAATAAAGGGACAGAAAAATTCTCCATCCTGGCGAATGCCTATGAGGCCGTGATCGGGGCCATTTTCATGGATGCGGGATTTAATCGGGCGCTTGAGATCATCCGGCAACATTTTGAACCCTATCTTCAAACCAAAACCCCATCCGTGCTATTGGATGATTTTAAAAGTCTTCTCCAAATCTATTCCCAGCAATCTCATCGGCAATCGCCTCAATATCGAGTCGTCCAGGAGTCAGGACCGGATCATGACAAACAGTTTCAGGCATCTGTGACGATCGCCGGGGAGGTAAAAGGTCTGGGATGGGGAAAAAGCAAGAAAGAGGCAGAACAAGACGCTGCAAAAAATGCCTTAGAGAGTTTAAATGACAATAACCAAATCCCAAATTCCAAATAAATTCCAATTATCAATAACCAAACAATTTTGGGGTATTTGAATTTGGCTATTGGTTATTATTTGATGATTGGTGCTTGGAATTTGGTGATTATCAATTTATAACGTCAGCCATGGCTCCACTGATCATTCCTATTTTTCTCCCCCATCTGGGTTGCCATGAGCGCTGTCTCTTCTGCAATCAGAGGGCAGGCTCTCAGGGCCCCCCCTCTCCTTCCGCCGTCAGAAGCTCTATTGAAACCTCTCTCATTGGGATTCCTTACGATAAGAAAAATAGGGAAAAACAGGTTGCTTTTTATGGAGGAAGTTTCACTGCAATTCCCGAGGAAGATCAGCTTCGATATCTGAAAACAGTCCAACCTTTCCTGTCCGATGGTTTGGTCGATTCGATTCGGATTTCTACCCGGCCCGACGCCTTGGATGAAGAGATCCTTTCCCGGCTCAAAGCGTATGGCGTGAAGACGTTTGAGATTGGAGTGCAATCCATGATTGATGAAGTCCTCTTCCTCTCCAGGAGAGGACATGGTGCAAAAGATACGGTGGATGCGACTCGACGATTAATACAACAGGGCTTCGAGGTGGGACTTCAGTTGATGATCGGCCTTCCTGGGGATTCCTGCGATCGTTTTCTCCAAACCCTTGATCGGGTCATTGAACTCAAACCTGATTTTGTTAGGATTCATCCCACGCTCGTGCTCAAAGGCGCTCCTCTTGAAACCCTTTGGAGGGGGGGAGGGTATTTACCTTTGTCGTTGGATGAGGCGATTGAATGGCTTAAAAGAGGGATGCTTAAATTGGAACAATCATCCGTCTCGGTATCTCGAATTGGGCTTCAGCCAACCCGGGAGTTGGAAAGAGATTATCTCGCAGGGCCCTATCATCCTGCACTTCACCAACTCGTCGACTCTTCAATCTTTTTTGACATGGCCACTTCGCTTCTCCGGATCTTCCAGAAAAACGGGCGAGCCTTATTCCGATGTCATCCCAAAGAGTTCTCGAACCTGAGAGGTCAGAGGAATGAAAATATTTTAAGGCTGAAGAAGCATTTCAAACTGAGAGAGATCTTTATCGAAGGGAGACAGGAGTACCCGCGAGGCGACCTCGGGCTTCAAACCCAAGAAGGAGAGATCACAATCCGTCGAAGGTCTCTTGTTTTTTAGAAAATGTGTTCCACGGCTCCTAAAAGAATGCCGGGTGCGTCAAAAGTGAGGCGCTTAAGTCACCTTCTCACCTTGATCTGGCTCGGCCTGTTCTCGTATGGCTTCATATTGGCTGAGAGTTTCACGTAGGGTGCGAATGGACTGATCCATCTTTCGGTATCTTAAGACACCTAAGATCCCGACAGCGAGACCAAGGAGGATGCAAAAAACCCCGATGTAGGGAAGCATGCCTGTGTCAAAAAAATGGAGAAACGTTACCCCAACAATGAAGAGGGTCAGCGCCCCGCGAAGATACGCCAAGATGGTTCGCTCGTTCGCCAGGAGGGTGCGGTCAATAGCGAGTTCATCTCGCAAGATAAGTTCCTTATGCTGGAACCGCTTATAGGGATTCCCTGTCATGGTTGTTCCTTTCTATGGTCGGCAGAGTTGAGGGGGCGCTGTCCTTTTGGCGTTTCGATCGAATGATTTGTTAGGCAATGATTTCATTCAATCCTTCAATGACTTGGGCCAATTCCTCCTGGGATGCTCTGCCGATGACCTTTCCGATCCTCTCTACAGAAAGGGTTCGGATTTGGCTAATCTTAACCCATGCCTGCTTCGGCATATCACCACCCTTTAATTCGAGAGTTAACGGAAATCCGGCTCTCTGTGGCTGGCTCGTAATTGCAACAGCGATGACGGTTCCTGAACGTTCGTTGAAGATATCGTGACTTAGAATCAGAACAGGACGTAGCCCTGCTTGTTCATGACCTCGAGTGGGGTTCAGGTCAGCCCAGCGGATTTCACCTCTTAGTATTCTGGCCATTGGCTCATATCCTCAGTCATTCCTTCTTCAGCCATGGCTTTTTCAAATGCGGGCTTGAGCTTCGCGCATTCCATCGCCAGTCGGCTGCGTTTCATGCGGCGCAGTTTTTCGCTGACCGCTTCTTGAATGGCTTGACTGCGACTTTGGAAGACATGTTGATTAACTAACCTATCCAATTCACCAATAAAATCTTCATCCAATGTAATGGCTATTTTCTCTTTGCCCATGTGAATCCTCCTGGGTATTACATTATATCATACCTGTAGTCAGGCAAGCAATCTATTCTTTGTGACATAACGATTAAGGTCAGCGGTGGCTGTAAGCCATCCGTTGGAGTGTTAACCCAAAATCTATAGCTCATCGCCAAGAATGGGCGTACGGCTCGGAACTTTAGCCAATATTTTCCTGAAGTCCCTCTTTTTCGCTCTTTTGCCCCTTTTCTCCAGGTAGTCCTCCGTCATCAACGCAGAAATTTTCTCTGAAACCGCCGTTGAAATAAACTGGTTGATCGAAACTCCTTCTTTTTTAGCAATTTCCCTGATGTGACGATGAATGGATTCAGGTAAACGCAGACTTAAGGCACTCATAATATTTCCTCCAGTAATTTTTGGGGAGTCATTGATCTGACGCCAAATTCTTCCACCCCTTTAAAATCCTTTGTATGGTGAGTCACAATGAGCTTTGTCTCAGAAACGATAGCTAATTCCAACAAATGATCGTCTTGGGGGCCGGGGAGGCAAGGACGCCAAAGGAAATATATCTTTTGGTGTTCGCCTTCCATGCAAAAAAAATCCAAAACTTTCTCAATCTCTTGGTTCGATAAGCTTAAAATTACTTGATTTCTCTTAAGGACATCTTCATATTCAAATAGTAACGTGGTGGATATCACTATTTGAAGCTTACCTTCTTCTACCGCCTTTAAAACCCTAAAAGAAGCACCTTTCGATGAATAAAAGCCCGCATAGAGCACATTTGTATCCAGAACGATCCTCGTTTTCTTCTCAGGCATATTGACAATACTATATACGGTATCACTAATATTATCAAGAAATAATACGGATGGGTGATATCAGATGGAATGTGTTATAAGAAAACAGGGGTCATCAAATAAAAAATGAAAAAATTGAAATTTGAAATTATAAATTTCCTGATTCCCATCTCCCTGCTCTTCTCCCTTTCTCTTGTGCTTGCCTGTGGACCCAGACATGTTGTTACGGAAAGAAGAACATTACCTCCTGAAAGACAAGAGATAAAGAAAGAGGCCCCAGGGGAGGAAAGAACCCTCCCGGAGACGAAGATCGAAAAGAGGGAAAGCCGAGACGTCCAATTCGGCGTTGCATCCTGGTATGGAGGGGAATTTCATGGGAGACCCACCTCGAGCGGCGAGATCTATGATATGTATCAACTGACCTGCGCTCACAACACCCTCCCCCTGGGCACGGTCGTGATGGTGACGAACTTAGAGAATGGAAGATCTCTTGAGTTAAAGGTCAATGATCGGGGTCCTTTTGTAAAAGGGAGAGTTATTGATGTCTCTTATGCAGCCGCCCAGATGCTCGGGATGTGGGAAAAGGGGATCGCCCCGGTCAAGGTGGAAGTGGTCAGTCTTACCATCGAGCCCGTTCAACGATTCACTCTCCAGGTGGGCTCCTTCGCTGATGAAATCAATGCCCAGAGATTAGCTGAACAGCTCCGAAAAAGTTTTGAGAACGTCTATGTCGCCATCATCGAAACCCTGACCCAGAAATATCACCGGGTGAGAGTGGGGCAATTTGAAACAAGGGATTCAGCTCTGGTCATCGCCGAAAAACTTTCACAGATGGGCTTCCGTGTTTTGGTGACCAGCCGATAAACCCCGGTCCTTTCAATCTCAAACGACCTTCCAACATCGCACCATGTGTTCCCGACTGACCTGATAGAACTCAATCTCCATTTTTCGGCACCGATCCTCCACCAGGGGACATCTTCCCTGGAACTTGCACCCCGGAGGAGGGTTCAATGGACTCGGGACATCTCCCATAAGTACGTGTTGTTCACGGCGGAGATCCGGATCGGAGGAAGGCACGGCAGAAAGCAATGCCAAGGTATAAGGATGGAAGGGATGATCGTAAAGCTCATCCGCCGGGGCGTACTCCATGATATGGCCCAGGTACATCACGGCCACCGTATCGCTGATGTAACCGATCACATTCAAGTCGTGGGAGATGAAGAGATAACAAAGACCCAGCTTATTTTGCAATCCTTTCAGAAGATTGATGATCTGAGACTGTATGGATACATCGAGCGCTGAGACAGGTTCGTCGCACACAATCAGTGAAGGCTCAACGCTCAAGGCGCGAGCGATCCCTATTCTTTGTCTCTGACCTCCGCTGAATTCATGGGGATAGAAGTCAGCGGCCTCGGCTGCAATTCCAACCATTTCCAGAAGTCGACTGACTCTGATTTTTCTTTCATCATGGCTTCTGACGCCAAGGGTACGAAGCCCCTCTTCAATGGATTGGCCAACGGTCATCCGGGGATTGAGTGAGCCGAAAGGGTCTTGAAAGATGATCTGCATCTCTTTCCGTAACGGCTTGACTTCATCCTGGGTCAGCCCGCTGATATCCTGTCCTTTATAAAGAATCCTTCCCTCATCAAGCTCCAGAAGTTTCAAGATAAGCCGACCGATCGTGGATTTACCACACCCGCTCTCTCCCACAAGGCCCAGCGTCTTACCCCGAAAGAGATCGATGTCCACACCATCCACCGCCTTGACCCATCCTTTGATTCTCTGCAGAAAACCTCTGCGTACGGGGAAATACTTTTTGAGCCCTTCCACCTTGAGGAGAGAATCCTCTGTGAAATTGGTCTTTTCTATCATGGAGCCTCTATCGTTTATGGAGCACAGGGCATCGACTTAAATGCCCGCCTCCATAATCGCACATCTCCGGAAATTGCACCCGACAGGTCTCAATGGCATAGGGACATCTCGGATGAAAGGGACACCCCCCCGGCTTATAGGCGGGATTGGGAACTGTTCCCGGGATGCTATGAAGTGTCTTTCCCCGCTTGACCCGGTTGGGTAGGGACGCCAAAAGGCCCTGGGTGTACGGATGCCTGGGGTGATGGAAGATATGGGCGACTTCTCCCTGCTCTGCGATCACCCCTGCATACATCACATAGATACGGTCCGCAATGTTTGCAACGACTCCGAGATCGTGAGTGATGTAGAGAAGGGACATCTCCCGTTTTTGCTTTAACTCACGAAACAGATTGAGTATTTGTGCTTGAATGGTCACATCGAGGGCAGTGGTGGGTTCATCGGCGATGACAAGCTCGGGCCCGCATGCCAGGGCCATCGCAATCATGACCCGCTGTCTCTGTCCACCGCTCAGTTGATGAGGATAATCTCTCAAGCGCTCCTCGGGCGATGGAATCCCCACGTCTCTGAGGAGTTGGATACACCTCTGTCGCGCTTCTTCCATATCCACTCTCTCATGAACTAAAATGGCCTCTTCAATTTGCTCTTCGATCGTAAATACAGGGTTGAGAGAGGTCATGGGCTCCTGGAAGATCATGGCAATTCGTCTGCCACGAATCTTCTGCATCTCCTCTTCATCCAAATCCAAAAGGTTCTGGCCATTGAACAGCACTTTGCCGCCCATAATCCTACCCGGTGGTTGCGGGAGAATTCTTAAGATGGTCAGGGCTGATACCGTTTTTCCACAGCCGGATTCTCCGACCAGACAGACCGTTTCCCCCTTACGGGCCTCAAAGCTCACGCCGTCCAAGGCTCGTGCTACCCTGTTGTCACTGAAGAAATAAACCTTCAAGTCTTGAATGAACAGCATTAAGATCTTTCTCTCAATTTTGGATTGATAATATCCCGTAGGCCTTCTCCAAACAGATTGAAGGAGAGGACGACGATCAGGATCGCGATCCCCGGAATGAATGTGAGCCAAGGGGCATCGAAGATGAAACTCTTCCCATCGGAGAGGATGTTCCCCCAGGTGGCGTGAGGAGGAGGGACACCCAATCCAAGAAAACTCAACCCTGCTTCCGTTAAAATCGCTGTGGCAATACTGATGGTGGCCGAAACCAGTACGGGGGCAATAGCATTGGGAATCATGTGGCGGAAGATAATCCGCCAGTCGTTTACTCCGAGGGCGCGGGCAGCCGTTACGAAATCCAGGTCTCTGAGGGATAGAAACTCTGCCCGAACAAAACGGGTCGTACCCATCCAGCTCGTCAGGCCAATCACAATCATGATGTTGTAAATGCTTGGCGGAAGGAGGGCCACAACAGTCAGGATAAGAAAAAAGCTCGGGAAGCACAGCATAATATCAACAAAACGCATGATCAGCGTATCGATGGAAATGGCTCGCATCCCAAGAAGCCTTGTCCAGCCGGTCTCAAGCCCTTCTCTCGCCCTCTTTTTCAACCATTGGAAGAAGGCCAGAAAGGCCCCCCCAGCGATCAGGAGAACGAGTCCGGGGAAGGCGATTCCCATCACAATCAAGCCTCCGCCCAGAAGGAAAACCACCCCCATGAAAATTTGGTCCGCTCTCATCGAGCTCTGTCCGTAATAGCCTGCGATGCCCCCTAACAAAATGCCGATGAGCACCGCTATCCCCACGGCCACAAACCCGACAGTCAGAGACACCCATGCCCCCTGCATCATCCTTGAAAATACGTCTCGTCCCAACTCATCCGTGCCGAAGAGATAGAAGCCCAACCGGGGAACCCTGTCGGAACTTAAAATCTCCAAATTGGGGTTGGAGAGGGGAGGCCGTAATTTTTCTTCCAACCTTACCACCGCCGGATCAAACACAGGTTTCGTTCCGGAGGTGAGGATGAGTCCCGCAAGGGCGATGAGAAAGAAAAGAATAAAGATGAGAAGACCCAAGAAGGCGAGCTTATTTCGCTTGAGAAGCCGCCACCCTTCGCGCCAACGGGACTCCCTGGGTGCAAGGGGTCGCTCCATTTCTGCTTTTTGAAAAAATTCTTCTGAATAGTCTATCATTACAAACGTATTCTCGGATCCACCACCATGTAAAGTACGTCGGAGATAAACGTGCCGACCAGGACTAGCACCGCAGAGATAAAATTGACCGTCAGGACAATCGGATAGTCTCTGGCTAAAATGGCCTCATAGGCCATCCGCCCCATCCCAGGCCATGCAAAGATGGACTCGATGATCACTGACCCACCGATCAGACCCGGTAGAATAAGGCCGAACATGGTCACAAAGGGTAAGAGCGCATTCCGGAGGGCGTGCTTATAGTGAACCTGTTCTTCCGGAACGCCTTTTGCCCGGGCAGTCCGGACGTAATCTTGACTTTCCACCTCCATCATCTGGCTCCTGACGTATCGTGACAGGACAGCAATGCCGCCGGTCGCCCCGAGAAGGGACGGGAGAAGCAGGTGCCAGACTCTGTCCATGAGCCAGCGTGACCAGGGGGAAGCTCCCAATCCGAACGTTTCCATATCGATCACGGGAACATGAAGCGTGGTGACGACAAGTATAATCAGAACATAAGCAAAAAAGAAACCGGGGATAGAGATCAGAAGGTACGAAAAAAACGTTGCGCTCCGATCATATAGCCCCCCTCTAAAAATGGCTGACCGGATTCCGATGGGGAAGGAGAGGGTCCAGGTCAGAATGGTCCCCACCACAAAGAGCCAGAGACTGTTCTTGAAACGCTCCCATACCTTTTTGAGGACCGGTTGGTTGTCCTTCCAGGAAGCTGTCTTCCCCGTCAAGAGATCCCGATAAAAATAGGCATATTGAATGTAAAGAGGTTGATCGAGATGAAACTGCTGGCGGAATCGTTCCACCATCTCCGGTGTGAACTTGGGATTAAGGGGGTCCACCTGGCTCGGCTCGCCTGGGGCGAGGTGAATGACCAGGAAGGAGATCACAGAGACGAAAAACAGGGTGATCACCTTCTGAATGCTATTCCGGGCAATGAAAGATAACATGACCTATCCTTCGGCGCTAAAAACAGGGACCTCAGGAAGCTTGATCCATCTGTTGAAATAGAACATATAATTTCCGGTTTTCGTGGGTGTAATCTTTTTATAGATCACCCTTCCTTCATCATCCGTCTCCCTGACCACAATCCTTTTATCCAGAACTGCCGTCCATTTACTCACATAAAGAAAGGTATAGGGCTGTTCGCTTGCAATGATGTCGTGGAGTCGGTGACAATACCCCACCTGTTGGTCATGGTCGTATTCCTGCCGGATCTTGACGATGAGATCGTCCGCTGCCTCGTTCTTGAATCCCACAAAATTGAGTTGATACGGATTGGTTTGGCTGGAATGCCAGAGCTGATAAAGATCGGGCTCGATCCCCATACTCCAGCCTAAGATCAAGGCATCAAAATCCAATTTATTGACCCGTTCCTGGATGAAGACAGCCCATTCAAGAATATCCGTCCGGACATCAATGCCAATCTGCTTCCACGCATCCTGGGCAACGGTCAGGATGGCCTTACGAAGCTCGTTGCCACTGTTGGTGATAAGTGTAAATTGAAACCGCTTTCCATTCTTTTCCAGCCAGCCTTCCTGATTGCGCCTCCAACCCGCCTCTTCGAGGAGTTTCAGGGCCCCTTTCGGATCATAGGGAAGTTGTTTGATATTCTTATTGTAATAATCCGTCTGCTTGACAAAGGGGCCTGTGATCCTTTCCCCCTGACCGAAGAGGACGTATTGAATGATTTTGTCCACATCGATCGCCATGCCAAGGGCACGTCGGACCCGCGGATCATTGAACGGCTCACGCCGCATGTTGTAACCAATATAGCTGTATCCAAAGGAGAGGCCAGAGAAGCTCTGATACGCCGGATCCTGTTTCAACCGTTCAACCTGATGTGGACGAACCGCATAGGCGTCTGCCGTTCCCGCGTAGAATTCCATTTCTTGAGTCAGCGGGTCAGGGATGATCCGGTAAAAATACTGGTTGTAATGGGGGGGGCCCTCCCAATACTGATCGTAACGTACCAAAAGAATGTACTGGTCCGATTTCCACTCTTTAAACACGAAAGGACCGCTCCCGATCGGGGCACGGGTGAAGCGACTCTGACGCATGGAAAATTTTTCCGGATCCTTCCCCGATTGGGTCGCCTCCTTCTTGAGGGCCTCATCGTTGAGAAGATGCTCTGGAAGGATTCCCATGGTCCACGTTCCGAGAGCCGGGGAATAAAGCCGTTTGTAAGCGATGCGGACGGTGAGGGGATCAATGACTTCCACCTCCTTTACCGGTTCATAGTCCGAGAGTCGAGGGGAGAGGTTCTTCGGATTCATGATCGCTTCATAGGTGAACTTGACATCATGGGCGTCAAAGGGATGGCCGTCATGAAATTTCACATCGGGCCGCAACTGAAAAACGATAATGGGATGATGCTCTATGGAAGGGAGAACCTCATGAACGTACTGTATCCTTTTATTTGGCTCCACCTCCGGAGTGATCCGTACATATCTCTGCCCATTGAAGGAGCTGAAATAATCCTCGCCGAGAATCTTAGAAAGACTTTGAAAAAGGAACTGATCCACCTCTTTCAGGACCAGCTTAACCCTGGCGGGAGCAGTCACCCGGATCGTTATGTCCTGAGACTGTCCGGACCCCTTCCCCTCTTTCTCCTGCCTGGTCATCACGAATTCCCTGGGGGGGAGGAGAGAGATTTCCTGAATGTTCTCCAGAGAGGTTTTCGTCTGAGCATCGGAGTGCGGGACACCTTTTTTCACCCTCTTCAAAAGTTCAATGATTTCTTCTGCTCCCACCCTTCCCATGGAAGGGACGGTGGCATTTTCATTGACATAGAAAAAAGCCTCTTCATAGATTTTCCACGAGCTCGCTAATCGTCCCCTGAAGCGGAGGTCTTCGTTATAATCAATCAGACCCTCAAAGACCAAGTTGTTGATGTCGCTGCTGGCCGAATCGGCAGAAAGGATGGGGTTCAGAATGCTCGCATCCCCGATGGATGCGGTGATGTATTCGTTAAGCCGGTCAGGATTTCCTCTTGACTGCTGTTCGTAGGTGGGCACCCAGAAATAAGACTGGAGCAAGAAGACGATGATTAAGATGGGAGCAATAATGAGGATTTTGCGGATGGTCACTGGCTTATTTCACACACAGATCATTTAGCATTAATATCTGCCACCACGAGTTGGCTTGCCGTCTCATCATCCAGTAGCATAGTCGATTAAGAAATTTGTGTCAAATCCTTTGGGATGAGAATGAGTGATATTATTTTCCTCCATTTATCATTTGATTTTTTTTAAAAAAATATTATGATGGATGGATGGGATTCATATGACATCTCCTTTTTTAAGGAGCCTGAATTGCCCTTAAGGAAAGTGTGAATGGATCAAGAAAAACTTCTCTATTACAAAGGACTGCTCGAGGGAATGCTCCACGACCTATTGGTGGAGGCTGGGAAGACATGTAGTGACATGCGCCAGGACAGTAAAGGGGACTTCCCCGACCCAACCGACCGGGCCTCACTGGAATCGGACCGAAATTTTCTTTTGAGGATTAAGGATCGTGAGAGGAAATTGATCACGAAAGTCAAGGAAGCATTGGACCGTATTGACAACGGGACGTTCGGGATTTGCGACTCCTGTGGAAAATCTATTTCTGAAAAAAGGCTTATGGCGAGACCCGTCACCACGCTGTGCATTGAATGTAAAACCGAGGGAGAGAATCAAGAACGGATGGAGAGGCAGAGGGGGAAAAAGGTGAAAAGAAGCTTCCCCTCTTAGATTTGAGCTCCCTTAAGAAGAAAAACCTTTATGCCAGAATTGAGAAAAGATCCCATCCACGGAAGATGGGTGATCATCTCCACTGAGAGGAGTCGAAGGCCCTCTGATTTTACCCCAGAGGAGCGACGTCCCCGGGGTGGATTCTGCCCCCTTTGTGAAGGCAATGAAGATAGAACTCCTCCTGAAGTCCTTGCCTTTCGAGATAATGGGACTCTTCCGAATACTCCAGGTTGGACCCTCCGCGTCGTCCCCAATAAGTTCCCCGCTCTTCGGATAGAAGGAGAATTAGACAGAGAGGGTGAGGGGATCTATGATAAGATGAATGGAATCGGTGCCCACGAAGTCGTGATCGAAACGCCCCGACATGAGGAGACCTTAATCACCTTACCATTAAAAGGTCTTGAAAACGTCTTGATGGCCTACCGTGAGCGGATCATCGATCTCAGGCGTGACCAGCGTCTTCGATATGTCCTCGTCTTTAAAAATCATGGGGTGGCGGCAGGAGCCTCTTTGGAGCACTCCCATTCTCAAATTATCGCCCTTCCCATCATCCCGAAAAGGGTGAGCGAAGAGATTGAAGGAGCTAAAACCTATTTTAATTATAAAGACCGATGTGTCTTCTGTGATATCATCCGACAAGAACTCCAGCAGAGAGTCCGTGTCATCCTTGAAAACAAATATTTTCTCTCCATCGCTCCTTTTGCCTCCCGATTTCCATTTGAAACATGGATTCTTCCTAAAACCCATCACCCCAGCTTCGAACATATGGAACCGTCCCAATATCAAGAGGCAGCCCAAATTCTCTCGGAGACTCTCCAGAGGATGAATCAAGTGCTGACCGACCCTCCTTTTAACTATGTCATTCACACCTCCTCTTTCCCGGAGGTGGATATGGACCACTACCATTGGCATATTGAGATCATGCCGAAATTGACCAAGGTGGCTGGATTCGAATGGGGGACAGGATTTTATATCAACCCGACTCCTCCCGAGGAAGCAGCCGAGTATATGAGAGAGGTAAAGTAATTCGATATGGTCAACCCGCTTCCTCCCTACGATCTCCTGAAGTCGATCATCCAACTCTCCGCCACACCGTTCCCTGCCCAAGTCAGACTGGACCGATTGCTTCAGTCCATCTCTACCGTTTTTCAATTAGATCGATGTCTCCTGTTGAGACCGGAAAAGATTATGGAAGACGGATTTCTTTCTCACCTGGCCTCCGAAAAAAAACCCTTGTGGGTAGAAGAAGGCTCATCTTTCCCGAAAGAGAAGGTCCTCCCGGAAGAGGAAAATCTGCTTTGCCCAACCTTCGCCTGTATTCCTCTGTATGATGAAACCTCTTTCCAGGGAATACTTTATATCGGTTTCTCAAAACCCTATCACTTCTCTCCTCAAGAAGTAGAACTTCTCCTCCTGATGGGGGAGGCGATGGTGGGAATGAGTCGAAATGACCATCTCCATCAAAGGGCAGAAGAAACGATTTCCGAATTGACCGCTCTTTATGAATTGGGAAAAGCGGTGGCCTCTACATTGAAACTCAGGAACCTCTTTGAATTAATCATCACAACCGGTCTAAAAATTTTAAAAGCGAAAGGAGGGGTGCTGAGAATCGAGGATAAAAAGACGAGAGAGTTGGAAGTCAAATGGAGTGTGGGAGATTATCATCAAAACCCTCTCGATGGAAAAATAGCCAGAAGAGTGTTCTACGCCCAGACTCCTCTCTCCTTCAATCCACCCGGAGAAGAAAACCCTTCCTGCTCCATGCTCTGCGCTCCTTTTCTCTCCAAGGGAAAGATTTGGGGAACTTTGGCCTTTTACGATAAGGATTCTGATTCTTCAAAATTTGATGAGAGGGATTTTCAATTGTTGTTGATGATAACAAACCCATTGTCCTTTATCATTGAGAATGCCTTGACCCATTATGAAATTTCAAATATGGCCCAGGAAAACGAAAAGAGGGTCGCACAACTTTCCTCCCTTTGGGAATTCAACAAGGCCCTTCTGACGACGGTGAATTTTAAACGGATCCTGCAGTTGACCTTGACGGCGATCACGATTGGAGAAGGATTGAAGTTCAATCGGGCGATGCTCTTTCTGGTTAATGAGAAAAATCGTACATTAGAAGGGGCGATAGCGGTAGGTCCGGATAGTGCGGAAGAGGCAGGTAGGATATGGAATGACCTATCTCAAAGAAAGGGGACCCTTTCGGATCGGATTACCCAACTCAATCCTCAAGGCGACTCTGCTTTAAACGCAATCGTCAAAGGACTTCAGATCTCTTTGGAACAGAAACAATGCATTCTCTCGCGAACGGTTCTGGAAGGAAAACCGTTTAACATTCAACCTTCCCAATCGCAAGAGGGAGGGTTACGGAGCCGATGCGAAAGGGGTTGTCATTTAGGGTCCGAGGTGGGATGCTACGTGGGTGAACATCTCGGTCGAGATCCGAAGGTCTATTCTTTTGCCACGGCTCCTCTCATGGGGAAAGGAGGAGTCATCGGTGTAATCTTGGTGGACAACCTCTACAACCAGAATCCTATTACGGAAGAGGACATTCACTTTCTCAGCATGTTTTCCAACCAGGCAGGGCTGGCCATTGAGAATGCGATTCTCTACCGGAACCTGGAGGAAGTGCATCAGGAACTCAAGGAGACACAGAATCTTCTTGTCCACCGTGAAAAGATGGTCGCCCTGGGGGAACTCTCCAACTCCATCGCCCACGAGATTAAAAACCCTCTGGTCTCCATTGGCGGGTTTGCGCGTCGTCTCTATCGAGCCATCCCCGATGACGCCATGGAAAAACGATATACCCAAACCATCATGGTTGAGGTCGCCCGGCTTGAGAAGATCCTCACGGATATCTACAACTACACGCATGATGAATCCGTTGGTTTTAAAGAATGCGATCTCCGAAAGATTCTTGAGGACAGTCTATCAATGACCCAGAGTAGAATCGATGTTGGAGAGGTCAAACTGTTCAAAGAATTTCCCGAAGAAATTCCCCAAGCCCATGGGGATTACCATCAACTCAGTCAGGTTTTCTCCAACTTGATCAATAATGCCTATCAGTCCATGAAGGGACAAGGGGTGCTCTCCCTCCGACTCCATTCCATCGCCAAAAATGGGGCCCCCTATGTCCGGGTGGAAGTGAAGGATACCGGTGGAGGGATCGACCCTCAAAATCTCCACAACATCTTCAACCCATTCTATACGACCAAGGATTTAAATCTGGGTCTGGGCTTACCCATTGTCCATAAAATTATCACCTCTCATGGAGGTCAAATCGAAGTGGACAACCAACCAGGCAGTGGAGTGAATTTCATCATCACTCTACCCGCCTATGAGAAAGGGCAAGAGAAGAGGCTTAAAGGTCCGGAGGCAGATCAATGAAAAAGATTTTAATCGTAGACGATGAGGAGAGCATCCGCTTCCTTTATCAGGAGGANNATGGATGGGATTGAAGCCCTCAAACGAATTCGAGAGAAGGAGAGACACCTTCCCATCATTCTCTGCTCGGCTTATGGGGAATACAAACAAGACCTCACCACGTGGGCTTCGGATGCCTATGTCGTCAAATGTGCGGATTTAACAAACTTCAAATCCATTATTCGAAAACTTCTGGGCCTATCATGAAAGTGGATAATTGCAATCCGCTATGCGCTATGCTCTATGCGCTCTGCGGTTCTAAGTAACGGGGCAGTAGCTCAGTTGGGAGAGCGCCAGAATCGCACTCTGGAGGTCGGGGGTTCAACTCCCCTCTGCTCCACCAATGATTATAAGAGGTTAGGCATATACGGGTTGCCTAACCTCTTCCCCTTAAGATAGGTTTCACCTCATTTCTTGAGAGTTTCCGATAATACCTGATTATCCTGTCCTCA
>DCUS01000034.1:33818-37663 GCA_002327885.1 Syntrophaceae bacterium UBA2208
TTGAGGGAGGCAATTTATGTTAAATAAAAAAGTGATCATTGAACAACTCCCCGTAGGTGGAGATCATAGCCTGGAACGAAGGATTTTTTCTGGAAAAGGAGAAATGGCACAGATACTCAATCGGACGGATGAAGCCTTTAGGCGACTGGTTTATTGGGAATTGGATTCCACCAACTCAGATCAAGAGAGAGGGCATCACTGTCATGAAAGAAGAATTGAACGAATTTATGTCCTCACCGGGGAATTAAAATTGCTACTGAAAGATACTAAAAGCTCTGATAATAACAAGATGATCATTAAAGCAGGCGATAGAGTGATGATTGGCCCCGGGGTAGCCCACGCCTACCGTTCACTGATGTATTCTCAGGTGTTAGAGTATTCACCAGAACCATATGACCCTATTGATACTTATCCTTATACGGTAGTGATTTAGATAATATCAGATGCATTTTTATAAAAATAGCCAGAAACCTTGGGATGGTGGCAAAGTCAACAACCATTTTTCGTAAACATTCTTCCTTGTTGATTTTACATTTTCGTTCCTCAATACCTCATTGCATTTAGTAATCGTTATATGCAATACCGGCCCAAAACCTTTTTTCATATTTTGGGGTTCCTTTGGTTTCACAATCAACTCCGTTTATCGTATATCCAACTTACCCAAAAGCGAGGCCTTATCATTTACTTTGTCTCGAAGAAAACCACCGTGGGCTGTTCCGGGTCGTCAAAGGTCATCTTAGCCTTCACTTCTTCGTCGATGGTCACGTCTTCGGCCGTCAGGAAAGTTTTGGTGGACAGGATGACAATAAAGATCAAAAACCATGTGGTGTTCTTCATATAGGGCAATTTAGCAAAAACAAGACCAATCCATTATGTAAAAGGTGGCTTTGAAACGACTTAAGCCTATCTTTGTGTTAAGATATGTTTATGAATGATCAAGAAACCAGAAGATTTTATTTTGCCCTTGGTTTTTTTACACTTGCGCTAAGTATCCCTTTCCTGGGAAGGTTGGCCCTCATCATGACGCGCCTCGCTGATTTAGAGGGGGTCGATATTTCCACGCTCTTAGTCATCGGAACCCGACTCGACGCCGTAGTGGCGGGGGTTCTGGCTGCCCCTATAGCCCTTGTTGCCCTGATACTTCCTTCCAGGACATGGGCCAGAAAAGCTCTGGTCTGGGTCGGTACCCTTGGGTTGGCCTTTCTCGCCTTGTGTGAACTTGGAGGATGGTTCTTTTTTTCGTACTTCGACTTCCGCCCGAATTATCTGGTATTGGAACACGGTGCAGATCCTGAGGTTATTAAAACCATGTCTGCGGCATATCCGTGGGTTCGTGTCATACTTGCGGTGCTTATTCTTGGCGCAATCAGCCATTGCCTTTTAGCTCACATGTTGAGGGGACGTCCCCGAAAAAAACTGCTTGACCGACTGGCGACGGCGGGAGTTCTAATCCTGGCGTGCCTTTGCATCCGCGGCACCTTTGATCACAGACCCCTTAATCCCAGTTTCGCCACTTTCTCCTCGAACAGGTTGGCCAATGAGATCGCCGGAAACGGTGTGCTGAATGTGGCCTACGAACTGGTTCATCAGGACAAAGAGCAATATAGTCGTGTGGAGGATGTCGCAGGCCGCATGAGTGCCCCCGATGCCTTTTCTTTTGCCAAGGCGCGCCTTGAGGGCAGCGGAGAATTCATTGAGAACACAAGGAATCCCTTGCTACGTCGTGTTGTGGGAGGACCACAGAAGAATGTCAATGTGGTGGTGGTAGTGATGGAAAGTTTTACAGCCCGATTGGCAGGCGCCTGGGGTGGGGAACTTTCACTCACGCCCTCCTGTGACCGCTGGGCCGCCAAAGGATTGCTCTTTGAAAATTGCTTTGCCACGGGAGAACGGACAGTGCAGGGTCTCGAGGCGGTGCTGAGTTCATATCCCCCTTTACCTGGCATGAGTGTGGTTCGAAGACCCCAGGCCCGTGCCGGTGGCTTTGCCACCCTCGCCTCGACGCTAAAGGGCCGCGGTTATGAGACGGTGTTTTATTACGGGGGGCAAGGAATCTTCGATCTCATGAAAGGCTTTTTTGTGGCTAATGGGTACGACCATTTTCTTGAGGAGGGTGATTTCGACGACGTCACTTTCCGCGCGTCATGGGGTGTCTGCGACGAAGATGTGTTCCGGCGCGTCGACCGTGATCTAATGTTGCATCATGATCAGGGGAAGCCTTTTTTCGCCACATTCCTGACGGTGTCCCTTCACACCCCTTTCAAATATCCCACCGGCAAATCCCCTGAGACTCCCCCTGGTACGATGCCTCCACCCGGTTTTAAGGCGGAGGAGCTGAACAATTATCTCTATGCTGATTGGGCGGTGGGTAACTTTCTCGATAAGGCGTCAACCCGCGATTATTTCCACAACACGATTTTTATCTTTGTGGGAGATCACGGGGTCCACCTCAGGGGGAAGAATCTGGTACCCCTCAACGAGTATCGAGTTGTGTCCTTCATACTGGCACCGGGCCTGAAACCGCGAAGGATAACCCGGCCTGTCAGTCAGATGGATATCGGTCCTACCCTGCTCGGGCTTCTGGGAGGGGAATGGAAGACTCCCTTTCTTGGTAGAAACATCCTGGCCCCAACGCCTCAACCACCCCGCGCCCTAATGATTTACAACAAGCGCCATTACGGAGTACTCGAGGGAAGCGACTTCATGGTGCATTCGGAGATGAGGCCCTCGGCCTTCCGTATTCTGGATAAATTCCACCTGGAGCCCACAAAGATGACCCCACAGCACACACGGATCCTCAACGAGGGTTTAGGAACATTGCACGCTGCCGAGGGATTGCTCCGCGAACGCAACTACCGCGACTCAGACTGAGAGGTCTCCTGTCTCGATACAGTCTTTTGCCCAAAATGAAGGTGGCCTCGGTGAAATTGACTCCTATGTAAACTTACGAATCCACCGTGTTATCTATTCATCATTTCGATCAGCAATCCTCACCTTCAAGTCCAACATNNGTCCTGGTTTTTGCACTTTTCGGACTTGAGACTTCCCTCCATTATTAAAATATTCAGAGAATTAATATGTGCCTGGAGCTTATGGTTGTTTGTCGGCTGCCTTTTATTTGGAATATTTCTTGAAAAATGGTATGTATTTGACATATCCAGAATGGAGGAGAGTTAAAATGGAAGAGTATTTAATTGTGAGTGACCCAGAAATTCTTAATGGGAAGCCTATTGTCAGGGGAACTCGTATTTCTGTTGGGTTANNGGTATCCAACTCTTACACCGGAGGGCTTGGAAGCCGCCCTGGATTTCGCCGCGAGACAACTTCAGGGAGAGGAAGTCAGGTTTTTTGAGAACAGACCATCATGATCGTGCTTTCAGAGGCCGGTTATCGTATCCATAAGCCAGGTGGGTCTACAAGGTGAAATCGAGATTTCCGATCAGTCCCCGCAATGCGCAGCATTCAGGCCGACCTTTCCCATTTTGGTCTCCTCAAACGCCTCGTTTTCGAGCTCTTCTCGTCCTCGCCAACAGTATTTTTGGGCTTGTACCTCAAAATTAGGATTCTCCCATTTTCCGGGGAGCTTTCGTTAATTATGACGGAAAGTCTTCAGAGGGGGTCTTCTGGGGAGGAGTATCCATCTATAGGGAAAAGGATATAACCCTAAACCTTTTCAAAAGAAATCTTCTGTTTATCGGGCATACCCTGCTAATCCCTGGAAAGTTTTTCTGTTTACTTTTTAAGCAAACAAGGGGCCCAGGTTACGATGTTGCTTCCTTGTAACTTTCCGCTTCCTTATTTTAGAAAAAAGTGTATATTACTCTTCTTAAGATTTCCCTTCTGAA
>DCUS01000055.1 GCA_002327885.1 Syntrophaceae bacterium UBA2208
AGGGATGTCCTGATGGCCACCTACTTCCTCAGAGAGACCGATCAGGAGAAATGTACGGGGTGTGGACAATGTCTCGAGATCTGTCCTGTTCAGGTCGTCAAGATGGAAGGGGATTTCCCGGTAGTGGACAAAGAATGGTGTATTGGGTGTGGAGTCTGCGCTGTGCCCTGCCCTACCGGGGCTATCAAGTTGGTGAGAAAATCGGATGCCATTCCTCCAAAAGATTTTAAAGAATTGCACCATGAGATTCTTAAAGAACGAAAACTCGCAGTATAACAACCAAAATCAGAGGGGGGGGTTACTGCATCCGCCGGACTGTATTGGGCGACGGTTCAAGCCTTTTGTACGGTCTTCACTCGGGATAATTCATTTACTCCCCATACGCCTACTGTTACAGACAGTACATCGATGATAACGCGCAAAAAGACATCCAATACCGAAACTCTCACGAATAACAATACAAACAAGTTATAAATCAACCAATAACTTCCGAATATCTGAACTCCAAATCTAAATGCCTGGACCAGAGAGGTCTTCTGATTCGTTTCTCTCAGAAGCCAATAATACATTATCGTTATCCACCCACCGATGCCTAATGTCCAGAGTAAAGTAGCAATCGGCTTCTCGGAATATGCCGACATAATATGAACAATTCCATAGCCAAAATATCGTCCCATGGTGAAAAGGAGTGGAATGATAATGATTGAGATCCACCTTAGATTTGTTCGCCGGCTAACATAATGACCCTCTGTACCTGTCAGCCTGCCTAAAAGGAGACCCAGCAAAAGTATGGATATGCCATCAACGACCGAGGTGCGCAGTTCATCCGCAAGAAGGGAGTCGAAGATAAGGCTCATTTCAAAAATCGATAAAAAACACAATACCCCGAACGCGATGCCATAACGCCATCCTTTCATAATTCTGGTTCCGGAAAGATTCATCTGAATGAGGGGAAAAATTATTGCCAGGGTCCCAAACCATATAATCAGGGCTATTCCGGCCGCTGGCAAAAACAATCCTTTCTCGATAAATACACTGGGGGGGGAGTTATATTCAATACGTGGGGCAAAAAGTCTATGGAGGAACACATCGACAAGAACAGCGGCAAGAACCGCAAGAAAGATTTTCCGCCAATGTGTTTTCAAAATAAACATTGAATCCTCTTTCTTGTAGCACCTAACGAGTCTGTAGAAAAAGTTTTTTTGACCAGTGAGGACGATGTTTTCGGGGATCACTGGACCCTTGCCAACCATGAGATCATTCATGGTGGTGAATTCTTGGTTCCTCTATAAGCCTAACAATTAAGTATACGGAATACCGATTTGTTCCCATTTTTGACTCCTACCGTATCATAGGCCGAATACTCTTTCAATTATAATTGTTCATAGATAAAGGGTATCTAAGAGGATTGACCTTGGCCCATAAATAAGGTAATTAATCTTTTAGGAAGGGTTTGGAACGAAAGAACCATCGTCGCCTTAACTTGAGATAACAGACTTTTTACCTAAGGGGAGGAAGCAAAGTGGATCAACTCTTCTATCCAAAATCAGTGGTTGTGGTCGGTGCCTCAGAAAGGCCGGACAATCTTGCCAGAATCATTGTCGAAAATCTCTTTGAATTCCAATTTAACGGGGAGATCTTTTTAGTCGGAAGAAATGGTGGAATTCTATTTGGGAGAAGGATCTGCACCTCCATGGAGGACCTTCATGAAGGGATCGATGTGGCGGTCATTCTCACCCCTGCCCCGACGGTTCCGGGAATGGTGGAATCCTGCGGAAAGAAGGGGATTCGCTGGGTCATTATCGAAACCGGAGGGTTCAGGGAATACTCCGAAGAAGGGGGCCAACTCGAGAATGAGATCCTCCAAATTGCGCGGAAGTGGGGGGTCCGGATCGTCGGACCCAATGGGATCGGGCTAATGAATGTCCACAATGGTTTTGTCGTCCCCTTTGTTAAACTGAAAAGAAGGCCTGTCAGCAAGGGGAAAATATCTATCCTGGCCCAGAGTGGAGGCGTCCTTCTCGCCTACGCCAATCTCCTCACCAGTGCGAACGTAGGTCTTTCTAAATTCGTGAGCATGGGAAACAAGATAGACCTCAACGAGATTGATTACCTCAACTATCTGATCAAGGATCCCCAGACAGAGATCATCGGACTCTATCTCGAAAGCCTTGAGAGAGGGAGGGAGTTGATGGAAATCGCCCGCTCCACCCGCAAACCCATCATTCTGCACAAGGCCAATACGGGAGAGTCCAGCCGCCATATTGCAAAGCTTCACACCGCAGCCCTGGCCAATGATGATAAGGTGGTCGATGCCGCCCTTCGACAGGTGGATATTATCCGGACAAAGGACTTCCGCTCCTTTGTCAATGCGGTGAAAATTCTCTCTCTCCCACCCATTAAAGGAAAAAATCTGGTGATCATCTCCCGTTCGGGAGGAATCGGTGTCGTTGCCGCTGATTCGGCAGAAAGGCATGGATTCCGTCTCCTGCCCCCGGACAAGGCCCTTCAGGAGCGCTTTCACAGCTTTTTCCGGGCCAAGGTGATTCAACCCACCAATCCCCTCGATCTTGGCGATCTCTTTAATTTCGATCTCTATACGAATATCCTCCAGCAGGTCCTTAAATTCCCTGTAGTCGATGGAATTCTTTTCATGCACGCAGCCACCGCCGAGGAGAAAGAACCCTCCCGGAAATTCATCCAGGCCCTGAAAGACCTTTCGATCCAATATCAGAAACCCGTTGCCCTTCAATACAACACCGATGAGGAGGAAATCGCCTATATCAAGAGAGCGCTCGATTATCCCATCTTCGCAGAGCCTGAAGATGCTTTAATGGCATTAGCCGTTTCGAGAGATCACTATAGAAAGCTCAACATTTTGAAAGAGAACCCCACTTTTTTTCCGGTGAATCGTGATTGGCTGGAACCTCTTTTTCAAAAAGCAAAAGAGGAGAAAAGGGACCTCCTCCTTCCGGAGGCTTTTGAAGTTCTAAGGGCTTATGGAATTCCCGTTGCGGATTATCAGGTGGCCCGAGGAAAGGGTGATCTACAAAAAGCGATGGAAAAACTTGGAAAACCGTTGGCCCTTAAAGTGGTCTCCTCTGAAATCTCGCACAAATCGGACCAGGGAGGAGTTGTGCTCGACCTGAATGATTTTTCTCAGGTGGAGAAGGCTTATGAGAAGATGAGCCGCCTGAATCAGGGAAACGTCGAAGGGATTCTCGTCCAGAAAATGATTCCGGGGGGGAAGGAAGTGATCTTGGGAGCCAAACGGGATCCTTCATTCGGTCCGGTGATTCTCTTTGGCCTGGGAGGGATCTACGTGGAGGTTCTCCAGGAGAGTTCTC
>DCUS01000180.1:0-10392 GCA_002327885.1 Syntrophaceae bacterium UBA2208
AGTTATAGAGAATGGGTGTCGGGGGTAAGGAGAAAGAGAAGTTTATTCTGTCACTCAAATCATTGACGAAGAAGTGAAGGAGGGAAGAGTTATGAAAAAGAGAAGATTCTTGATTTTATTTTTGATAGCTGGGTTAACCATTACCCTGACATGTTCTTCTGCCATGGCTGAAGAGTTTTCGGTATTGGGAAGACCTCTTCATCTCTTTGGCTATGTCACTCAGGGAGGATCGTTTGCTCTCGTTGATAAGGATAAATACGACACGGAGAAAGGCTTGAATTCTGCCCTGATGAACCTCTTTTTGGAGGGCGACTACGAAATTGCCAAGGATTTGAAATTCTACGGGGCAGGGATGCTCACGGTGGATTGGATCTACCAGTTGAAGCACAAGGACAGCTCTTGGGACGAGAAATTATTTTCTAAATCCAAAAGCAAGCTAAACGTGGATGATAAATATTACATGTTAATGAAAGAGGCGCGTTTGACCTGGACACCGGGAGACTTTATGTTCCGTGCAGGGAAGCAGATTGTGTCCTGGGGGGAGTTATTCGCCTTCCGGATCATGGATCAGATTAATCCTCTGGATCAGCGCCGGGGGTTTTTAGATGTCGAGTTTGAAACAACAATCATCCCCATCTGGCTCATGAGGGCTGATTACTATCCCAAAATAAAATCGAGCTGGCTTCAGGATCTGGGATTTGAATTTGTTTACAATCCCAATGCAGATTTTATACCTAATTTAGGGATTCAGACAGGAAATGATGAGGGGGGCATTTGGGCGCCCAATGTTCCGCTGGGAGGTCCCCACCTGGGTTCAGCGATTTCATATATCAAAACCCCTGAGAGATGGAAAGAAGGAAATGAATTCGGTTTCCGGGTTAAAGCAAACATGTTTGGCGCTATCACGACATTAAATGCTTTTTATGGACGGGATAATAGTCCTGTTGCGTTGTCTGCTCCCCCTTTTGTGGCCGTAATTCCTCCGGACATTACCGCTCCTGATGGAGAGTTGATCCTCCATCCAGTCCAGAATAAAGGCAAGTATCCCCTTTTACGTTTTGTGGGTCTTACCATTGCCAAGGAACTGACTCCCTTGAGGGTCTCCTTTCTGGGGGACGTCGCGCCAACGGTCTATTGGGAGGCGCTTTATGCCCATGATAGCACGTTTGTCTTCAATAATCCGTTATCTCCCTTCCCCGACCAGAGATATGGAAAATCGGACGATTTTCGTACAGGCATCCAGGTGGCATGGAAGGTAAAGATTCCGTTCTTGAATCCCAGGACCTATTTTTCGATCACC
Source organism: Syntrophaceae bacterium UBA2208 (assembly GCA_002327885.1). Classification (GTDB taxonomy): domain Bacteria; phylum Desulfobacterota; class BSN033; order BSN033; family UBA1163; genus UBA1163. The sequence continues at coordinate 1,301 of DCUS01000180.1, forward strand.
CCGGAATTCATCTACCGGAGAATCATGGATTATCCATCGATCGAAAATATTCCGGGTTTGGAGAAAGACAACTATCAGACCTTTCTCACGGTCAGCACTTCATACTTTCACAATAAATTAACCCCATCGGTCACATGGATTTACGATATCAACTCTAAGTCGAGTTATAACATCTTTAAGTTGGTATACGATCTTGACTACCATTGGCATTTCACATTAGGGGCACAGTTCTTCCATGGAAGTAGAAAGGATGACATGAAAGTGTTTCAGTTATTTGACAACAAGGACCAGATCTTTTTCAAGGTCAGTTACAAATGGGGTTAGGACAATTTATAACGACCCTATGTTTAATAAAGAAGGGAGGAAAGAATGATGAAGAAAACAAAAATCTTTGTAATAAGTTTTCTTGTATTATTTTTAACACTGGGGATGATGGTCCCAGCACTATGGGCTGCAGAGGAGTTCAAAATCACTGCTCAGGAATGGGTAAAAAATAAAAGACTGATGGATGATCCTCGGCCCTATTTAACAACCACTTTAGCTTATAAAAAGGTCTTGCCTCCGGAGCTCTATTCCAAGCTGAGCTATAATGTGGAAGAGATGAAGAAGCTCTGGGCCGAGTGTGTTGGGTTTAGATCTCCCGATGAGGTTGGCAAAATCGCTCCGGAGATCAATCCAGGCACCTACTCCTATAAAGATAAGGCCAAATATCCTGGGCTTAAGGAGTTGATGATCCCCATGCATTACGAATTCTTCAAAGAGGGCGGGCCACCCCTCGCTGGCAGTTACGCTGAGATAAAGGTCGTTCCCACCAGACAATATTACTTTTCCCCGCCTGTTGCCAAAGCGACAAAGGAGGGCATGGGTCGCGTTCAATTAGATAATAATGGCATTATCAAAGAGGATACATGGGTGGCGGGCCTTCCATTTCCCAGACCTGAAGGCAAGTTTAAAGCCAATCAGGTTATTTACAATTGGATTAAAACCCCAATTTGGTGGGATAGTCAGTATGCCACCTCTGTGAATAAAGGCTTTACCCGTACTTTAAGAATCGATCAAGAGATGGTTGCTGACGTGATGCAGATCATTCTTAAAGGAAGAACCCGTCTGGAGCCTTTTGGCTGGTTTGACGAGCGGGCAAAAAAGAATGGTGAATATCTCCAGATGAACTTTTTTTACCAGGCCCCTCGTGATATGTATGGCAACGTTATTGGCATGACGAGTTACCTTCAAACCGAAAAGTATGACCAGATGATGATATACATCAACGCTTTGAGACGGGTTCGCTTGCTTTCTGCAACCGATATCCAGGATGCCATCGGAGGGGCGGATTACGCCTACGTGGACAATAATGGATTGGGGCAGAAGCTATCGACGACGATCTTCCCTTACAAAAACGAGATCATTGCCGAACGGGAATATCTCGTTCCCTTCTCCACATGGGACGGATCGGAGTACATGAATGCCAAGGGAGAAATCTATAACCTCGAATGGGAACGGAGGCCTATATATGTGGTCAAGATGACGCAGTTGGACAAGAATTTCGTTTATAGCTACCGAATCGTTTACATGGACAAAGAAACAGGAACGCTCATTCACGTCGAAAACTATGACCAGAAGGGGCGTTTGTATCGTAGTACAGTTGGTTCACGACCCTTCATTCCTGAGATGGGCATGTTCGGTTTTGGCTGTGGGCTAGCGCGCGATCACCTGGACCTTCACACAAGCTGGACCAACGGTTATGTTGTGCCGGCGCCATGGCTGACCCGCGCAGATATCAGCCTCCGTGGGTTGGTGATCAAGGGAAAGTAATGGATTTATGGAGTTAGTCAGCGGATCAATGGGGGTGCATAGGAGCACCCCCATTGATCCGCCATCTGGGTTCACCCAATGATCAAACGAATCTTGTTCCGACTATCACGTTTTATCGCGATGCGAAAGATGCCTCACGGATCAAGTTCCCCGTCATCCCCCCAAAGTCCAAATGAACTAAAAGGGAAGAATATGACGATGGAGCCTGTGGATCTACACTACTACACCATCGGGTGTGGGTTCCCACTGGTGCTCCTTCATGGGTGGAGCGCTGATGGGCTGAGTTATGCCTTACAAGTCCCTCTTGCCTATAAATATCGCCTTATCCTTCCTGATTTAAGAGGACATGGGAGGTCGCCGAAACCAAAGACCCCATGTCATCCTTCAATGTTGGCAGCGGACGTGAATCAGTTGCTCGAAAAGCTCGGCATGGAAAAGGCAATCATCGGTGGAGGCTCTTTCGGTGGCCTGGTTGCCCTGCAATTCGTCCTCGACTATCCTCAAAAAGTAGAAGCATTGATTCTCTCTGACACAACCAGCAACTCCGCTGTGATCATGCCCTTCATGGATATGATGCTTCCAGTGCTGAGCGGGTCGAATGCCGTTGAAACATTGAGAAGGATGATCTCTAAGCTTGCAAAAGTGTCCGGCATGACCAAGACGCCTGTGGGTGCGATGATGATGGAAAGTTCCTTTGAAAGATTTGCTGATATCAACCCGATTTCACTTCTCGAGGTGAGCAAGGGCATGATAGATATTGATTTCACACAAAGGCTTTCCGAGATAAAAGTCCCCGCATTAATTATCGGCGCTAAGAAAGACATGGTTATACCTTTTAAATACACCGAGTTGTTACACCAGGGTATCTCCGGCTCAGAATGTGTGGTCATTAAAGCAGACCATGGCACACCTTTCTTCAGACCGGACGAGTGGAATAGAGCTGTGCAGAAATTTCTGCAACGGATTGGACATTAAGGGAGCGAAGCGATGGAAAGCGGATTTAAGGAATGTAACGAGCAGAAGTTGTATTACGAAATTCACGGCGAAGGGGAACCCCTCCTGTTGATCATGGGGCTGGGAGGAGATTCCACGGCGTGGATGTTTCAGATACCAGCCTTTTCAAAATACTTTAAGGTCATTGTCTTTGATAATCGAGATGTCGGAAGGAGCTCGATGGCAAAGACCCCGTACATGATTGCGGATATGGCCGAGGATACAGCAGGCCTCATGAATGCTTTGGGTATTAAGCAGGCGAATGTCTTGGGAGGGTCCATGGGCGGTTTCATTGCCCAAGAACTGGTCATCCGTCACCCAGATAAAGTAAAGAAATTAGTCCTAACGTGTACAGCCGGACAAATGGCCCGTTTTAAAATTGACCTCTTCGAGCCCCTCCTTTTTATCCGGCAGCACGATCCTTCTAACAAGGTTTTCTTCTCGCAGATGATGTTTCAAACGATGACGCACGAATTTCTGAAGAATGGGGAAGCGGTCAATCAGATGCTGGCCTTTTTCCAGAACCCGCCTTTTCCACAACCGGTCGAGGCTTTCGTCCGACAGGTGAATGCGGTCAGGACGTTCGATGCCCTGGATCGGCTTCAAGCAGTAAAAGTGCCCACGCTTGTCCTCGTGGGAGATCAGGATATCGCTTCCCCGTCTTGGGCAGCACGCGAGCTGGCATCCGCCATCCCCGGTGCTACATTAAAAGTTCTCGAGGGAGGGGCTCATGGATTTAATTTTGAAATACCCGATCGATTCAATCAGGCAGTCTTAGATTTTCTAATGAAAAAGGGTTGAGAAGAAAGGAAGAGTGAAATTATCAAAACGAAAGAGGTGAGGAAATTGGGAAATGTAAAAGTAGCCCCAAGAAAAGAAATTAAAAGGGTTGGCGTGGTGGGATGCGGTCAAATGGGGGGTGGCTATGCCCAACTCTGTGCTCAAAAAGGTTACCAGGTGATCATATCAGACAAGACGGAGGAACTTTTAAAAAAGGGGTTGAGCGCCATCGAATTAAGACTGGCTGAATCCGCTGATAAAGATCTTATTCTGTCTCGAATTCACGGCACAACGGGGTTCCAGAGTTTCTCCGATTGCGACTTAATTATTGAGGCAGTTACGGAAAAGATGGAGGCAAAAAAGAAGATTTTTACGGAACTGGACCGCGTCTGTCCTAAGGATATTATTCTGGCGACGAACACATCTGTTCTCTCAATACTCGACATGGCGGTTGTAACACAGCGGCCGGATCGAATATTGGGGATCCACATGAATCCCTTATTTTTTCCCTCTGCAGAGATTATCAAGACTATCGTCACAAGCGATGAGGCCTTGGAAATTGCAAGGAACTTCGGCCTCTCCCTGGGAAAGGGTGTTGTTGTGGTCAAGGATATTCCGGGTTTTATTGTCAATCGGTTGATCACTCCACTTCTATTGAGTGCTATTCGAATGATAGAAACGGACCAGGCCTCAAAAGATGACATTGACATTTTGTTCAAGAGCATGGGATGGCCCATCGGGCCTTTTGGGATGATGGACGGAATCGGATTGGACACCCTTTTATTCGGATGTAATGCTGTTTATGAAGAGCTAAAAGATCCCCAGTTTACGCCTCCGCTGCTCCTGAAAAAGATGGTAACTGCCGGCTGGCTTGGGATAAAGACAGGAAAAGGGTTCTATGAGTACGGAAAATGACCTTATCGTGCAAGGAGGAAAAATGGGCGATAAAAAGATGTTCGACCTCTCAAGGAGAATTGCGCTGGTAACTGCGGGAGGTCATGGGATAGGTCGCGAGTATTGCATCGCCTTGGCTGAGTTCGGGGCGGATGTGGTCTGCAATGATATCGACGCGTCTTTGGCAAAGGAGACGATTGAAATTGTCAAACCATATGGACACCGGGCACTCACGATTCAAGCGGATGTCTCAAAACAGAACGAGGTCGATCAGATGGTGAAGCGGACAATTGACGAATTCGGCCGGGTCGACATCCTGTTCTGCAATGCGGGAATTATGAATCCTTTGGTGCCTCTTCATGAGCTGGCGGTAGAGGATTGGGATAGGGTGGTGGAGGTGAACCTAACGAGTATGTTCCTCTGTATGCGGGCTGTCCTGCCAATCATGTTGAAGCAAGGGAAGGGGTCTATTATCAGTACTTCTTCGGTGGCAGGCATCAAGGCAGGAAATGCTCCCCTCTCACACTGCTATGGCGCAACAAAGGCAGGGATGATCGGCTTCATGAAACATGCGGCTGTGACTTATGCGCGAAACGGTATCCGCATCAACGCGATTGCTCCGGGATTGCATGACACGAAGCCTGTAGGTTTGAAGTTAAGTCTGGAGGAGAGTGAGAAGCTAATGAAATCGGTTGAACGATCCATCCCCATGGGGCGGTTCGCTGAGCCACGAGAGATCAGGGGATTGGCGGTCTTTCTGGCATCGGATGCATCGAGTTACATCACTGGACAGGTCTTTGCAACAGACGGAGGGGTTACTGCCTGAGCCGGAATCCGTTGACGATCCATCCTTCGTCTTTAGAAAAAAAGGGAGAGGAGCAACAAGTGAGAACGAATCCACTTTTTGATCTCTTTGGTAAAGTGGCGGTCGTAACGGCTGGAGGTCATGGGCTAGGCCGGGAGTATTGTATTGCCATGGCTGAGTTCGGAGCGGATGTGGTCTGCAATGACATCAACTTGACTCTTGCAGAAGAGACGTTAGACCACTTAAGACCTTTCGGGCACCGGGCGATCGCAATCCAAGGCGATGTCTCAAAGCCTGAAGATGTAGAGCGATTGGTCCGCGAGGGCCTGCGTCGGTTCGGCAGAATAGACGTTTTCTTCTGTAATGCGGGGACAAGCAATCGCTTTGTCCCGCCTCATGAACTGATCTATGAGGATTGGTCAAAGGTGGTCGCTATCAATTTGAGAGGTACCTTTCTCTGTATGAAGGCTGTCCTTCCTGTCATGTTAAAGCAAAAAAAGGGGTCAATTATTAACACGGCCTCTGTAGCGGGTTTGCCTGGAGGCTTCGCGCCGGATTCTTCTGTCTACGGAGCGACCAAAGCAGCGATCATCGGCCTGACAAGACACGCAGCGGTAGCCTATGCAAGGGAAGGCATAAGGATTAATGCGATTGCCCCTGGCATACACGACACAAAACCTGTGGGGTTGGGAATTTCGCAGGAAAAACAGGAGGAGCTAAAACCGCTCATCCAGGCGCGCATCCCGATGGGGCGTATCGGGGAGCCACGGGAGATTAAAGCATTAGCTGTCTATCTTGCATCGGATGCCTCGAGTTACGTAACCGGTCAGGTCTTTGTCGAGGATGGTGGATTGCTCGCCTGACAACTGTTGTTCTTGGTTTTAAAAAATCATCTTAAGGAGGTACACAGATGAACCCGAAAGTCGGTTTGGAAATGGTCGTGTCCTATCTACCGGATACGATTGTTAGGGCCGAGGACCAGGCCTATCTAAAAGCAGCCATTCCGCCGCCCCTTCAGGGAAAGTTGAGGTTCCCGAACGAGATGAGGAGGCTGAGGGATAACGACGCGATCGAGATTCTCACAGAAAAGGTCGTCGATAAAGTTCTGGATCGGGCGGGTCTCAAGCCGTCCGACATCGACTACATTATCTCCAACAACTGCGGAGGGAAATACATGGTCCCCATGGTTGGGACCTTTATTCACCACAAATTCAAGTTCCGTGAGGAAACGCCGGTCTTAAACATCTCACAGGCCTGCGCGAGTTTCCTCGATGGGTGTGAAGTGGCCTGGAATTTGATTAATGCTGGAAAGTACAAGAGGATCCTACTTGTGACCGTCTCTGCCTGGGAGACCCTGGGAGGGCAGGTTAGGGCTGATCTGACCGACCCGATGAGTGGAGCGATGGGCGATGGTGCCGGAGCAGCCATTGTCTCCACCCAAAATCTCAAATGCGAATTTCTCTCCTACTACAACCGAACCTGGGGTGAGGTATACGATCTCTCAGGTGCTTATCCGAAACCGCCCGCTAATCCCCAGTTGAAGGGAGCTCCAGATCAACCTGCCATTACTAACTATATGTATGGTACTCCAGAATTCTTCGCGTGGTGGCTAAAAGTGGGTCCAACCTTTGGGTTAAATGGTTTTAAGGGTGCGGTAGAGCAGGCCGGGTTGACCCTTCAGGATATTCAAATGATCCTTTTCCATCAACCTGCTGATATGTTGTATGACATGTGGATAGATGGAGCGGAAAAAGGCGGGATCCCGAGACATATCTGGAAGCATACCTGGGATAAATATGGCAACATGTCGAATGCTGTGATCCCGGTGAACTTGGCTGAATTTTGGGAAAACGGGGAGCTGAAAAAGAACATGATCATGGCCTGGATCACGATAGGTGCTGGAGCCCATGCTCCAACAATGATCGTGAGGTGGCTGGTGTAGACAAAACTAATTTACAAATGGGTAATAGGAAATGGTAGGGGGGAAAAAAAACAAGAGAGAAGAGGGTAATTACGAATGGGGAATTGTTATTTTACTCGCCCTTCTTGGCGGCATTTTTATGATGAACCGCTTGGCCATCGTTTATCTTTTTCCCCTCATCATCCCTGAATTTAAGATCAGCTATGCTCAGGCAGGTGCACTAACATCGATACTCGGCATCGTAACAGCCTTTGCTATCTGGTTTTTCGGGGGAGTCTCTGACCGTATCGGTCGAAAAATTATACTTATTCCTTCAACAATATTTTTCTCACTCATGTCGTGGTTCTCCGGAATCACTTACAGTTTTTTACAAATGGTTTTGGCCCGGGGCGTGATGGGGATTGGCCTTGGAGGAGTCTTACCCGCAAGCATTGCGACTGTTGCATTAGAATCAACCCCAGCTCGAAGGGGATTAAATTTTGGCTTGCAGCAGGCTTTATCACCTTTAGTTTCTATTGGAATAGGTGCCATCCTTGTAACACAACTTACCAAAATCATGTCTTGGAGGATGGTCTTTTTTGTTGTTGGAATTCCCGGATTAGTCATTAGTCTCGTTTTATACTTTTACATGAGGGAACCCCAATCAGTATCATTGGGATCATTGGGAGTAAAAGGCAACCCATCACCAGGAGGAGCAGGAAGACCTGGATTTTTCACACCACTTAAGTACAGAAATGTTCTTGTCTCCTCAATCGTCAGTTTTTTGATGATGTGTTGTCTATTTGTATTTGCGACCTTTAGCATTATCTATTTGACAAAAGAGCTTCATCTGTCCATTTCGGACGCTGGAATTGTTATTTCCTTTTTCGGATTTGCTGGATTTTTTGGCTGTATTTTATTGCCCCTGCTATCAGATCATGTTGGACGGAAACCGATTATTATCCCTTCTTTATTTGTTACAGGACTGTGTTTCTGGGGGTTCATCTTATCTGGCTCCAATTTCCTTTTTTTAGTTCTATTGATCTCCATCGCCGGCTTTGCAATAGGAGGAATCACACCTATTGCTTTATCTGCTTTGACCACGGAGAGTGTTCCCCCCTATTTGGCAGCCACGGCATCAGGAATTCCTGCCTCCATCGGAGAGATCTTTGGTTCAGCGCTGATGCCTTTTTTAGCGGGGTATTTATGTGATCTTTATGGCCTCAAAATAGCTCTTTATTTTTCGGCTGTTGGCCCGCTCATCGCAGGTTTCGTAGGACTTTTCTATAAAGAAACGGCCCCAAAAATTATAGGGGCTATACACTAAAGGAGCAACCAAGATGCAAGTCATAGGAGATATTGCACGACTCAATGCCAAACGTTATCCAGACAAGATTGCCCTGATGATGGAGAAAGAGTCTCTTACCCATAGGCAGGTCAACCAGCAGGCCAATCAGATCGCCAATGGACTCATTTCTCTCGGTGTAAGGCCAGGGGATAGGGTGGCGATGTTGGCCTTTAATTGTATCGAGTACCCCATTATAAATTTTGCAGCGGCTAAATGCGGAGCGATGTTGGTCCCCATTAACTTTCGTTATAAGAAGAATGAGCTGGTCTATATCATCAATAACTCTGAACCTAAGGTACTCTTTTTCGGCCCTGAATTCACTTCTTTAGTGGAAGAGTCCAATGCAGAGTTTACTTCATCAATTCATCTGGTAGGAATTTCGAAAAAGCCCCTGGAGTCAGCATTGACTTTAACGAAGCTGATGGAAGGCCGGTCCCCCTCTGACCCACCAGTCAAAGTAGACCCCAAAACTCCTTGCAGTGTCATGTATACCAGTGGTACGACCGGCTTTCCCAAAGGGGTGCTTTTCCCTCACGCCGCCAACATGGCCATCTTTACGG
>DCUS01000180.1:10429-28273 GCA_002327885.1 Syntrophaceae bacterium UBA2208
GATACGGTTCAGCGTTATGGTGTGACGATGACCATGTGGGTTCCGACCCAGTTGGCGATGCTGATCAATCATCCTGGAGCCAAAAAGTATAATGTATCTACCTTAAATAAAATCTGGTATGGTTCTTCGCCCATCAGTCCCACTGTGCTGGAGGGCTCCATGGATTTATTCAAGGCAGGGTTCTACCAGTGGTATGGACAGACCGAGACGGGAATGGTTTCGGTGCTACGGCCGGAAGACCATCAGGAACGGTCTCAATGCACTGGCCGTGAGATGTTCAATGCTGACCTTCGGGTGGTGGATGAAGAAGGGAATGACACGCCTGTGGGAGAAGTGGGTGAAATTATATGCGCTCAAGAGCCCTTGGGCATGATCGGCTACTACAAAATGGATGAAGCCAACAAGCGAGTCATTCGGGATGGCTGGATACACACTGCGGATCTGGCCAGAGCAGAGGGGGAAGGATATTTTACGATCGTTGATCGTTTGACGGATATGATAATCAGCGGGGCGGAGAATATCTATCCCAAAGAAATTGAAGATGTCATTGGCAGTCATCCTGGAGTGCGAGAGGTCGCCGTGTTTGGAATTCCGGATAAGATCTATGGTGAAGCAGTCTGTGCCGTGGTGGTCAAGAAGGAAGGGCATTCGTTGGACCAGGAGGTAATTATTAACTTCTGTGCCTCTAAACTTGCCGGTTACAAGAAGCCCAAGAGGGTGGAATTTATGGAAGACCTTCCTAAAAATCCCTCTGGGAAGGTGACCAAGAATGTATTGAGAGACCCCTATTGGGCTGATCGAAAGAAACGGGTTTGAGGTTCAAATGGAAAAAACTTCATTGAATGAAACGAATCTAACATGGTCATTGGTGGAAGAAGGATTGTTCGAATATCCATTAGCTAACGACCAGTTGTCGGCTTTACTTGCCAGTCACTGTAAGAATTGTGGGAAAACCTTTTTCCCTAAACGTCCCCTTTGTCCATTCTGTTTTGAAAAAGGAGAGATGGAAGAGATAAAACTTGATAGGCGAGGGATCATCTATGCCTGTACCGTGATTCACCGCAATTCACCCACTGGGATCATTGCCCCTTATGCTTATGGCTATGTGGATATACCCGTCAACAAGGTGCGTGTATTTGGTCTATTTACTGGGGGTGATCCCTTATCCTTTGTTCCTGGTCAGGAAGTGGAACTGGTCGTGGACCCTATCAAGGTAGACCACCAAGGGAAACAAATTATCGGATATAGATTCAAACCTTTATCTTAAAAGAGGTCATTATGCGAGAGGTCTTTATTATTGGGGCGGGCATGACCCAATTTGGCAGACATCTGGATAGGAACCTGAGGGATCTTGGACGAGAGGCATGCTTAAACGCCCTCCGAGATGCTGGGATTACCCCAAAGAAGGTCGAGGCTGGATATTGCGGCAATGCCCTTGCTTCCGCACTTCAGGGTGAGACAGGGGTAGGGCAGAATGTTTTCTGGGAAGTGGGGATCAACGAGATTCCCATTGTTAATACTGAGAACGCATGTGCCTCTGGATCGACAGCACTGAGAGAGGGATGGATGGCGATCGCTGGCGGTTTTTATGATTTGGTCATCGTTGCCGGAGTAGAAAAGACGGTGATGCCAAAAGGTACGATGCTTAACGTGGGTGCGGCAGAGTTAGAAACGAAATTAGGCGATGTTTTTCCTGGACAGTTTGCACTGATTGCACAAAAACATATGGAGCGATACGGGACAACCCGTGAGCAATTAGCCAAGGTTTCAGTAAAAAACCATTTCAACGGAGCACTTAATCCTTACGCACAATTTCAAAAACAGGTAACTGTGGAAGAAGTTCTCAACTCACCGCTTGTGGCCGATCCCCTCACTCTATTCTCCTGTTGTCCAAACAGTGACGGTGCGGCAGCTTTGATCCTGTGCAGTAAAAGGAAGGCTCAGAAAATGAAGGTCAGAACAGTAAGAATAGCTGCTTCCACTCTTACTTCAGGAACATATGACAACCAACGGGATATCACCGGTTGGGAGATAGAGAAAAGGGCGGCAGAAGGGGCCTACGAGATGGCCTCCTTAGGTCCTAAAGACATAGATTTGGTTGAGGTCCATGATGCTTTTACCATTTCTGAAATCATCCACTATGAAGACCTTGGGCTATGTGCACCCGGAGAAGGGGGCCGTCTTATTGATGAAGGGGCAACTAAACTGAGTGGAAGAATCCCTGTCAATCCCAGTGGGGGGTTATTGGCCAAAGGTCATCCCGTCGGAGCATCGGGTGTTGCGCAGGTGGTAGAGATTGTCTGGCAGCTTCGGGGTGAAGGAGGAAAGAGGCAGATCAAAAACTCACGGGTTGGTCTCGCACAAATCATGGGTGGATATAAAGAAGGGGATACTCGGGCCTGTACGGTCCACATTCTTATAAAAGATTGACGGGTTCTTGTTTCAGAAAAGAATCTGAGTGAAGGCCTACCGGCTTAACCTGACTGACAATTCAGGAGGAACGGCCACCGTCAACTTGAGTCTCCTTCAGGACATTCCATTAAAAAGAGGGATTGCATAAACTGCAATCCCTCTTGCGTTACAAAGTTTCCTCTGTTTATTATTTACTCTTTTCTTCTGAAGGTTTTTTCTCCGGTTTGGTCTTTTTCTCCTTCGAAGTTTCTTTTTCTTCTTTCTTGGCTTTCTTTTTAGAAGTCACTTTTCCGATGGCTTCTTTGGCTTTTTTTATCGTCGATTTTTTCTTCTCTTCCGGATGAGAAAAGGTCACCAGTTCAACGAGGGAAAGGGGAGCTCCATCCCCCTGCCGCCATCCCAATTTGTAGACTCGGGTATAGCCTCCTTCTCGATCTTTAAATTTGGGGGCGATTTCATCAAAGAGTTTCTTGACGACCCCCTCGTTCCGAAGAAGGGCAAAGGCTTGCCTTCTGGCATGAAGGGTTCCCTTTTTCCCGAGGGTGATGATTCGATCCGCCCAATTTCGGAGTTCTTTTCCCTTAGCCAAAGTGGTCCTGATCCGTTCGTATTGAAGCAACGAGACCAGCATATTCCGAAACATCAGCTCTCGATGCTGAGTGTGACGACTTAATTTTCTTCCTGCAACACGGTGCCTCATCCCCTGCTCCTATCCAATGGCTCCTGATTCCATTTCATCTTCTGATTTCTTGGGCGGCCAATGGTCTAATTTCATTCCTAAGCTGAGTTCCATTTCTGATAAAATTTCCTTAATTTCGTTTAATGATTTCCGGCCAAAGTTCTTGGTCGCCAAAATTTCCGCTTCGGTTTTCTGAACCAAATCCCCAATTAACTTGATGTTTGCATGCTTTAAACAGTTGGCGGACCGGACGGAAAGCTCTAACTCATCTACGCTGCGGAGGAGATTTTCATTGACGGTTTCCCTTTCCTCCTCAGTTTCTTCAGAATAGGAAATCTCCGTTTCTTCCTCTTCTTCAAAGGTGATGAAAATGGAGAGTTGATCTTTCATAATCTTGGCTGCATGGGCAATGGCTTCCTCTGGATCCAAACTCCCATCCGTCCAAACCTCCAAGGTCAACTTGTCATAATCGGTGACCTGTCCAACACGGGCATTGGCCACCATATAGTTTACTTTTTTGATCGGAGAAAAGATAGCATCCATGGGAACCGTTCCAATCGGTTGGCCCTCGTCCTTGTTTCGTTCTGCAGAAACGTAACCCCTTCCCATCTTGACCAGCATTTCCATGGAGAGTTTGCTATCTCTGGAAAGGGTTGCGATATAATGATCGGGGTTGAGGACTTCGACCGCATCCCCTGTATCGATATCCCCTGCCTTGAGCACTTTGGGACCCTCCGCCTTCACCCGGATGGTTTTGGGACCCTCTGTGTGAAGTTTCAGCCTCACCTCTTTCAGATTGAGGATGATTTCGGTGACATCCTCTTTGGTTCCGGGAATCGTTGAAAATTCATGGAGAACGCCATCAATTTTAACCGATGTAATCGCCGCACCTTGCAAGGAGGAAAGGAGGATACGTCGAAGAGAGTTTCCAATCGTGATGCCGAAGCCTCTCTCAAAAGGCTCCGCCGTAAACTTTCCATAGAAAGGGGTCTGAGTTTCTTTTTCAACTTCCAACCGTTTGGGTCGAATCAGGTCTTTCCAACTTTTTTGTTGCATATTGCCTCCAAATTACTTCGAATACAACTCGACGATTAACTTTTCCTGGATAGGGAGTGTCATTTCCTCTCGGGTTGGCAGACCCTTCACACTCCCTTTCAGTTGTTCCTTGTCCAATTCCAACCATTGGGGGACCCCTCGCCGAGCCACCCCCTCTAAAGCCTCTAAGATACGTACGATCTTTTTGCTCTTTTCCCGGAGCTCAATGACATCCCCCGGCTTCACGAGATAGGAAGGAATATTTACCTTGGAATGATTGACCAAGAAATGGTTATGGCGAACGAGTTGCCTCGCTTCGTTTCTTGAATTGGTAAAACCGAGTCGGTAAATGGTGTTATCTAACCTCCTTTCTAAAAGGAAGAGGAGCGTTTCTCCAGTAATTCCTTTTTGTCGGTCGGCTTCTTTAAAAATGTTCCGAAACTGGTTTTCCAGAACCCCGTATATTCTTTTAACTTTCTGTTTTTCACGAAGCTGGGTTCCATAGTCCGAGAACTTTTTTCTACTTTGACCATGTTGCCCCGGAGGGTAATTCCTCCGATCAAACGCACACTTTTCTGTATAACATCTCTCTCCTTTGAGAAAGAGTTTAAGATTTTCTCTCCGACACAGACGACAAACCGATTTCGTATGTCTTGCCAACGTTGACCTCCTTACACCCTTCTCCGTTTAGGAGGGCGGCATCCATTGTGGGGGATGGGTGTGACATCCTTAATGAGATGGACCTTCAAGCCAGCTGCCTGAAGTGACCGCAGAGCCGATTCTCTTCCAGCCCCTGGACCCTTCACATAAACATCAATGGATCGAACACCTTGTTCCATCGCTTTTTTGGCGGCATCCTCCGCTGCCATTTGGGCAGCAAAAGGAGTGCTTTTTCGAGACCCCTTGAAACCTTGGGTGCCTGCGCTGGACCAGGTGATCACATTTCCCTCTGGATCGGTGATAGTGATGATTGTGTTATTGAATGTCGCTTGAATATGAGCAACTCCCACCTGAATATTCTTCTTTACCTTCTTTTTCTTTATTCCTTGCCCTTTGGGCATAACTCCTCCTTTACCCCGTTAGAAAGGAAACCCTTTCATGTATTGTTGGATGAACTCCACGAGATGTCTTTTCAACTTAAGAGCCGCCTCCAAATTTTCTAACAGGGTTTACCTCGTTCGAAATAAATCTCCCCCAATTACGGTGGATGAATTTCATAAAATGTCTTTCCAAGACCCAAGCCCCTTTACCGTTTTCTAACGGGGCTTACTGGACTTTTCCTTTTCTTTTTTCTTTCCGATGATAGCGCGGCGCGGTCCTTTTCGAGTCCTGGCATTGGTGTGAGTCCTCTGGCCGTGAAGCGGGAGAGATTTTCGATGTCGAAGTCCCCGGTAGGAACCGATATCCATCAATCGCTTGATGTTGGTGGCCGTGTCTCGTCTGAGATCTCCCTCGACCTTATATCCTTGTTCGATAATATCTCGGATGCGAACCACCTCTGTCTCGGTGAGCTTGTTCACCTTGGTGTCCTTATGGATATTCGCCCTTTCGAGAATTTTATTGGAAGAAGCTCTTCCAATACCATAGATATAAGTGAGGGCGATCTCCACTCGTTTATCCTTTGGAAGATCGACTCCTGAAATGCGCGCCATAATATACCCCTTTGTTAAATTCCAATACCCAAATTACAAACCCCAAATAATTTCCAATTACCCAATTTCGAATGGACAAAGTGTTATTCATTTGGTCATTGGGATTTTGGCATTATTTGATGATTGGTGCTTGGGATTTGGTTATTCTCCTTTAACCTTGTCTCTGTTTGTGTTTGGGGTTTTCACAGATCACACGGATGACCCCTTTTCGTTTTACAATTTTACACTTGTCACAGATTTTTTTAACCGATGCCCTGACTTTCACCGCTTCTCCCTCAATTCGTCAATCAATACGGGAACCCGAATGCATTGCCCTGAATCTGATATGGCTCAGGGTTTATTTCTCCCGAAAAATAATTCTCCCCCGCGAGAGATCGTAGGGGGAGAGTTCCACTGTCACCTTATCCCCGGGGAGGATTTTGATGAAGTGCATTCTCATCTTTCCTGAAATATGAGCCAACACCTTGTGGCCGTTTTCTAATTCGACTCGGAACATCGCATTGGGAAGAGTTTCCAAGACCTTCCCTTCTACCTGGATTGCATCCTCCTTTGGCATAACGTCTCCATCCGCGCCCTTAAACGGGCGTTTCGTCTAATAGACGGGTGATTTGATCAAAAATTTGATCGGGCCCACCCATTCCCTGGATTGAGCGAAGTGCTTTTTTCTCCCGGTAATACTGAATAAGGGGGGCGGTTTGCTTCTCATACTCCTTCAACCGTGTTCGGATGGTCTCTTCTTTGTCGTCTGACCGTTGGTAGAGCGTTCCCCCGCACCGATCGCAAATTCCTTCCTTTTTGGAGGGTTGAAAAAGGAGGTGAAACATTGCCCCGCAGTTTTTACAGGTCCTTCTCCCGGTTAGGCGGCGCACCAATTCTTCGGGATCGACCTCAATGTTGATGACATGGTCAATCTTCTTCCCGATCTTGGTGAGGATGGGTTCAAGTGCTTCGGCTTGAGGAATCGTCCTTGGAAATCCGTCGAGAATAAAGCCGGGATCGCAATCCTTTGCCTTCAAACGCTCTTCAATGATTCCGATGACGATTTCATCAGGGACGAGCTGCCCTTGATCCATAAATTCCTTCGCCTTGATCCCCAGAGGGGTAATTTCTTTCACCGCGGCCCTCAAAATATCACCGGTAGAGATCTGAGGGATACGGGAGCGTTCCGCCATCCTCTGAGCCTGAGTTCCTTTTCCTGCCCCAGGAGGACCCAATAGTATGAGATTCATTTAATTAATCCTTCACCCTCTTCTCCCTTTCAACCTTCCTTTTTTCATTAATCCCTCATAGTGTCTTGAGAGCATATGAGCTTCAATCTGCTGGACGGTGTCCAGGGCCACACCGACTACAATCAAAAGAGAGGTTCCTCCAAAGTAGAAGGAGACATTAAATTTTTGATAAAGAATGGTGGGTAAGACGCAAATGGCCGAAACATAAATGGCTCCACCGAGAGTGATCCGAGTGAGCACTTTATCGATATACTCCGCCGTCTTCTGCCCAGGACGGATGCCAGGGATATAACCGCCAAATTTTTTCATGTTTTCAGCAACATCATTTGGATTAAAAGTGACGGCTGTATAAAAATAGCAGAAGAAGATGATGAACCCCACATAAAGAAGATTATAGAGGAGTGCGCCAGGCCCTAAACTATTGATGATCGATTGAATCCAGGGATGTGCCTCCAGCCAAGGCTTGGGCATAAAATTGGCAATGGTTAAAGGAAACATCAGAATCGAAGAGGCAAAGATAGGAGGGATGACGCCCGACGTGTTCAACTTGAGGGGGAGATGGGTGCTCTGGCCACCGTAAACCCTCCTCCCGACAATCCGCTTCGCGTATTGCACAGGGAGCCTCCGTTGCCCGGTTTCGACAAAGATGATCACCGCGACCACCAATACCATGAGGATGATCAAAAAAAGGATGGTGATGATACTCATCTGCCCCACCCTGAAAAGTTCGTAAGTGCTGGCCACGGCATTCGGCATTCTGGCGACGATCCCTGCGAAGATGATCAGGGAGATACCGTTCCCGATCCCTCTTTCTGTAATTTGTTCACCCAGCCACATAATGAAAGCCGTCCCGGCGGTGAGGGTGATGACGGTCATGATCCGGAATGACCATCCTGGATCCATGACGATCATCTCACCGGCGGCCCCTCGCATATTCTCCAACCCAACAGCGATCCCGAATCCCTGGATGATACTGAGGATAACGGTCCCGTATCGAGTATATTGAACGATCTTTTTTCTGCCGATTTCCCCCTCTTTTTGGAGTTGGGCGAGATAGGGAATGACCACCGTGAGAAGCTGGAGGATGATTGAGGCGCTGATATAAGGCATAATCCCCAGGGCAAAAACCGAGAGCCTCTCCAGCGCTCCCCCTGAAAACATATCAATGAGACTGAAAAGCGTTCCCCTCGCCTGCGCAAAGAAGGAAGCTAAGGCGTCTCCATTGATTCCGGGTGTAGGAATGTGGACACCAATCCGGTAAATAGCCAAAAAACCGAGAGTCCAAAATATTCTTCTCTTAAGCTCCGGTATTTTGAAGATATTCTGCGCCCCTGAAATCATGAGCCGATGACCTCCACCCTCCCCGAGACACTTTCCACTTTTTTAAGAGCCGCCTTGCTGGCTTGATGGACACGGATGGTTAAAGGATGCTGAAGCTCTCCATCCGAGAGAAGTTTTACCGGTCCCTCTTTTTTTAATAGACCCGAATCAAGAAGGAGGCCGGGTTCTATGACACTATCTTTTGGGAAGCGATTGAGATCTCCCACATGGATGATGGCAAAGTGTTTTTTAAAAGGTGAGCGAAACCCCCTTTTTGGAAGACGCCGCTGAAGAGGCATCTGTCCTCCCTCAAAACCGGCTTTGGTTCCTCTTCCGGAACGGGCATTCTGGCCCTTGGATCCTTTACAAGCCGTTTTGCCATGACCGGATCCAATTCCTCTTCCCACCCGTTTTCTCTTTTTTCTTGCTCCCTCCGGAGGTCTTAATTCATCTAATCTCATTAGACATCCCCTTCAAATCATTCCTTCACTTCTAACAAATGGATAACGCGTTGAATCATTCCACGAATTTCGGGTCGGTCGGGTAAAATCAGGGTTTGATGAAGCCGCCTAAACCCGAGGCCTTGAATGGTTTTCCTCTGGTCATCGGTTCGTCCGATCACACTCCTGATCCATTTGACTGTAATCATTCTCTCCATAGCGATCCCCTTAGTTTTCTGTTGCGGTCTCACGCCTTTTGTCAAGCACCTCTTCAGGAGTCCTCAATTGGTTGATCGCTTGGAGGGTGGCTTTGATCAGGTTGTAAGGATTGTTTGATCCGAGAGATTTTGTCAGAATATTTTGGATTCCTGCAGACTCAATAATGGCCCTGACGGCGGCGCCCGCAATGACACCCGTCCCCTCGGAGGCTGGTTTAAGTAAAACCTTTGCTGCTCCAAACTTTCCCATGACCTCATAGGGAATTGTTTTATTGATGATGGGGACTTTGAGCAGGTTCCGTTTCGCATGTTCCACTCCTTTACGAATGGCCTCCGGAACTTCATTGGCCTTCCCCAACCCACTCCCTACATGGCCACTGCCATCTCCGACGACCACCAAGGCGCTGAAGCTGAATCGTCTGCCCCCCTTTACCACTTTGGCGACTCGGTTGATATGAACCACCCGATCGGTTAATTCCAATGTGCTCGAATCAATTTTTGGCAATTTCACTCCCTCCATTAGAAAATCAAACCACTTGCTCTGGCCGCCTCGGCCAAAGCCTTCACCCTGCCATGATAAAGATATCCACCTCGATCAAAAACCACCTTTTGAATCCCCTTTTCAAGGCATTTCTTGGCAATCAGTTCTCCCACTTTTTTTGCAGCTTCCGCATTCCCCGGATAACGAAAACTCCCCTTTAACTCAGGGCTCATCGTGGATGCGCTCGTGAGTGTTTTTCCCGTTGAGTCCTCAATGGCTTGAGCATAAATATGTTTCAGACTGCGGAACACGTTGAGACGAGGGCGCTCCAGAGACCCTATTAAATGGCCCCTTACTCTCTTTCTCCGTTTGGCTCTGGCTAATTTCTTTTGGTCCTTCAAAATATTCCTCCCCTCCCTGCCCCGCCCCTGCCCGCCGGCTGGTAGGCTCGGTAACGACCGGGACCGGAAGGTGGGGTAGGCCGTTTTTTTTAGGCTTTGGTCTTTCCAACTTTCTTGCGGATCCGTTCGCCGAGATATTTTATCCCTTTTCCTTTATATGGTTCAGGCGGTTTGATCGAACGGAGTTGCGCCGCAACGATTCCCACTTGTTGCTTGTCAATCCCTTTTACTGTGATCAGGGTTTGTTTTTCTATCTCCACCCGGATCCCTTTTGGGACGGGATAAAGAACCGGATGAGAATACCCCAGGGTGAGCTTGAGGGCGTCCCCTTGAAGATCGGCCCTAAAACCTACTCCCAGAATCTCTAATTTTTTTTCAAATCCCCGGGTGACCCCTGTGACCATATTAGCGATGAGACTTCGAGCCAACCCTTGGAGTGCCCTGGAGGTACGCTGGTCATTGGAACGGTGAACAACTATCTTTCCTTCCTCCACCGTAAGCGAAATCCCCGGAGGAAGAGGGTAAGCGAGAAGACCCTTGGGTCCACTCACCTCCACCCTGGAGGGGTCGCTGGCCACCTTGACTTCTTTCGGGAGTGCAATAGGCATCCTTCCAATACGAGACATAACGAAACCCCATTTCGTATTTCAGATTTGAGATTTTAGATTTTTCAATCTGAAATCTGAAATCTTCAATCTAAAATTATTGTTACCAGACATAACACAGAACCTCTCCGCCGACATCGGCCTGGCGAGCAGATTTATCCGTCAGGATTCCTTTCGGGGTGGAGAGAATTGAAAGTCCTAATCCACTCATGACAGAGGGGATGTTATCCTTTTTGACATAGACCCTCCGTCCCGGTTTGCTAACCCTTCGGAGGTGAATCACTTCTTTTCGGTTTGCATCATATTTGAGAAAGATTCGAAGGGTCTCATGCTGACGATCGTCGGTCACGATCTTAAAGTTTTTGATAAATCCTTCCTCCTTTAAAATCTTGGCGACCTCTCGTTTCATTTTGGAGGAGGGGAGATCGATCTTTTCAAATTTCGCTTTAGACCCGTTGCGAATTCTTGTAAACATATCAGCTATTGGATCGGTCATCGACATACAAACCCCCTCCCTTTCACCAGCTGGATTTGATCATTCCGGGGATTTCTCCTCGGGAGGCATATTTTCTTAAACAGAGTCGGCACATGTTAAATTTCCGATAATAAGCCCTCGGTCTTCCACAAAGAGGACATCGATGGTATTCACGCACCTTAAACTTCTGTGGCCTCTGTGCCTTATTCATCAAGGAAAGTTTCGCCAATTTTTCCTCCTACAATATACTTTTGCCTCACGCCTTCGGCCTCAACCCTCCAGCGTTTAGTTCCTAAAGGGCATTCCTAATAACTTCAGCAGTTCCTTCCCCTCTTCATCGGTTTTCGCCGTGGTGACGATGACGATGTTCATCCCTTTTATCTTGTCAATCTTATCGTAATGAATTTCCGGAAAGATCAGTTGTTCACGAATCCCTAAAGCATAATTTCCTCTTCCATCAAAGGACTTTCCGGAGAGTCCTTTAAAGTCTCTGACTCTCGGAAGGGTGACATTCACCAGGCGATTAAAGAACTCGTACATCCGGGCTTTTCGAAGGGTGACCCTGCATCCAATCGGCATTCCCGTTCTCAATTTGAACTGGGCAATTGATTTTTTTGCCTTTGTAATAACAGGTTTCTGTCCCGTAATTTGACTGAGTTCCAGAGCCGCAGAATCGAGAATTTTTATATTCTGGATGGCCTCCCCCAATCCCATATTGATCACGATCTTTTCAAGTTTAGGGACTTCCATCCGGTTCTTATAGTTGAACCGCTTCATCAGCGCAGGAACGGCTTTTTCCTGATAGATCTTTTTGAGTGTCGCCATTGGATCACCTACTTATCCAAAAGTTCCCCGCATTTTCGACAGAACCGCGCCTTCTTTCCATCATCCAAAATGCGGTGTCCGATTCGAATCGGTTTATTGCATTTTTCACAGAGGAGCATCACATTGGAAAGATGAAGGGGTGCTTCTTTTTCCAAAATCCCACCCTGTCTCTGTTTCCCATGAGGTCGAGAATGCCTCTTAACGAAATTGATTTTTTCGATGAGCACCTTTTCCTTTTCGGGAAGGACTCTTAGGACCCGTCCACTCTTTCCCTTCTCTTTTCCATTCATGACCATCACGAGGTCATTTTTTTTAATGTGATATTTTGGGACAACCATTTTAAATTCCTTTTCTTAAAGGACCTCTGGAGCCAAGGAGATGATCTTCATAAATCGTTTGGCTCGAAGTTCCCGGGCTACCGGACCAAAAATTCGGGTTCCCACAGGATCCCCTTGAGGATTGATGAGGACAGCAGAGTTGTCATCAAATTTGATATAAGAACCATCAGGACGTTTCACCTCTTTCTTCGTCCTGACAATCACGGCACGAGCCACCTCCCCTTTTTTAATCTTGGAGTTGGGAAGGGCATCTTTAATTGAAACGACGATAATATCCCCTAAGGTGGCATACTTTCGCCGGGTGCCGCCGAGGACTTTAACGCACCCCAATTTTTTCGCTCCCGAATTATCAGCGACTTCGAGAATACTCCGCATCTGAATCATGATCTACTCCTACGGCGATCATTGGTTAAGCAGCCCGCTCAAGGATCTCCTTGACACGCCACCTTTTGTCCTTGCTGAGGGGGCGTGTTTCGATCAATAAGACCTTGTCTCCGGTATGGCATTCGTTCTTTTCGTCGTGGGCCTTCACCTTCGTCCTCTTCCGGATATATTTTTTATAGACCGGATGAAGGACGAGACGATTGACCATAACGATAATGGTCTTATCCATTTTATCGCCCGATACGACACCTGTTAATATCTTTCGTTTGCCTCTCTCTTGCATTGGTTTTATTTTCCTTTGTTCAGAGCCTTTTCTTTAAGAATCGTTTTCACACGAGCCATGTCCCGTTTGACCTGAGGGATCCGCATGACATTTTCCAACTGACCCGTGGCATGCTGGAAACGAAGATTGAAAAGCTCCTCCCCTAATCCTTTTTCCTTTTCGAGCAGCTCCCCGTCGCTCAGTTGGCGGAGTTCCTTTACCTTCATAGATGCGTCCCCCTCATGATGAACCTTGTATGAATCGGCAATTTATGGGAGGCCAGCAGGAATGCCTCTCTGGCCCTTTCTTCAGGAACCCCTTCCATTTCATAAAGAATCCGGCCAGGGCGGATGACGGCCACCCAGTCTTCCGGGGTGCCTTTCCCTTTTCCCATCCTGGTCTCAGCAGGTTTTTTGGTGATGGGTTTGTCCGGGAAGATACGGATCCAGATCCGACCTGTACGCTTGATGAATCGCGTCATAGCAATACGTGCGGCTTCGATCTGACGGGAGGTCAACCAACCGCATTCGATGGCCTGAAGTCCGAAGTCACCAAAATTGAGAGTATTTCCTCGGGAAGCGACGCCTCTTCTCTTTCCCTTTTGTTGTTTTCGATATTTCGTTTTTTTCGGCATCAACATAAAACTTCGTCCCCTTAGGAAGAGTGGAATGATGGAATGTTGGAAAATTGGATTTATAAAAATAAGTTGGTTTTTTTACATTATTCCATCTTTCCAGTATTCCATGATTCCAAAATTATCATTGGATTAGGCTGCTCTTTCTTCTCCTTCTTTGGTTGGGAAGACCTCTCCTTTGAAGATCCAAACCTTCACGCCGATAATCCCATAAGTGGTCTTGGCCTCTGCCAGGCCAAAATCAATATCCGCCCGAAGGGTGTGAAGGGGAACCCGACCCTCACGATACCATTCTCTACGGGCCATTTCTGCCCCTCCCAATCTTCCGGCGCAGGCAATCTTAATCCCCTTGGCGCCCAGTTTAAGAGCAGACGTCACCGCTTTTTTCATGGCTCTTCGGAATCCAACTCGTCTCTGCAATTGGAGGGCCACATTCTCAGCCACCAACTGGGCATCGATCTCCGCCCGCTTGACTTCTTGGATATTAATAAAGATTTCTTTGGAAGTCATCTTCTGGAGTTCCCTCTTCAGGTTCTCCACCTCTGCCCCCTTCTTCCCGATAATGATGCCGGGCCGGGCGGTGTAAATGCTGACTTTGGCCTTTTTTGACTTGCTGGCGGCCCGTTCAATCTCGATCTTGGAAACTCCGGCATGATAGAGTTTTTTCTTCAAATGATCCCGGATCCGAATATCTTCGATAAGGAGCTGAGGATAATCTTTCTCCGCATACCATCGGGAATCCCATGACCTAATCAGTCCCAATCGAAAGCTTATTGGATGTACTTTCTGTCCCAAGTTTTGTCCTCCCTCATGCGCCTGCGCCAACCCCTCCGCCGAAAAAATTCTTTGGCAGGTCTGGCTTTGGCATTAGCTTGCCCTTTCGTCCAAGACGATGGTGATATGGCTGTTTCTCTTTCGGATCGTGGTGGCACGACCCAATGCCCTCGGTTGAAAGCGTTTCATGGTCGGCCCCTGATCCACAGTGATCTTTTTAATATAAAGTCGATCGACATCGATATTCTTCTTTTGTGTGGCATTGGCAATAGCCGATTTTAATAATTTGATGACGATCTTTGCCGCTGCTTTTTTTGTAAAAGTCAGGATATTTAAAGCCTCTTCTGATCCCTTTCCCCTGACCAGATCGGCTACCAATTGTGCTTTTCTTGGGGCAATTCGAACAAACTTCAATTTCGCTTTCACTTCCATCTCATCGCTCACCTGCTATGGAGCAGCCTTCCCTTTGATTTTGGTCTTACGGTCTCCGGAATGGCCATGAAAGGTTCGAGTCGGGGAGAATTCCCCTAACTTGTGTCCGACCATTTCTTCCGTGATAAAGACCGGAATAAATTTTTTTCCGTTATGGACAGCAAAAGTCAACCCCACCATTTCAGGGACAATCGTGGATCGCCTTGTCCAAGTTTTGATCACTTTCCCTTCCTTTGTCCTTCGGGCCTCCTCCACTTTTTTAATCAAATGGGAATCGACAAAAGGCCCCTTTTTAATTGAACGGGCCATCAATCTCTCCTCTTCAGAATATATTTGTTGGTCATTTTATTTTTTCGAGTCTTTTTCTCCGGCACTCCCCATGGAGTACAAGGATGCCTGCCTCCTGAACTCTTTCCCTCGCCGCCACCTAAAGGATGGTCAATGGGATTCATGGCTACTCCGCGAACAGTGGGCCTCCATCCCAGCCATCGATTTCTTCCTGCTTTTCCGAGCGAGATATTTTCATGTTCAAGATTGCTTACCTGGCCAATGGTGGCATAACAGTCCTGAAGGATTAATCGGACTTCCCCCGAGGGGAGTTTAACATGGGCATATTTCCCTTCCTTTGCCATCAATTGGCCAGAGGCTCCTGCGCTCCGAATGATCTGGCCGCCCTTTCCCACTTTCAACTCGATATTATGAATTAATGTGCCTGTCGGAATATTACGAAGGGGCAGGGCATTGCCAGGTTTGATATCTGCGGCTGGGCTTGCAATCACTCGTTCTCCAGGCCGCAGTTGAGAAGGGGCAAGGATATATCGCTTCTCCCCGTCGACATAATGAAGCAAGGCAATTCGAGCAGACCGATTTGGATCATATTCAATCGAGGCGACTTTTGCCGGAATCTCCCTTTTGTCCCGTTTAAAATCAATCATTCGATATTTTCGTTTATGACCTCCTCCTCGATGCCAGGCGGTGACTCTTCCATAGGCGTTTCTTCCCCCTGTCTTTTTTAAAGAACGGAGAAGGCTCTTCTCTGGGGTCGTAGAGGTGATTTCCTGAAAATCAGAGACGGTTTGAAACCGTTTTCCCGGAGAGGTGGGTCGAAACTTTTTAATGGCCATCTTTTAACTCCATTCAATCTAAAATCAGAATATCGAAGTTATGATTCGCAAGGGGTAAGGCGTTAGGGGTAAGGGGTAAACCCACTTACGACTTACGCCTAACACTTTGACGGAATTCTATATTAGTCCTTCGTATTTACTATTAGGCTCCTTCAAAGAATTCGATACGGTCCCCCTCTTTCAGGGTGACGATTGCCTTCTTCCAATCCGGTCTCTTCCCGTATTTTCTCCCCAGACGTTTGATCTTACCCAAAACATTGGAGGTTCTTACGTGGAGGACTTTCACTTTAAAGAGACGTTCAACGGCTTGCTGAATTTCGATCTTATTCGCATCCCGGTGGACCTCGAAAACATATTGATGCCCCTCTTCCTTCTGCTGGGTGCTTTTTTCAGTAATCAGGGGTCTTCGGATGATTTCCTGTGCTTCTTTCATGATTTGAGCGTCCCTTCGATCTTCGCCACCGTTGGATGGAGTAAAATTAGGTGTTCATGATTTAAGATGTCATAGACGTTTAAGCCTTCATAACGAAGAACCTCAATTCCAGGGAGATTTTGAGCTGAACGCTCTAAAAAAGAATTTCTTTCATCCGTTACGATCAGGGCATCCTCAACCTGGAATCTTTTCAGGATTTCAAGGACCAGGCGGGTTTTAAACCCTTCCAGCGGGAAATCGTTCAGTAGGATCAGTTTTCCTTCCTGACGCTTCAGGCTGAGAGCCGCCCGGAGAGCCGCTCTTTTCACTTTTTTAGGAAGAGAAATGGAATAGTCTTTTGGCATGGGACCAAAGATCGTTCCTCCTCCTCTCCAGAGGGGAGACCGTCGGGATCCTGCTCGTGCTCTTCCAGTCCCTTTTTGTCTCCAGGGTTTTGCTCCTCCTCCTCGAATAAGGGCCCTATTTTTAGTAGAGGCCGTCCCTTTTCTCTTAGAATCGAGATCCATGCGGATGACATCATAGAAAAGCGTTGGATTGATCTTTGCGTCGAAAATCCGATCATCCAATTCTATATCGCTTACCTTTTGATTTCCAATGTCATAGACGGCTAACGTGGTCATCCCGTTCCCTTTCCTTAAACTGATGGGGCAGCAATAACATTCTTCTCGATACGAGCCCCCGCCTGTCGGTCGGGCAGGGATTCCGACTTTGTAGCGCTTCGAATGAGGACCCATCCTGTTCGACTTCCCGGGATTCCTCCCTGGAGAAGGATGAGGTTTTGGTCTTCTTTAATATCCACCACTTTGATATTTTGAACGGTTACCTTCCGATTCCCGTGCTGCCCTGGCATCTTTAAACCTTTAAAAGTATGATGAGGATAGGTGGCAGAACCAATGGACCCTCCGTGGCGAAAATATTCATGGGTTCCATGAGATCCGGGTGAGCCATGAAATTTGTGGCGTTTTATGACCCCGGTAAACCCTTTCCCTTTGCTAAGGCCGGTGACATCCACAACATCTCCGGGCCTGAAGAGATTCACATTTACTTCCTGACCTAACTCATACGATTCCACATCCTCTACCCGGAATTCCTTCATTGCGTAAAACGCCCCTGTCCCCGCTTTCTTAAAATGTCCGGAGAGGGGTTTGTTTACCCTCTGGCTATTTTTAGGGGCGAAACCGAGCTGAAGGGCATTATAACCATCCTTTTCTTTGGTCTTTTTTTGGATCACTGAACAAGGACCAGCTTCAACGACGGTCACCGGGACGACTGAGCCGTCTTCGAGAAAGATTTGAGTCATCCCTAATTTCTTCCCGATGATTCCTAAGGTTCTTTTCATTGCCTTTCATCCTTATAACTTGATCTCAACATCAATTCCGGCGGCAAGGTCGAGTTTCATCAGTGCGTCAACCGTTTGCTGGGTTGGCTCTAAAATATCCAGAAGACGCTTATGGGTTCGAATTTCGAACTGCTCTCTCGATTTTTTATCCACGTGAGGCGATCTTAGAACACAGTATTTGTTGATCTTCGTTGGAAGAGGGATAGGGCCCGCCACACTGGCTCCCGTTCGACGAACGGTATCGACGATCTCAGCAGTCGATTTGTCCAAGAGTCTATGGTCATAAGATTTTAAACAAACCCTGATCTTCTGTGTTGTCATATCGAAGCCCCTCTCCCTTATCCCTTATTCG
>DCUS01000180.1:28307-29492 GCA_002327885.1 Syntrophaceae bacterium UBA2208
ACATTGTCCCCCGGCATCACCATCTCTACCCCCTCCGGCAATACCGCCACCCCCGTCACATCCGTCGTCCGAAAATAAAACTGAGGCCGATACCCATTAAAAAACGGCGTATGCCGACCCCCCTCCTCCTTCGTCAATATGTACGCCTCCGCCTTAAACTTCCGATGCGGCGTGATCGAACCAGGCCTCGATACCACCTGACCCCGCTCCACCTCCTCACGCTTCACCCCCCGTAACAATACCCCAATATTATCCCCAGCCTGACCCTGATCCAGGGTCTTGCGAAACATCTCCACCCCCGTACAAACGGTCTTGATCGTAGGCCTGATCCCTACCACCTCCACCTCATCGCCCACCTTGATCACCCCACGCTCCGCTCGCCCCGTCACCACCGTCCCCCGCCCCGATATCGTAAAAACATCCTCCACCGGCAACAAAAACGGCTTGTCAATCTCCCTCACCGGCTCCGGAATAAACGTGTCCACCGCATCCATCAACTCCCATATCCCCTTACACCACTGACACTCCGGCTTCCCACACCCACACTCCAACGCCTTGAGCGCACTGCCCCGTATCACCGGCGTACTCTCCCCAGGAAAATCATACCCCGAAAGCAACTCCCGTACCTCCAACTCCACCAAATCCAATAACTCCGGATCCTCCACCATGTCCACCTTGTTCAAAAATACCACAATATACGGCACCCGTACCTGCTTGGCCAATAATACATGCTCCCGCGTCTGTGGCATCGGCCCATCCGCCGCCGATACTACCAAAATCGTCCCATCCATCTGCGCCGCCCCCGTAATCATGTTCTTAATATAATCCGCATGACCCGGACAATCGATGTGCGCATAATGACGCTTCCCCGTCTCATACTCCACATGCGCTATCGCTATCGTCAACCCCCGCTCCTTCTCCTCCGGCGCCTTGTCTATCTGATCAAACGCCGTATACGACGCTAACTTCCTCGTCGATAATACCTTCGTGATCGCTGACGTCAACGTCGTCTTCCCATGATCCACATGCCCGATCGTCCCTACATTCACATGCGGCTTCGTCCTCTCAAACTTCGGCTTCGACATGGCTCAAACCCTCCTTATCTTTCGAAAAGACCGCCCAATCCATCTTTCTTTTTGGAGCCCACGACCAGGATCGAACTGGTGACCTCATCCTTACCAAGGA
>DCUS01000065.1:0-5803 GCA_002327885.1 Syntrophaceae bacterium UBA2208
GATCATGCTCCGCATTCCCCGGAAGAGAAAAACCGCTCCTGGGAGGATGCCCCCTTCGGAGTGATTGGGTTAGAAACAACCCTCGGATTGGTCTTAAGTTTCTTGGTGCGTCCGGGAATTTTGACGCTTCATCAAGCCATTGAGAAAATGACGATCCGACCGGCTCAGATTTTCGGGCTTGATATATTGGGAATTGGCAGCCTCCGATCAGGGGGTCAAGCAGACCTGACTCTGATTGATGTGGATAAGAGATGGAGGGTAAACGCCAATCGCTTTTACTCCAAAGGCAGGAATTGCCCCTTTGATGGGTGGGAGCTCCATGGAAAAGCGATCCTGACCATGGTCGCAGGAAGAATTGTGGCAAAAGATGGAATGATTGAACCTGAGAATTAATGATCTATCCATGGAGCCCGGATCGATTGAAAGCCTTGGTTCATCAAGTCTGAGTTTAAAGGAGGTTTTAAAAATGGGGAGCCTTAAAGGAAAAGACATCCTTCATGGGAATCAGTTTTCTAAAAGAGATATTGATACGATCATCAAGAACGCATCCTATTTTGAAAAAGAATTAAAGAAAAAGAAAGCCCTCAATTTATTGGAAGGAAAGATTCTGGCGACTCTCTTTTTTGAGCCCAGTACAAGAACGCGACTCTCCTTTGAAGCAGCGATGCAGCGTTTGGGGGGAGGGGTCATCAGCCTGGGTTCCGTTGAAAGTTCCTCGGTTGCAAAAGGGGAGACCTTGACAGATACCGTGAGGACGGCGTCCCAATATGCCGATGTGATTGTGATTCGACACCCACGCACGGGATCAGCCAGAGAGGCAGCGGAGGCAGTTTCTACCCCTATCATTAATGCCGGGGACGGGACAGGACAACACCCCACTCAAGCTCTCCTCGACATCTATACGATTTACAAAGAGTTAGGTTCTCTTAAGAATTTGGTCGTCTCTATAATCGGTGATTTAAAGAATGGCCGGACGGTCCATGCATTGGTCGAGCTCTTATCTCTTTATCAGACCCAGTTCTATTTTGTCTCGCCTGGCGCCCTAAGAATGCCTGAGGAAATCACCTCCAATCTAACGCAGCGAGGGATTAAGATCGAAGAGACAGAGGACATGTTAAAAGCAACCAATGCAAGTCACCTCATCTATATGACCCGAATTCAGAAAGAGAGATTTACTGACCTATCAGAGTATGAAAGAGTCAAGGGAAGCTATATTATAGACGAAGCATTTCTTAAGAAGCTGAAGAAAAAGATCACTATTCTTCACCCCCTTCCGAGGGTAGATGAGATCAGCACGGAAGTGGATGACTACCCGGGTGCGGCCTATTTTAGACAGATGAGAAATGGAGTTTTTGTGCGAATGGCTCTGCTTGCGATGGTCTTAGAAGGTATCCCTTGATTTACCACGTTAGAAATCATCAGTTCCTTATTGGGGGTGGAGTCAGAGTTCTATTCTTTCAAACGGTTTATTTTAGAGTTCGGAGCCTCATAACCTGAAACTCCGAATTCCGAAATAAATAGAGGTGAGTTCCATGAACCGACGGAAAAGAACACTGCCAATGGGGTGGTACCCTGCGGAAAAAAAGGAATGCCGGCGAGAGATCGAATCGTATTTGGAGGGATGGTCGCCTTCTTTGCTTCAACTCACCAAGGGGTTAGGTGGAATTGTCCCGCATGCGGGTTGGTATTTCTCCGGGAAACTTGCCGCAAGGGTCTTTCATGCCTTGAGATTGAAAAGCAATCCTGAAGTGGTTGTCCTTTACGGGGGGCATCTTTCCACGGAGGACCTCCCCCGATTGGTAACAGAGGAGGCCTGCGAAACGCCATTCGGTGATATCGAGATTCATGCCAGCTTCGTAAAAAGCCTGATGAGAAGAATGGATGTAAGAAAGGAGAGTCCGACCAGCGGAGACAATACCATTGAGATTCAATTGGCTATGGTAAAATATTTTTTCCCGGAAGCGAAGCTTATTGCCATACGATCGCCACTTTCTCCCAAAGCTGAGACACTCGGGAAAGAAGTGGCTGAGATTGCCAAGGAAGAAAAAATGTCTCTCCTTGCGGTCGGGTCCACAGACTTGACTCACTATGGTCCAAATTATGGGTTTTTAAGCAAAGGGATCGGTCCGGATTCTGTGGAGTGGGTCAAAAATGAAAATGATAAAGGGTTTATTGATCGGGCTTTAAAAATGGATATGGAAGGCCTCCTGAAGCATGCTTTGGAAAATGATAGCGCCTGTAGCGCAGGCGCAGCCATCTCCACAATGGCCACCGCCCAGGCTTTGGGAGCGGAGAAAGGGATCCTCCTCGATTACTACACCAGTTATGATATCATGCCGGACGACAGTTTCGTTGGCTATGCGGGGATTCTTTATTGATGGAGTGAGAGAAAAAAATTACACCCGGCGACACTTGCTTTTTGACGGACCCAAGAATGATGGCACCCTATCAATCACTCAAAACGAGAGCCGTTCCGCGATGATATCTAAAGGGACATCTCATGAAGGTCATCGGTCGAATCTTCATTCAATTCCCAGATCGTAGGGGATGAAGGTTCTGAAAGATCCCGAATCCGCCCATATTCGTCGCCGACCATAGGGCATAACGGTTTTCCGGTTTGTGTCTCAACAATCATCCCACAACTTCCGTCCGAGAGGACGACTCTCCGCCCTGCCGCCATGACATTCAAGAGTAATAGGAAAGAGGAGACATACTCCTTGTAAAGTTTTCCGGACAAGGCGTCCCTGATTAAAATGGTTGCGGCCTTGGCAACGGTTAAAGCGGGCCGATAAGGGCGAACCGTGCGAAGGGCATCATAGACATCGGCAACCGCTACAAGAAGGCTCGCAAAATGCTGCCTATGCTGCGGTAAATGATCCTGGACTTTAGGATATCCCGAGTGATCAGCCCCCATATGGTGCTGGTGGGCCACTACAGGGAGGAGAGGGTATGATGATTCTACCCCGGGGATATCGAGGAGGAGCCGAGCACCAATGGAGGGATGCCTCTCCATGAGGTGCCACTCATGGGGTTCAAGGGATCCTTTGTGATTTAGAATCTCTTTGGGCACCTCTTTCTTTCCGAGGTCATGACAGAGAGCAGCCATGGCGATCGCATTGACCATCTCATCGGAAAGCCGGAGGCCCCGAGCTAAAGCGGACGAGAGAACGCAGACATTGAGGGCATGAGTAAAGGTGTAATCGTCGAAGTTTTTCATTTCACGGATCGGTTCAAAAAGTTCTCTGCCTAAGGACAAACGGGCCACAATCGCGCACACCACCTCACGTGCTCGAACGAGACCTTCGGACTTTCTGGATTCGAGGTCGGAAAGAACTTCCTGAGTCTCAGTCAGAAATCCGAGATATCCTGTAACAGCCCGAATTAAGACCGATTGAGGTTCGACCCTTCTTTCAAGTTTTAAAGACCCGGCGGTGATTTTCGACCCTTGGTAGGGAGCCCGATCCTTGGAAACTACCTTCTCAATCCAGGCCATCAGATCGTTATCACTCGCTTCCCCATCAATTTGTACACTCTCGAATCCGAGTTGTTGGAGCGATTCAAAAAGAGCACGAAAAGACAGGGGAATGGTTTCAATCCTCCTGTCTGCGACAATCGTATCATTTCCGAGGAAGGTAATTCTTACCGATCGTCCCCATTCACCAAGCTTCTGAGAGGCTTGCATCGCCGAATGGAGAACTTGCTTGGCCCCCGGAGGATAGATCCGTCGATTCCGAAAAAGAGCCCCAAGAGAGGCAAGAAAATAATCAAGGACATCTTGCCCCATCATCTTTCTCCTTTTTTAGTAAATCCCGGTAGTTTTGCATGGGCAGCGCTCCTGTTTCTTATTCCCTATTCCCTCGGTGAGTTTGAGAGTGAGGTCTGGACTCTCTTTAGAGCCCTGAGGGCTTCATTGCTGACCTTTGGGTGGGGATGGTTTGAAAGAGCCTGAAGAGGCCGAAGAACCTGGGGAAGCCCTTGCTGTCCGAGAATGATGGCGAGATTACGGGCCACATACCAAGGGCTGGTTCGGGACTTCACCACAAATGTTGGCGTTGCGGCTGAAGAGAAGCGAGAGAGGAGATTGACAAGAAAATGGCGCTTTGAGATCTGTTCTTCTTCCGCAAGGACTTTTAACGCCGTATCGAGGAGGCACCTTTCGTGTTTTACAGCGAAGGTGATAAGGGCCTGTCGTTCTACGAACGACGTTTTATTGAAAGAAGAAAGACCCTTTAGAAATAAGTTTTTGACAAGAGGAGGAACAGAATCGAGCAGGTTTGGGAGGGTTCGATCAACAAGCCTGACGAATCCTAAAATAGGTAATGGACCAAGTTGTTCTGCACGTCTTTCGATACGGTCGAGAAGTCTTTTCGTAAAGTCTTCCTCTCCCTCCACTGCCAGTGCAAGGATCAACTGGTCTAAGTATTCATCAGGGTCCACCCATAAAACCGGCGTCTCCTCTTCAGGGCTCATCACGACTGAGGGATTTTTCAGGAATTCGAGTGAATCAGAATATTCTGTCTCCATGAAAGGGTTTTCCGATAGATTGACAATAAGATCTTCTACTGTCTTCCATACCTCTGCCGTAAACTCGCTATCTTTTCCTGGAGAAAGCCTGGACTTGACCCGTGAAAGAAGTTCGTCAGTTTTGGCGACCGGGGCAAAACGGCGGTAAACCTCCAAAAATCTTTTGGATCCTTTCTCACCCAACGCAGCAAGTCCTGCCAGAAGATCTACAAATCGGTCTTCGTCGATCTCCCTCAGCAATGAGGCTTTTCCAAGCCCCAATCGTTTGGACTCCTGGCCTTCCCGTCCCACGATCCGGACGAGATCTCTGACAGAGAGGAGCGTTCCCATTTGCGTAAGGTAGTCAAGAATATCTTCTCGTTGTCCATCGGGAAGAAGGGACAGGGCATCCTCGAGGCGCTCACCCAATTTGAGCAAGAATTTCGTAAACCCTTCTGAATCACCCAATCCAGATTCCTTCCACTCAGTCTTTGCAGTCTCCCAGAATTCATCGGAGGCGATAGCTGTGGCAAGCTGCTCGGCAGGCGCTTCGTGGCTCATCAAGGCAAGCCAGGCCTGACGGCGCCTCTGCTCTGGGTTATCCCGGTAAGCGTTAATCGTATCCGAAATCTCACTGTGGATTTGGTCCAGATTGAGGGTTTCAATGTTAATGTTAAAAACTTCATCGCGAAGCTTTCGACGCAGTTCATGACCTTCCAGTTTGGGGGTGGATATCAACTGGGCAAAAGACCAGACATCCTCAAGGGTCACATCTTTCGTCCAGAATAATTGGAGCACTTTTCGCGTATGAAGCATTGATGCAAGACGACTTGCCCTGCCGGCAATAAATTCTCCTGACACGACGAGTTCTTTTGAAGTGATGCCGATCTTGAGAGACCCTGTGGAATCTAAAGGAGCATAATGAAGGACATTTTTAGCGACTTCGAGGAGGGTAGGATGCTTAGCGGGGTAAATGCGAACACCGCGGATGAGGTGCGATAGTTCCAGGGCAAATGCCTCGACCTTAATTGAGAGCGGAGAAGTCTCTTTGTATTTTAATCCTATCATTGTGTCGCAAGAAAAAACTGTCTACCGCTTGATTTTTCGTATCGTATTCGCGAACAAACAAGATACGAACTGCTATTACGTTTCTAAAAAAGCAAGTTCAATGCCAGGATGCGACAGATCCCCTAATCCATTGTTTTAATTGAATATATTCAATTTATTCTTTTATCTTTCGTAAAAAGGAATTGACTTTTTTTGTCACCCAGAATTTTTCAAAACAGGCTTTCATGGGCTC
>DCUS01000065.1:5860-14869 GCA_002327885.1 Syntrophaceae bacterium UBA2208
AAATCGGAGTAGGGGACAATTTTTGGAATTAAAGGGCATTTCCACAAAAAAGTTAATTTTAAAATACTTATAATATTCAATCAGTTATCGAATTATGCTTTAAATGGTATGGCAATTGCTTAATACCTCATTGAAGAAAATAAAGACTGATAAGGTCTAATGGTATTGTGAGGTCTGAGTCATGGAAAAAAGTGGAGGGTTCATGGTGAGTATCCATCATATTAAAAGCAATTGGTTTTCATTCAGATTACTCTATTTAAAATGGATGATAAAAATATTCACCCTGTTCATTGAATTAAGAAGAGGATCGGAAGCAAAATGAATGGAATAAATTTAATAAAAAAAAACCCAACCATTTTATTAGGACAAGAGGGGAAATATGCTAAAAGGTGAAGAGTTATTAATGGGAATAGAACAATATGGCCGATGGAGCATGCAGGAGTTTGTGGTCAGAAGCCAGGAAATGACGGATGTCCTGACTTATCTTAGAGCGGAGAGGGCCCTTGCCATAGTAAGAGCCATTTCATTTGTGACCGCGGATTCAGTCAGCTTTGAAAGGAAATCCAATCTTTCACCTGCTTCTCTTGATTGAACTTCTTCCCTGATAATAAGACCATCATAAAGTATTCTAATACCCCTCCTAAGCCCTTCAATCATAATCCTTGACAAGGACAGTCCTCTATTGGTAAAGTCTCTACCGTTTAAATAGTCATAACGGAGGGGAGAAAAATGGAGATCAAGAAAATATGTGTGCTGGGTGCGGGTTTGATGGGTTCTGGAATTGCTCAAGTTTCAGCCGAAGCGGGTTATGAAGTGACCATGCGAGATATCGAGGACCGGTTCGTCCAGGGAGGGCTGAACATTATTAAGAAGAATTACGAGCGGGCCATCAGTAAAGGAAAGATGAGCAAGGAACAGGCTGATTCCGTGTTGTCAAGGGTGAAAGGGACATTGGACATGGCAGAGGCCGTGAAAGGGGCTGCGGTGGTCATTGAAGCCGTTATTGAAAATATGGATCTGAAGAAACAGGTTTATAAGGAACTGGATCAACTTTGTGCTCAAGACACCATCCTGGCTACGAATACCTCCGGGCTTTCCATCACGGAGATCGCTTCCATGACGAAGCGGCCGGAGAAAGTTATTGGTATGCATTTCTTTAATCCTGTCCCTGTCATGAAACTCATAGAAATTATTAAGGGGCAGGCCACCTCTGAGGAGACCTTCCAAGTCATTAAAGCCCTCGCGGAAAAATTAGGGAAAACCTCGATCACCGTGAATGAGGCGCCTGGATTTGCTGTGAATCGTATTCTGGTTCCCATGATCAACGAAGCCATTTTTGTCCTTCAGGAGGGGATTGCGTCGGCGGAGGATATTGATAAGGGAATGGTCCTTGGAGCCAATCATCCCATCGGTCCGTTGGCGCTGGCGGATCTTGTGGGTTTAGACACTCTCTTGATGGTTCAGGACAATCTTTATAAAGAATTGGGTGACTCCAAATACCGGCCGTGTCCCTTGTTGCGAAAGATGGTCCGGGCCGGTCACTTGGGGAGAAAAACCGGAAAAGGATTCTACGATTATTCGAAGTGAAAGTTATTGACATCTGAACTTCATTTTGCTAAATAAAATTTCCTCAAGAAAGGTTTAATAAAACATTCTGTCAGTATACAATTCTATCTACTCGGGGTGGGTAGAATTTTTATCCGTCTTTAACGAGTCAGTTTTTTTAAAGGGTAGGGTGTCCCTAAAGGACGGGTCACCATTCCATTCGGCGAACCTAATCTATGGATTTCTCAATTTTAATTCAAGTTATCGTCGCCGGCTTGGCGACCGGCGGTGTTTATGGCCTGATCGCTCTCGGGTTTGTTCTGATTTATAAAGCCACCAGTGTTCTCAATCTGGCTATGGGTGAATTCATGACATTGGGGGCGTTCATCTGTTTCACCGCTCTCACCATGATTCATGTCCCTTTCTGGATTGCCTTTATTATCACCATCCTCTTTGCCATTCTTCTCGGGATCGTAATCGAGCCTCTCATTTTAAGACCGCTGATCGGAGAACCCATCATTTCAGTAATCATGGTGACCATTGGATTGGGAGCTATTCTCAGAGGCCTCATGTATATGGTCTGGGATCCGACTTACCGGGCCTTTCCACAGATTTTTCCGCCCCAACCCTTAAAGCTCGGTTTCGCCGTAGTCCCCTCAGGGCTTCTCTGGGGCTTCATCTTCGCCGTGATTACAACGATTGTTTTCATTTTTATTTTCAAATTTTCCCGAACCGGTGTGGCGATGCGGGCAACCGCCAATGACCAGCAGGCGGCCCTTTCCATGGGCGTCAGCGTGAAAAGGGTATTTGCCTTGTCCTGGAGTTTTGGCGCCATCGCTGCTGTGATTGGTGGAATAGTGATTGGAAATATCAGCGGCATTAACATCTATATGGGAGATGTGGGTCTTGCCGTGTTATCCGTCATCATCTTGGGAGGTCTGGATAGCATTGGTGGGGCGATCCTGGGTGGTTTTATAGTCGGAATATTACAAAATTTAACTGGCCTTTATATTGACCCACTGGTGGGGGGGGGCGCCAAGGAAGTGGCTCCTTTCTTTATTGTTTTGATCATTCTCATGATTCGGCCTTATGGACTATTTGGGAAAGTGATCATTGAAAGGGTTTAACTAATACCAACGCAATAAATAAAATGACATCACCCCCACTCTCACCCTTCCCCTCGAGGAGGGAGGGTAAGGGGGGGTAAAAAGAATTATTGCGTTTGTATTAATTTTAGATTGCAGATTTCAGATTGCGGACTGAAAAAACCAGAAATGGATATAACCATTTGTTTCAGAACGATGAGTTTAATTACCTCATAGACTAAAGAAAGTCAACAAATTATGCGGTGCGGCGATTTTAAAGAAAATTACATCAAGGATGAAGAGATCTTCCAATCCCGTTTTGTCAAATTTTGGCTGGTTCTTTTCTTCATTTTTTTGATCGTCTTTCCATTCATTGCCAATGCCC
Source organism: Syntrophaceae bacterium UBA2208 (assembly GCA_002327885.1). Lineage (GTDB taxonomy): Bacteria > Desulfobacterota > BSN033 > BSN033 > UBA1163 > UBA1163. Next base: position 8,876 of record DCUS01000065.1, read on the forward strand.
ACATGCTCTACATTGCCAACATGATTGGTTTTGCCGTGATCGGAGCGATTGGCCTCAATCTTTTGACTGGATTTACAGGACAGATTTCTCTGGGACACGCCGCCTTCATCGGTGTCGGGGCCTATACGTCAGCCATTCTCATCACCAAATATGGGGTTTCTTTCTGGTTGTCCATTCCTTTGGCCGGTTTACTCTCCGCACTGGCTGGCTTGGTGATCGGCATCCCTTCTTTGCGAGTCAAGGGTCTTTATCTCTGTATTGCCACCTTAGCTGCTCAATTTATATTTGGATTCATCTTTGTCCATTGGGAATCGATGACCAAGGGAATTACAGGAATCCATATTCCACCCCCGGCGATCGGAAGTTTTCAATTTGTCACAGAGAAGGATTTTTATTGGATAACCCTTTTTTTTACGGTGCTCGGGGTAGGGTATGCTCGGAACCTTGTTCGGTCGAAGATGGGGCGAGCCTTTGTGGCAATACGTGACCGTGATCTTGCCGCTGAAATTATGGGAATTAATCTCTTTCGATACAAACTGACTGCCTTTGCCATTAGCTCTTTTTACGCGGGCGTCTCAGGGGCATTATGGGTCAGCTTTTTAAAAGTCGTGATCCCGGAGCACTTCAATTTTATGGTTTGTATTCAGTATCTCGCTATGATCATTGTTGGAGGACTTGGAAGCGTTATCGGCTCTATTTTCGGCGCCATTTTCATGACCCTGGTCCCCGAGATTCTGAATGTGTGGTCCGATGTGGTCAAATCCTATGCGCCGGACATGGGGAAATTGATCATTCCCTTCAAACAGGTTGTCTTCGGATTTTTGATTGTCAGTTTCCTGATTTTTGAACCCCGTGGTTTGGCTGAAATCTGGAACCGAATCAAGAAGTTTTTCACCCTTTGGCCATTTTCCTATTAAGGAAAAATATTTGAAAGGAGGAACGCATTATGAGGAAAACAGGATTTCTTATTCTCAGTTTGATTTTATGTCTTGGGCCATTCAGCATCGCCATAGGCCAGCAAACACCTACCATCTGCGCGATTCATCCCTTTACCGGACGATTTGCCTTTGCAGGAATTGAAGGGAGCGCGGCCATGCAGGATGTCGTCGATATGGCCAATGAAGCCGGAGGCATCAACGGGAAGAAGATTCAATACTATTGGGCAGACGGTGAGTATAAGGACGATGTCGGCATCGCTGCCTTTAAACGCCTTCAGGCTCAATATAACCCGCAGATTATGTTTGGACAGAGCACGGGGATGACCAAGGCCTTAGGTCCAGAAATTAAAACCCGTTATAAGGTTCTTTACTCTGCCTATACCATGACCAGCGAGGCAGCCAATCCAAAGGAAAATCCTTACCTCTTTCTTGCTGCTCCCACCTATGCAGAGCAGTTTGGTGTTCTCTTAAGGTACATTGCCAAGGAAAAACCCGGCGCCAATGTCGCCTTTTTTTATAGTGACACCGAATTTGGAAGGGAGCCGATTGCTGCTGGCCGGGAGATGTGTAAGAAAATGGGCCTTAAACTCGTCGCCGAAGAAGTCTCACAGGTGGGAGGAGTGGATATCTCAACACAGGTTCTTGACATGAAGGCAAAGAAAGTCGATTACTGCATCTTTCAGGGCTTTGTGAGCAATCCCATTGCAGCGGTGATCAAACAGAGCAAGGATTATGGACTAAATGCCAAGTTTATGGGCACATTCTGGTCCACTGAGTTGCAGCTCTTAAGAGAGTTAGGATCGCTGGCTGATGAGTATATTGGGGTTACCGCTTATTCTTTTTATTTCCAGGAAGATGTTCCCATGATTAAAAAGATCAGAGAGTGGACGCAAAAGAAATATCCTAAGGTGGAGTACCGCTCACAAAGTTATATGGAAAATTATATGACCACTCTCCTTTTTGTAGAATGCTTCAAGCGCGCTGACAAAATGGCAGGAGGCATTACAGGAGACAATCTGACTAAGGCATTGCAATCTATCAAAAATTTTGATGTGGGGGGTCTTATGCCTCCGGTGACCATTAAAGACAATAGCATTCCCGTTGGAAGAGTTTACCGCGGCAATTCAAAGACCGTAAAATTTGATCCGATTTCGGATTGGATCCGTTTAGATTAACCCTGTGGAGTATCGCATACACAGGCTAAATCCCTTGTAAAATAGAGGCGAGGTGATTCCCTGTGGAGAAGCTCACAAGCTTTCTCCACAGGGCGAGCCCAACAAAATGCCATGACAGTGGAATCTCAAACCCTTCCTGTATTATTGAGAAGAAACGCCCTCCAGTATGGCGACAATAAGGTCGCCCTCCGCGAAAAGGAGTTCGGAATCTGGCAGACGATTACCTGGAAGAAATATTACGAGAATGTGAGGGACTTTGCCCTTGGTCTTCACCAACTCGGGTTTCAAAAAGGGGATAAACTCTCGGTGATCGGCGACAATCGACCCGAATGGTTTTACTCGGAGTTAGCCGTGCAGTCTCTCGGAGGGGCGGTGGTTGGGATTTACCCAGATAGCCACCTGGATCAGGTGGAGTATATTATCAATCATTCCGATTCCACTTTTGTCATGGCGGGAGATCAGGAACAAGCCGATAAAATCCTGAGCATCAAAGAGAAATGCCCGAAAATAAAAAAGGCGATTGTGGATGATCCCAAAGGGATGAGAAGCTATGATGACCCCATTCTGGTTTTCTTTCAAGATGTTCAAAAATCAGGTCGGGAACTGGCCAGCAAAAATCCTAACCTGTTTGATGAAGTGATCGATCGAGTTTCTCTGGAAGAGGTGGGGACGATCGTTTATACATCGGGGACAACTGGTTTGCCAAAGGGGAGCATGATCACCCACAAGAATATGACCAGCATCGGTCGGTTTATAGATGAAGTGGATGAAGCGAAAGAAACAGACAATTATGTCTCCTTTCTGCCCCTCTCCTGGATCGGTGAACAACACTTTGCTCTATACTGGAGTTTAACGAAGGCCTTCACGGTAAATTTTCCAGAAAAAGTGGAGACCGCCCAGCAGAATATACGGGAGATTGGTCCCGATATAATGTTGGCTCCGCCGAGGATCTGGGAAAAGATGTGTTCGGATATACAAGTAAAGATACAAGACGCTGCGTGGATCAAGAGATATGTTTATAACATCTTTTTAAAAATCGGTTATCAGGTCGCCGACTATAAATTGAAGAAGAAGATTCCTCCATTTTATTTGAGGTTTTTAAAATGGATAGGTTTTTGGCTTCTTTTTCGCTCCCTGAAAAATTATCTGGGATTGGCGAAAGTCCGTCATGTTTATACAGGGGGAGCGCCCCTCGGACCGGAGATATTCCATATGTTTCAAGCTTTAGACATTAACATTAAACAAGCCTACGGCATGACGGAACAATCCGGGGGTACGATGATTCACCGGACAGACGATATCCGTCTGGACACAGTGGGTAAACCCCTTCCTGGAATCGAAATCAAGGTCTCCGATGAAGGGGAATTGATGTTTAGAGGAGATACGATCTTCAAAGGTTATTATAAAGACCCTGGAGCAACAGAAAAGGCCTTAAGGGAAGGTTGGTTTCATACGGGCGACGCAGCAATCATTGACGGAGATGGCCAGGTCATTATCATTGACCGTATGTTAGATGTGATGAAGTTGGCTGATGGAGGCAGATTTTCACCACAATTGATCGAGAACAAACTCAAATTCAGCCCTTATATTATCGATGCGTTGGTCATCGGTCAGGATCAACCCTTCATCACAGCGATGATTAATATTGATATGAATAATGTGGGTAAGTGGGCAGAAAACAACCAGCTTCCCTATACCACCTTCACGGATCTTTCCCAGAAAGACAGAGTCTATGAATTGATTGAAAAAGAGGTGGCAAAAATCAACCAGACACTTCCCAAGGTAGCTCAGGTCAAAAGGTTTGTCCTTTTATACAAGGAGCTGGATGCTGACGATGAAGAGCTGACCAGGACAAGAAAGGTGAGAAGGAAATTTGTGGCAGAGAAATATAAGCATCTTATTGATGCGCTCTACAGTGATGAAAAAGAATTGGAAGTGGAATTGGATATTCGCTACCGGGACGGAAAAGAGTTTAGAATGAAAACCAAAGTTAAAGTAAAACAGGTGGGAGCTTAGGGTATGGAGCAACCCGTGGTAGAAGTGGTAGAAAAGGTTACACTTCAAATCGAAGATGTCCATTTGAGTTTTGGGGGCCTTAAAGCGCTGGCTGGGGTAAGCACCCGCGTTAAAAAGGGGGAGATCTTTGCGATCATCGGGCCGAACGGGGCAGGTAAAACCAGTCTTCTCAATTGTATCAACCGTTTTTATAACCCCGAAAGAGGGAAAATTATTTTTGAAGGACAGAATATTTTAAATATGAAGCCCCATAAGGTAGCCTCTTTAGGAATTGCCCGGACTTTTCAAAATGTAGAATTGTTTAAACATATGACCGTCATCGACAACATCAAGCTTGGGCGCCATGCTCATCTCAAGTCGGGATTTTTGTCCGGCGGAATCTATTATGGTAAGACCAGGAATGAGGAGATTGCCTTGCGCAAGGAAATTGAGGAAACGATTATCGATTTGTTAGAAATCGAGCACATCCGGAAAAGCATTGTCCATACGCTTCCCTTTGGTTTTCAGAAGAGGGTGGAATTGGCGCGTGCCTTGGCCATGAAACCCAAAATCCTTCTCCTCGATGAGCCAGCAACAGGCATGAACTTAGAGGAGACAGAGGATATTGCCCGTTTTATTCTGGATATTAATGAGGAATGGGGAGTGACCATTATCTTGATCGAACATGACATGGGAGTGGTCATGGACATTTCGGATCATGTTTGCGTGCTCGACTTCGGCATGAAGATTGCCGAAGGAAAGCCAGCAGAAGTTCGTCAAAATGAGCATGTGATCAAAGCCTATCTGGGTGAGGTCGATTTAACCTATTCAAGGTTGGGAGCCTAATTAAATTGGAACCGTTATTATTGGTCAATAACATTGAGGTCATCTATCATAATGTCATTCTCGTTTTGAAAGGGATGTCCCTTCAGATCAATGAGGGGCAGATTGTGACGATTCTTGGAAACAACGGGGCTGGGAAATCGACCACCCTGAAGGCTATTTCCGGGCTCCTCGATTCAGAGGATGGCGAGGTGACCGATGGTTACATTAATTTCAAAGGACAAAGAATTGACAAAACCTCTCCTGAGAAAATCGTTCGCATGGGCATCTTCCAGGTGATGGAAGGCCGTCGTGTCTTTGGCGATTTGACCGTGGAAGAAAACCTTGTTGTTGGGGGACATACCAACAAAAAGGCCAAAAAAATGAAACAGGACATGGAGATGGTATTTCATTATTTTCCGCGTCTGGTTCAGAGGAGGGATACACTGGCCGGTTATATCAGCGGGGGAGAGCAGCAGATGCTTGTCATCGGGAGGGGATTGATGGCCTCTCCCAAGTTGATGCTCCTGGATGAGCCCTCCATGGGCCTTTCTCCTTTGCTGGTTTCTGAGATCTTCGACATCATCAAACGCATCAACAAGGAAGAAGGGGTCACCATCCTTCTGGTTGAACAAAATGCACGTCTGGCTCTTTCCATCGCCGACCATGGCTATGTGATGGAGAACGGGCGGATCGTTCTGGATGATCAGTCAAATAGGCTCGAAGAAAATGCGGATATCAAGGAATTCTATCTTGGCCTGACCGAGGTGGGGAAAAAGAAGAGTTATCGGGAAGTCAAACACTATAAACGGCGAAAACGCTGGTTGACATAAAAACGTCAAATAAAAAACAGGGGGGAGAAAAATGAGAGTGAGAAGCTTTACAATATATGACATCTACAAAAGGAATTCGACGCTCTTTAAAAACCAGATTGCCATCCAGTCAGAAAATCAGAAAACCACTTATGGAGAGCTATTTGATCAGGCCAATCGGGTGGCTGGCTGGCTCACCGGAAAGGGAATTTGTAAAGGAGATCGGATTGCCATCTTAGCCAAAAACTATCC
>DCUS01000065.1:14887-17211 GCA_002327885.1 Syntrophaceae bacterium UBA2208
CCAATGACATTTATTTATCATTCGATCACCTTCTGAAAAGTCAGCCGGGGAACCCCGTTGAATTAGATGGCGACGATCCGTTTGTCATCATGCACACCGCTGCGGTTCAAGGGAAACCTCGTGGCGCCGTGATCAGCCACCACAATCTTGTTTTCTGTACCATTCAAAATATCGCCATCATGGGCCTCACCCGTGAAGACTCGTATCTTAATATTCTCCCTCTCTTCCATATCGCCGGAATGTTCGCAGCCCTGGTGATGATGCACGTGGGCGGAAAAAATGTGATGATTTCGAAATTTGATCCGAAAGTGGCAGGCAAAATGATCGATCAAGAGAAGATTACTCTCCTTGGTGATTTTCCACCCATTCTCCTCCAGTTGCTCGATGAGCAGGCAAAGGGGGAGTTTACCCTCTCCCCCCTGAAACATATATTAGGGATCGATATGCAGGAGACCATCAAGAGATTTGAAAATCTTGGCTTTGGTCAGTTCTGGCTGGTCTATGGCCAAACAGAAACCATGGGTTTGACCAGTGTTTGTTCGAATCGAGAAAAAGCTGGCTGCGCAGGAAAAGCCGGCCCCTTGGTGGATATTAAAATTATAGATGAATTTGACCATGAGGTGGAAGCGGGGAAGGTGGGAGAGATTTTAGTACGCGGCCCATTGGTCTTTCAAGGATACTGGAGAGAAGAAGATTTATCCAAACATACTTTTCGAGATCAATGGCACCACACCGGGGATGCCGGCCGCATGGATGAAGAGGGCCACCTCTGGTTTGCGGGAAGAAAAGCTGAAAAAGAGCTGATCAAACCCGGAGGTGAAAATGTCTATCCGGTAGAAGTCGAAAAAGTCATTCTTGAGCATCCGAGCATTCAGGAGGTTTCGGTCATCGGAGTTCCCGATCCGAAGTTTGGAGAAGGGATCAAGGCCGTCTGCGTCTTAAAACCGAAAGCCAAATTGACAGAGCAGGAATTGATCGATTTTGTCGGGAGTCGGATCGCTCGATACAAAAGGCCGGGCTACGTTGTTTTTATTGATTCGCTTCCTAAAAAAACAGATGGGTCCATAGACCGGGCGAAAGTCAAAGAGATGTATGGTTCAGGCCCAAAAACCTGATCCAAAAGTGCCCCGTCATTTTTATCAACCTTATCTTACTATGGAAATTATCATAGTGAAATTGTAAAGAAAGTTTACAATTTCAAAAACGGATTTTAATGAATTAATTCAACAAGTTAAGCCGCAAATCCGAAAAACGTGTCGGAAAACCTTACAATTTCATAAATGAGCATATTTTAGGGAAAGATAAATCACGAATATTTATGGCAGTTTAAGTTAAATCATGTAAACATTTCTTTTTGGCATGATACTTGCTTTTATAATCCTAAACGCAGCAATTTGATACAATCTATAAGGAGGTTATCATGAAAAAAATACTATTTGCCTTTTTGTTAGGAGCATTCTTGATCTCTTCTCAAGTGGCATTCGGAGATGAGATGACATTTGATGTTTCTGTGACCCCTGAAATACCAATTTATACAGGGAGGATCTCCAATAAAACCATAGGGGAAGATATAGCCTCTTTTGATTATTTTTCATATTTACCTTTGGAAGGAGTAATCAGTGAGGCATCCATATTATTTGAATTGGGGAGTACAAATATTAATAAGCTATCAAAAGTAGACCTTTACCTCAATGATACATTAATATTCGATTTTAACTCGCTTAGTAAATCTGATAAAAAGGCCTTAAAAAAGGGAGGGACGATTGATTTTGATATTGATCTATTTGAGCTTGGTTTATCCGAGGCCGAATTGGATGCTTTATTGTTAGAATTAGCGGAGGGGGAAGCTACCCTTTCTTTAGTTGGAAAGCCAAAATTTTTCAGTAGTTTATTAATCGTTGGCGACATCACCCTTAGAATTAAGGACCCTGTAACTAATGGAGATGGCGCCCCTGTCCCAGAACCCACCACCATGCTTCTTCTTGGCGCTGGTTTGATTGGGCTTTGGGGGCTGAGAAAGAGAATTAAGAAGTAAATCAAATTATAATTTGAGGAGGGAAAAGGCAGGGATCGAAATGAACCCTGCCTTTTTTATGCATTTGTGCTGAATTCGTAAAAAGTCCAACCACGTGTCATTGCCTGCCTGCGGTAGGCAGGCGAGGAACGTAGCGGTTGCGAGGCAAAGCCGAAGCAAACCAGGAGATTCCTCACTTCGCTCGGAACAGGCTCCGCAAGCCCATAAAATCAAGCACTTAAAAAATACGAGATTGCTTCGCTTCGCTCGCAAAGACCACTTTGGGGGCTTTTACGGATTCATCAAGAGT
>DCUS01000179.1 GCA_002327885.1 Syntrophaceae bacterium UBA2208
GGGGCAACGGGCGGATCTCAGATCCGAACCATTGTTCTCCAGCTTCGTGGCGAGGCAGGTCCCATGCAGGTAGCCGGTGAACCGGGGATCGGCCTTGTGCACAATATTGGCGGCGTTGGGCTATATGGAAATGTTACCATCTTTGGCAGAGGCTAAGAAAGATCAATGATCAATGAGCAATGGTCAATGAACAATTAGCACTGAAACAAAAAAGATTTCAAAAAGAAAGTCCATCGGAGGCTCTCTGGACATTAGTTAAAAGTAGCAAGATTTTTTTCAAATTCTCTTAATGATCATTGCTAATTGATATTTGATAATTTTCAATTGCCCATTTTGCATTGATTATTTTCAATGGAGGTGATGTATGGGTTTTGAGAAATTTGGAAGGAAGAGCTTTACAGCCGTTACAAAGACAGCCAAATTTGTTGATCTCCTTGCGGAAGGGAAGATTGAAGGCACCGTTTGTAAGGGTTGCGGCGCCAAGTTCTTTCCTCCCAGGGCAGATTGCGCAAAATGTTTTTCAAAGAATATGGACTGGTTCGAGTTGCCCAAGAANNGTGATCATCCGGCCTCTCAAGTACGACGATGGTCAGCTTTCTTTTGAGGTAGCAAAAGCTTAACCCATATCCTTGACTGTTTGACAAGACCGGATCACTGATACATCTCTTTGGCGGCAAGATTTTCAGGCTTGACTGTACTTGTTGAAAGATCAACGGTCCATGTCCGGGTCAAAGGGGGACCTACCCCTTCCCTGGCATATTGTGTTACGCGATATCTATTTTTTCCAACCTCTTTTGCCTCATATTTCCATTTCATATTCGGGAAGGATCTGGTCTTTTCGTCCACCATCCTCTTTTCAACTGTCCCCGTCGGAGTCGGGTGGTTCTTCACCAGCCCCACAGCCTGAGAAACAAGAGCCTTTGATTGACTTACACCTTTCTTCCTGGAACTTCCCTTTTTTGAAACGGATATGAGGCTTCCCTCCTTAATCTTTAATTCTAAATGGTTCCCATCTGCGCCTAAATAACCTGTCTCTCCCGGATCAAACTTCACCTTATAAAAATTCATCGTCCCCGATTGATTCTGAACCACCTCTGTGATGACGAAACCTTCTTTCTCCCTTTTTACCCTCAATTTTCTTTCCAGGGCATCCGGAGAGTCATAGAACACTGCAGGGTTGTTTGTTTTGACGAACATAAATCGTCTACCGATGTTCTTTTTTAATTTGGCGAGTTTTTCTTTTTCAAATTCCTCGATGGCCGGAGGAATAGAACCACCTTTTAAATCTTGCTGGGATCCTGCCTCATTCTTAGCCAAGAGGGGCGATGACTCCTTAGAAAAATGTTGACCAAGACATGGGTGGGTCTGAAGGAAGGAGAAATTGAGACTCACGATCAACGCCATTAAAATAGGCAGACGAACATTCATAGGGCAATCCTCCTGCTAAACAATCATACATATGCAAATAAGATGCCCTCTGTCAAACCTTATAACTTATTGAAATTACTAAACTCATAAAGCAATATTTTAAATCCGGCCGGTCCGAAACACGTCTTTTGTCCAATTTTGTCAAATTCATGCCAATAAAAAAAGGCAGGGTTTATTTCGGACCCTGCCTTTTTTTATGCCAATTAAATTTTTAGTTTACTTTTTTAACTTCCTCCGCAATCCTGCAAGACCGAGAAGACCAACACCGATAAGGAGCAGGGTGGCGGGTTCGGGAACGGCAGAAGATATGCCAGTGTATGAAGCTACGTCGATAATAGTAGGTGATATAGGAATAGTACTAGTAAACCCTGTATAACTTACAGTGCCCGAAATAACGTTTGATTGGAATCCTAACAATGCAAGGTATGGCCCATATTCGAAGTAGGAGATAGTAGGGACTGTTGAAGTAATAACTTCTCCATTTGAACCTGAAACGATTAATTGTGCTGGTCCCACCGTGGTTGTAAAATTACCATACATCGAATCATCTAAAAGAATATTCAAGGGGTAAAAAGTATAATTGGTAAGAACAACTCGATAAAATATTTCTGTCCCAACCAATACGTCTCCAAGATTATCATACCAAATCTCTTCATCTGTTGAAATCTGCTTATCTAAATCTAAATCCCAATCTACTATCACCTCTGCTATAACTGTTGGAGTGCTAATTGGAATAGAAATAAAAGCAAAGATTAATAACATAACTCCCATAAATTTTATTAAAAAACGAAATTTCATTATTTGACCCTCCTTTCACAATTGAGGCAGATTGAAATTACATATCCACAAGAGAATAATTTATGCAAATTTTATGCCAAACCTTGATGCTATCATAACTCATTGAAATTATATTACTATATTAAAAGTTGTTATTTTGAAGAAAGCTTAAAACTGTAAAGTTTTCCAACAGATTTAAAGGATAAACCCGCAAAACCTTGTCAACGATTCAAAATAACTATAAATAACAATTATTTAAAGGGTATTGCTTCGGTCATCATGGTTAGCAGTGAAGTGTAAAGTTTCTTTACAATTTTACAATTATCAGTGTTAAATGATGTCAAATCGTGTAAAGTCCACTCGGTAATAAATGCTTGAATGCTTTGAATTTTACGACCCTCTTTCTTTCTATTTTCCTTTTGACGGGACTCTCACTCCCTCTAACCGCCATAAGGCATAGACGGCCAAGATGAAAATTAAAGCACCCACCAAATATGCCTCATAAATATTTGCATGCATGATAAACATCCCGATTACACCCAGACCGCAACACACAAGATATAGGATTAATACGGCTTCGCGCCTTGTTGCTCCCATGGCAACCAGGCGGTGTGAAAGGTGGTCTTTTCCGGGATTCGTAAAGGGATTGAGGCCCCGCCGCAATCGTGAAATCACCACCAAGACCGTATCGAAAATGGGAACACCGAGGACAATTACCGGAATCATCCAGGTTATCAAGTCCGTATTGTTGGGAAAGCGCAATTTAATGCCAACCATTGAGAGCATAAAGCCGATAAAGAGGCTCCCCGTATCTCCCATGAAAATATTTGCAGGGTTCAAATTATAATATAGAAAACCGACACAGGCGCCCAGGAGGGCTGCCGTCAAACTTGCAACAAGATATTGCCCGTTCATAACTGCCAATAAGAAGAAAAAAATGGAGGCCACAATGGCCACTCCTCCCGAAAGACCATCCATGTTATCAAGAAGATTCATTGCATTGGTAATGCCGATGATCCAAAGTAAGGATACAATGATGTTGAGTTCAGGGTGATGAAGAAAATGAACTTGTATTCCCGAAAGCACCGGGATACTCGCTGCCAGACACTGCCCAACAAGCTTTAAAAAGGGCCTAAGGGCCTGGCGATCATCCCATAAGCCTAAAAAAGAAACAAGGGTTGCCCCGATCAGAATGCTGATGAGCTGGGGAATATAAAATCGATCGAATAGAAAAAGTGCGATCACACACCCCAAATAGATGGCAATCCCGCCGAGCAGGGGAACAGGTTTCGTGTGAATTTTTCTTAAATCGGGCTTGTCTGTAAATTGCCAGCGGAGGGCAATTCGCTTGAGGAAAGGGATGCTTCCTATGGCAATCGCCAGAGCGCTTGCAAAGATAAGTATATATTTTAGCATCAGATCTTTTTCTCAATCATTTTAATTTGTCCGGTAGCCTCTTCGTCTTCAGCCGATCTATAAATGTTTGGATTGCCGGCCTGTCGCTTTCCGGCGACAAGGCAAGAGCCTTCTGCGCATGCGTCATAGCTTCCTCAATCCGGCCCATTTTCTGATAGATTAAAGCTAAATTATTGTGACTCCTGAAATCGTTGGGCAAAAGCTGAAGGACCTCAAGGTTTTGCTCTATCGCCAGCTCCAACTGGCCGGACTTGAGATAAATCAGCCCAAGGGTACTTCGCACTATTGGCTGATTGGGGTCTATCCGGAGAGCCTCAAGAAAGAAGTCCTTCGCTTCTTCAAGCTTCCCCTGCGCCGCATAAATTTCGCCGAGATTAAAATAGGTTGGGGCGAATCGAGGATCCAAAGACAAGGAAAATTTCAGTTTTTCCACGGCACCCTCAAAGTTCCCCTGGGTTAAAAAGGTTCTTGCCCAAAGGTGGTAGGTCAAAATATTGTGAGGAGTATAATTGGCCGCCTGTTTGTAATAGTCATGAGACCGGTTTAGCTTTTCTCTCTTTCCCTCCGGGTTGGAATCCATCTCTCCCCATTTATGGAAAAGGTAGCCGAGCAGCGAATAGGTTTTCGAATCCAGAGGATTGATCTGGCGTGCCCGCTCCAAAGATTTAAAACATTCTTCGAAGAGCACGTTTTTCGCATTGGAGTCACTTTGCATCCCTGCTTTGATCATCAGGGTCTGGCTGAGTCCTAAATGATAGATGTCCTGCTCCGGTTCGAGGTCAATGGCACGTCGGTGGAATTGAATGGCTGGGTCAATATCTTTCCTGTCTTTCAATACCTGACCCTGTTTGAAATAGATATCCGCTCTGATCGGATTGATATAGGTGGAAAAAATGATAAAGCCGATAATCAAAATCATAACCGGGTAAATCAAAAAAACAAATTTTCTACGGGGTCTTACAGGTAACGATAAATTTAGAGAGAGGGACCATGCAATGAGAAAAATAAGAATAACCACCCCTATAAAATAAAAAATAATGGTATTCGAAGGATCCATAGCCGGTCTTATATTACGGGCATGGATGATGATACCGATAAAGAAAATCAGGAGGGTTACATAAATATAAATACCTGATACAAATGTCCATCCTTCTTTCCCTTCTTTCCTTTGATTCAAAAAGTTTTGATGCCTATTCTCAGAAATTACGGCAAAACCGCCAATGAGCCAGGTGAGCAGAAACATCAAAAGCACCCCGTAAGAGGATTGGAAACTTCCTGGGGCCCCAAGGGTGGTTAGTGAAATCTGAATGACCTTTAGCCAACTTTGCTCCAGTTTAGGGTTGTTAATGAAATCCAATCCCAAAGTAAACAACACAGTGGCCATCAAGAACGAACCCGCAACTACTCCCGCGTATGGTTGAGATGATGAATCTCCAGCCGAGGATCGAGATTCAGGCTGCTCCGCATCGGATGATTCTCCAACCCAATTTAAACCCATCAAGACAAATATGCCCAAATAAATCCAGAAATAGAATTGGGTAACAGCTACTGCAATCCCAAATTGGATCTCGATAAGGTGCGCGACAAGGGCCGAAAATAATCCTATCAATAACCAGGGCTTTTTTAGAGCAACGGCCTTCTGAGTAGAAATCATTCCTGATAGGATGAGACAGAAAATGGCTCCCGAAATGAGTCCCAAAGGAAGCCCTAACCCTGATAATCTGTAAGTTCCCTCGATCCATCTGGGCAATACGACCCCGGTGATCCCCCCTATGGTCATGAACAAAAGAAGTACGAGATGGTCTCTCTTTGTTAATAAAAACCCAAGCCATCTCAGTCCAAAATGGAATATCCCTGCAATGAAAAATATGTAAACTCCGAGGCCGAGCAAACCTGTCGTCACGAAAACATCGAAGGTTTCATTGTGGGACCGATCCACCGGAGATGAGCGATACGCATGCTGGGCTAATGCAGGAGGATAATAACGGGGATAAATCGTTTGAATGGATTCCGGACCATATCCGATGACCGCTCTTAAAGGGTCCGCTTTCAGCAACTCTATCGTTCCCTTCCAGATGAGCATGCGGACCTTGACGCTGCCGGTTTCGGTGTCCGAAAGCTGAACGAGACGTCCCAGAAACGGAAATTTTTGGAAAGACGAGAAGGAGGGATGAGGCAGAACCAGGAGAACCAGGATCGCTCCCGTCAAAACAGCATGGATCAACCAGCTGAACCAGAGCCAACGGAAACCCCTTTTTAAGAATGTTAGGAATAGATAAGCAGGAATCACTCCAACAGGAATGCTAAGGGCAGTGAAAACGAATGCCTTGATTATTTCATGACGATTTAAACATCCTTGATTTGCATCTTTCCGGCGAAGGTAGAGAAGGGAAAGGAAGATAAAAAAATAGAGTCCCCCCAATAACCCCAGGAAGGGGCCGCGGCTCTGTGTAAACAAGAGACAGAGGAGCTGAAGGCCCATAATAAATACATATAAAAAAATGATCAGAAGAGATGAAATGGCCCTCTGCTTCCGATCAAGAAAGACCAAGAATGTTTCAACGATTCGGGCCAGGGTCACGGGTATTACCATGATGAGATAGGCTCCCAAAAAGATGGGATTCCCCATGGTGGAGACGACCCTCGACGGAACGCTTGCTGCCCTTTCGCCTCCCCACTGGATAGGATCCAAATGGAGATGCTGCAGGAGTCCGTAGATAGAAATAGGGACGCTGGTCAGAATGAGGATGATCCATAGAAGGTTCACCTGTTCCCGTTTCCTCATCAGTCCAAGGATTGAGAAAAAAACAATAAGATAAGAAAACATGGTCACAGTGCCCTGCAACCGGGTGTATGAACCCCACAGACTGATTCCTGGTGTTATCGAAAAGAGCGTGCTTAGCAAATAGATTCCGGCAAGTAAAAGGGTGGGTAAAACCAAAGGCATATTGAATATCCATTTTTTTAGGTTTGCCCCCTGCATTTTCTCAAATTCAGAGTTGCTGCGAATAGCACCGCTATCGATGAAACGAATGACCCAGGCAGTAACGATTAATAGGGAAATAGCTCGCAAAAGAAAAAGTTTGTCCGGCTCAAAAACACGTTGGGAATATATGTTGAAGAAAAGCGGAACGACGATAAGGGCTACTAACCAGCCTGCCTCGATGACTTTGTCGCAGAAGACACTGAGTTTAGTTTGCATTTTCGGTCTGTTAGAAAGATTATTTTATAAAGATTTGTTATATTATTTTTCTCTGTTTGTAAAGATAATTTTCCGGAAACCCTGTTACTATAGAACCTCCTTTATCCAATTTTTTACACTTGAATTTTATCGCGGGCTGTAATAATTTCTCCTGTGTAGAATTTTACTTAGAACGGATGGTCAAAAAAGATGCGGAATGGGTTTGTCGGGCATGTGTTAAAACTGGTCACCGGCGCAGTGGTCGCTCAGGCCATTACACTTGTCACTGCCCCTATCCTCTCCCGGCTCTTTCCTCCCGAAGCCTTTGGAACCTGCTCTGTATTGGTTGCCATCATCAGCCTGCTCGCCATTATCGTTTGTCTGCGCTATGAATATGCGATTATGTTACCGGAGCGAGATGAAGAAGCCATAAATCTTGTGATGGGAAGCCTGGTCATTGCATTCCTCTTCAGTGGAGTGGTTGGTTTGATGATTTGGATTAATCAGGAATCGATTATCCGGCTACTCAAATCACCCGAATTAGGTCCTTATCTATGGATTGTACCAGGAGCCCTATTTATTCAGGGCCTCTTCCAATCCCTAAACGCATGGAACTCCCGTAGAAAATATTTTGGACGGCTGTCGGTTGCCCGCGTATCCGCCTCCATAACAACAAGTGGAACTCCTATGGTGATGAGCGCGGTAGGCCAGGCCAATGCGGGCGGGTTGATCTGGTCCTGGTTTGCCGGAACTGCTGTCTTTACTTTAACTCTGGGGGTACAGACTGGGAGAGAGGTCTATCGGGGTCTTCGGAAGTTTTTTCATATAGACCAAATGTTATTCGGTCTGAAGCGCTATTGGAAATTTCCCGTCATTAATGTGTGGGGAGAGTTCATGAACAATTTCTCATGGTTTTTGCCGACCTTGATGCTCTCCGCCTTTTTCTCCCAGACGATTGTAGGTTATTATGCCCTGGCCAATCGCGTCATTTTACTTCCTTCGATATTGGTTGGCAATGCTGTGGCCCGTGTTTTCTTACAGAAGATTTCTGTGTCCCGGGAAAACCCGGAAACCCTCTCCAAAACGGCTCAAATGGTTTTTCAGGTTCTGGTTCTCTGCGGTTTTTTGCCTTCTTTAATCCTGACCCTTGCAGGCCAAGAACTCTTCTCCGTTGTTTTTGGACCAAACTGGTCGGAGGCAGGAAGATATGCGCAAATCCTTGGGCCATGGTTACTTTTTCTATTTGTCGCTTCACCCTTGAGCGCCCTATTTATTGGCCTGGAACGTCAAGGCCTTGCTTTGATCGTTCATTTGTCAATTTTCTTGACCCGCCTTTTTGCCCTCATTGTGGGCGGCCTACTTAATAATATCGATCTCACCTTATGGCTTTGGACAGGAACAGGGATTCTCGTGTATGGCGGTATGGCTTTCTGGGCTTTAAATCTCGCGGGAGTGCCTTATTCATTCGCCTTTCAGATTTTATTTCGATATGGTCAATATTCCATCCCCACGTTCTTCTTGTTACTCTTATCCAAAGTTTTTTTTCCGGGGGCGCTCTGGCTGGCTTTGATAGTAAGTGTAACATCTCTCATATTATATGGTATCATTATCATGACCAAGGAAGGAAAATTATTCAGCTCTTTACTCACTTTTCCTGATACGTAACAAATGAATGAAATGAAAAGAGAAGTTCCTCAACCACCCAACAGACATAGACTTAGGCATAAACGAATTTTTGAACGATGCTCCATTAAGGAGACAGTATTTGAGAATCTGTTTTATCTCCAATCCTAACAGTATCCATACCCAACGTTGGGTGAAGTGGTTTTCCAACCGAGGGCACCAGGTTGTCTTGATTGGTGATACGAAGCTTGGCCAGCCATGGCATTCTATTCCGTTATTCGATTTGCCCGCACGTATAAACATTCCCAAGCTGAAATATCTGGCATGGATTTTCTGGACACGAAAAATCATTAAGCGTTGGCAGCCTGATATTCTCCATGCTCATCGGGTCACTGGGGCAGGCTGGATCGGTTCATTCACCGGATTTCATCCTTTTGTGGTCACCCCCTGGGGAACCGATCTATATCAGTACCCATACCGGTCTCGACTTGGCCGCTGGTTGACACATCATGTTTTGAACCATGCAGACCTGATCACGGCTGGGTCTACAAATCTGCTTCAGCAGGCCTGTCTATTTGGAGCTCAACCCGAAAAAGCCTGCCTTATTCACTGGGGGGTAAATCTAAACTTTTTTCATCCGATAGGTCAGACAGACCAACTACGAAAAAAGTTAGGGTTAGGTGATGAGCCCGTCGTGCTTAGCTTTCGTGCCATCCACCCTATCTATAAACAGGACACGATCCTGGAGGCCATTTCTGAAGCTCTTAAAATGATTCCAAACATTGAACTTGTCTTAATTAATTTTAACCCGGAGCCTGCCTATCAAAAAAAGCTGGGGGCCAAAATCATCGAACTCGGTCTTGAGGATCACGTCATTTGGATCAAAGAGGCCATACCTTGGGAAAAGATGCCCGAGGTCTATCGGCTGGCAGATGTGGGAATCTCCGTTCCTTCATCGGACAGTGTCCCAGTTTCATTGTTAGAAGCTATCTCCTGTGGTCTACCGGTCATCGCCAGTAACCTTCCTTCCATTAGAGAATGGATCATTCATGGGGAAAATGGCTTGTTGGTGCCAGCGGGAGACCCAAGGGCGCTGAGTGAGGCGATCCTTCAACTTTTGCATCATCCTGAGCAGGGTGAAAAGTTTCGACAGTTCAACCAGAATCTAATTCATGAGCGAGCCAATCACGAACACGAAATGATAAAGATGGAAACCCTCTATGAGAAACTCGCCATGGAAAAATATGGGAAAGACCATGAACCATGCAGTAATGCTCCTATCTAATGCCTTCCGGCCTGACCCGCGGGTCCTCAAAGAGGCAGAAAGTTTGGTCACCTTGGGCTACCAAATCACCATTATCTGCTGGGACCGCGCTTCTGAGATGAAACCGGAAGAAAATCTCGAATCAGGCGTCCATGTCATTCGTGTTCAAAGTATTCCTTCTGCTTATGGTACTGGTATGAAGCAACTCTTTCGCTTACCTCGGTTTTGGCTAGCAACCCTTCCGATCCTAAACCGGCTCGATCCAGATCTTATTCATTGCCACGACTTTGATACTCTTCCAATTGGTCTCTTATGGGGAAAGATTCACCATCGGCCCATCGTCTATGATGCACATGAGTATTATGCTCAACTCTGTAAACCTCGCCTTCAAGGTCTAAGCGGAGCGTTACTATACCGATTCATAGGTGTTGCCGAACGGTTGAGCGCCCGAAGGGCATCTGCCGTAGTGACCGTCGATGATCTCCTTGGGTCTGTTTATGATCGCATCAATCGCCAAGTTGTCATAATAGGCCATTATCCAAATCGCAGCTTTGCGAAAGAACCCAACCCTGTATTTACACGTCGTGACTTAACCCTTATCTACGTTGGACGTCTTTCAATCGATCGTGGACTCTTATCGTACGCCAACATTCTGCGAGCGTTATGTCAACAAAATATTCCTGCGCGCTTAAAACTGGTGGGGGTCTTCACATCAGCTGACGAGGAACAAATTTTCCGTAACCATTGCCGAGGATTGGAGGACTCAATAGATATTTTGGGTTGGATTCCCTACCAACAAATTTTCCCATTGTTACGGGAGTCTGACATTGGACTCGCTATTCTGAAACCCGAACCCCGATATGTGGTGGCATTGCCAGTGAAATTGTTCGAGTACATGGCAGCAGGACTTCCTGTGGTTGCAAGTAATTTTTCTCCGATCGCTGGTATATTGCAAAATTGTTGTTGCGGTGCGTTGGTCGACCCACTCAACCCAGAAGATGCATTTCACCAAATCCGCTACTGGTGGGAAAATCGGGGAGAAGCGCGGTTGGTCGGCGAAAATGGACGCCAGGCCATTTTACAAAAATACAATTGGGAAAGCCTCGTCGGACAGTTGGACAAATTATACCATTTGCTTCTACACTGACAACAGCTTATGCGCATCCTCTATCTTTCTCAATATTTTCCTCCTGAAGTTGGGGCCACACAGACCCGGGCTTATGAAATGGCACGAGGCTTAGTAAGGGCCAGGCATCGTGTGACTATGATTTCCGAAGTTCCAAATCATCCGAGTGGAATCATTCCACCTGCCTATAAAGGAAAACTTTTTGAGCGGGCCAATCTGGATGGAATTGATGTCATCCGCGTCTGGGTTAAAACCTCGCCCACAAAAAATATGTACACCCGGTTGGCATTCTACCTGAGTTATATGGTCCACGCGACTCTGGCAGGTGTCCTCCTCGCGCAAAGACCTTTTGATTTGATCTATGCGACTTCTCCGCCATTATTTGTGGGAGGAGCCGGTTTGGCTCTAAGCTTCCTTCACCATACTCCCATGATCTTTGAAGTGCGCGATTTATGGCCCGAATCCGCATCCGCTTTAGGGGAAATCGTAAATCCAAAAGCTTATGCTCTGGCTGCCCGGTTGGAAGAGGCCTGTTACCGACGGTCCGAGGCCATTGTCGTGGTCACCCAGGGAATCATGGATCGGTTAATTGAGCGTAAAATTCCACCCCAAAAATTAACCTTAATCCCCAATGGCGCAAATGTGGATCATTTTCAGTTTCGCCCTGAGGGTCGCATTCAAATCCGAAAAATAATGAGATTGGAAAATAAATTTATCGTCATCTATGCCGGAATCCATGGAATCGCTCAAGGATTAGAAACGGTTATTAAAACAGCTCAAACACTTCAGAACGATCAAGAGATACATTTTCTCATGGTCGGTGAAGGTCCCCAAAAAGGGGAGATAATCAGATTAGTCAAGGAATGTGTTCTTTCAAATGTTACATTTATTCCGGAACAACCAAGAGACGTCATTCGGGACTATTTGTCGGCTGCAGATGTAGCCCTCATTCCTTTGAAAAATCTCGACCTCTTCAAAAGGGCGCTTCCTTCCAAGATGTTTGATGCCTGGGCCTGCTCTCGTCCGATTCTCCTTTGTGTCGATGGAGAGGCCCGAGATGTCCTGAACAAAGCGGAGGGGGGTATTTTTGTCCCTCCGGAGGATGCTACGGCCATGGCAAAGGCCATTCTGGATCTTAAGAAAAATCCTGTGCTAAGAGAAATCATGGGACGAAATGGCCGAGCATTCACGGAAAGGCATTATTCACGTCAAGTTCAGGCAATCCAATTGGTCCGTCTTTTAGAACAGATCATATTAGGGTCAAGTCGCTCGAACAAATGGAGGTGAGGAATTTCTTTGATTGTAGGGGGCAAATCCAATAAAATGAATAGGAAGCAAAGGAGGAAAGATGAAAGCATTTATTACGGGTGGATCCGGATTTATTGGAAGTCATCTCGCTGAAAAACTTATCCAGAATGGGAATCAGGTGACTGTCCTCGACAACCTTTCTACGGGACGCTACGAAAATATCGCCCATTTAGATAATAATTTAAATTTTCAATTGGTAGTTGGAAGCATTCTTGACGAATTCTTAGTCGATAAATTTGTGGAACGATGCGATGTAATTTTTCACCTCGCCGCTGCCGTAGGTGTGGAGCTCGTTGTAAAAAAACCCTGGGAATCTTTAATCACAAATATTAAAGGCAGTGAAATCGTTCTGCAAATGGCTCATCGATACCGCAAGAAGGTTCTCACCACCTCCAGCTCCGAGATTTACGGCAAAAATAAAGAGGGTCCCCTGAAAGAAGAAGACGACAGGATTTTAGGTTCTCCCCTCAAGAGTAGATGGGCTTATTCGACCTCAAAAGCCATAGATGAAATCCTCTCATTTCTCTACTGGAAAGAAAAAAATCTTCCAACGATTATTGTCCGTCTCTTCAACACAGTGGGGCCCCGGCAAACAGGTGCTTATGGAATGGTGATTCCAAAGTTTATCTGCCAGGCCCTAAAAGGAGAACCGATAACGATCCATGGTGACGGCCGGCAAACCCGGTGTTTTCTTCATGTGGACGACGCCGTGGATGCCCTCATTAACCTGATGGAACATCCAAAGGCGATTGGTGACGTATTTAATGTCGGAAGCCAAGAGGAGATATCGATCGAGGATCTATCCAAAAAAGTGATTCAGATGACCGGAAGTGCCTCCCAAGTTACTTATGTCCCGTATCATGAGGCTTATGAAGATGGATTTGAGGAGATGCACAGAAGAGTTCCGGATATCACAAAAGTAAAAAATCTTATTGGTTTTTCCCCCACAATCAATCTCGAGGGGATACTCAGAGATGTGATAAAGTTCCACGAAAAGAAAGTAAAATAGATTCGATTGATGACCAAGTTATGGAACAACGGGCATAAAATCTTTCAGGAATACTTACTCTCTTTGATTTTCAGAAATTTCATAGTAAAACGAATCGCTAAAAATTCTGGTTTGGACCTTTCTATCTTGGATAAGGGGTTTAATGTATCGGTCCAGTTCATTTTCGGGAATTCCCATCCCTTCTGAAAGATCGGAACGAGAAAGGGGTCTTCGTTTCAGAATCTTTAAAATCTCTCCTTTGATATCTTTTTCCGAAACCAGTGATAGATGGCGATCAAATCCCGAGATGATGGAGGCCTTTTTACCAAACAAGGC
>DCUS01000116.1 GCA_002327885.1 Syntrophaceae bacterium UBA2208
GATAATCATGAATATATCCGTACCCTCCATGGATCTGGACCGCCTCATCCACGATGTAGTCCAACACCTCCGAGGAATAGACCTTGTTGATGGAGTCCTCAATAGCATACTCCTCTATCCCATTCGCCATTTGTATCCCTGCATCACCCGCATTGTAATCCACTTTCTGAAGAATTCGGTCCACCAGGGCCGCGGTCCGGTAAACCATGCTCTCAAGGGCAAAGCTCCGTATGGCCATCTCGGCAATTTTATGTTTGATCAGGCCGAATTCGGCTATGGGTTTTCCGAACTGAACCCTCTGTTTCGCATAGGTCACCGCATTCTGCAGTGAATTTTTGGATGACCCCAGACATCCTCCTCCCAGTTTAAAACGGCCTATATTGAGCGTATTAAAGGCGACGATATGGCCCTTTCCGACTTCGCCCAAGACATTTTCGACCGGCACCTTGGCATCGGAGAAGATCACGCTCCGGGTGGAAGAGCCCTTCATCCCCATTTTATTCTCCTCCTCGTCGAGAGAGACGCCTTCAAATTTTCTCTCAACAATGAAGGAGGTAAATTTATTTCCATCCACCTTGGCATAGGTGACGAAGAGATCGGCGAATCCGGCATTGGAGATAAACTGCTTCTGGCCGTTGAGAATATAATATTTCCCGTCGGGGCTGAGGGCTGCCGTGGTTTTCGCATTCAGGGCGTCGGAGCCCGCCTCGGGCTCGGTCAAGGCATAGGCAGAGATCATCTCTCCGTTGGCAATTTTTGGAAGGTATCGTTTCTTCTGGTCCTTATTCCCGAAAAAGATAATCGGAAGAGAACCAATGCCCGTATGCACAGCATAGGCGGTCATGAAGGAGCCCCCGCCCTGAGACAGTTTTTCCATCAGCAGGATGACGCTGACCTTATCCAGCGCCTGGCCGTCATATTCCTCGGGGATGTCCCCCGAAAGGAATCCCAGTTCCCCAGCCTTCTTGAGCAGACTTGGCAGAAGCCCTTCCTTCAGGGCCTCGACATCTTCGTTAACGGGCTCAATCTCTCCCACGACGAATTCCGTGGCGGCTTTCCCGATCAACCGCTGCTCCTCTGAAAATTCCTCCGGAGTGAAAATCTCCTGAGGTGAAATCGACTCCAGTAAAAACGCTCCCCCTTTAATGAACTCCTCCATGGCAACCTCCTTTAAGATTCAATGAAAAATGGTCAATGATCAATAGTCAATTAGCAATTAAAACCTTGTTTAAAATTATTATCAACTTCGCATTGATCATTGATCATTGCTAATTGATAATTGACCATTGTTCAGTTACTCTGTCCTTTCGAAGACCCCGGCGGCGCCCATCCCTCCCCCGATACACATCGTCACCAGACCATACCGGACTTTTCTTCGCTTCATTTCGTAGAGTAAGGTGGTGGTCAACTTTGCTCCGGTGCAACCTAAAGGATGGCCCATGGCCACCGCCCCCCCATTGACATTCAGGATATCCAAATTCAGTCCAAGCTCCCGGATAACATAAAGAGATTGTGAAGCGAAGGCTTCGTTCAGCTCAACCAGGCCTATATCTTTCAGCGTGAGACCTGCCTTTTTAATAGCCTTGGGAGCGGCATAAGCAGGACCGACTCCCATGATTTCGGGCGGGACACCCGCGACAGCAAAACTTCGGAAAACAGCCATGGGTTTTACTTTCAACTGATCGGCCTTTTCCTTTGACATTAGAACAAGCGCGGCTGCCCCATCACTCGTCTGAGAAGAATTGCCTGCGGTGACCGTTCCTTTGGCCTTAAAAACTGGCTTGAGCGAGGCCATCCCTTCATAAGACGCATCATAACGGACCCCTTCTTCTGTATCGAAGAGGACCTCTTTGATCTTGACTGTTCCATCCCTTTGAATTTCTTTTGTCTTCGCGAGAATAGGAAGAACTTCTTCTTTGAACTTTCCCTCTTTAATGGCCTTGGCGGCTTTCTGGTGGCTGGATAGCGCAAAACGGTCCTGATCTTCCCGGGAGATTCCAAATTTTTCAGCCACATTCTCCGCGGTGAGTCCCATCGAGGTATAAGCCTGAGGATTATGATCAACCAGATAGGGGTTGGGCGAAGGGGTCAAGCCCATGATCGGAACCTGACTCATAAACTCCACGCCGCCGGCAACTATCACGTCCACAGATCCCACCATGATCTCATAGGCCGCCGTGGCGATCGCCTGGAGTCCTGAGGAACAGAAACGATTGACCGTCTGCCCTGGTATCGTGAAAGGGAACCCCGCCCTCATGGCTAAGACTCTACCCAGGTTCAACCCCTGATCCGATTCAGGGAAGGCGCATCCGATAACGACATCTTCAATTTCTTCCACCTTCAGACCAGGGACTCTTGCAACCGCCTCCTTAATGATGAGGGCGCCAATATCATCCGGCCTGGTATCCTTCAAAATCCCTCTTGGAGCCTTGCCCACTGCCGTCCTCACTGCTGAAACCACCACTGCTTCTTTCATAAAACCTCCCTTAATACGTCAATGACCAATGGGCAATAATCAATGATCAATTATCAATTGAATAAAATCTTTTAAAACCCATTGTTAATTTTTCATTGACCATTGAAAATTGACCATTGATTTTAGTTTCTCAACGGTTTGCCCTTCTTCAGCATATATTCCATTCTTTCCTGGGTCTTTTGTTCTCCACATAAACTCAGAAAAGCCTCTCTTTCCAAATCCAGGAGATACTGTTCGGTCACTTCGGTCCCGTCCGGCAAATTCCCTCCTGACATAATGTGGGCCACCTTTTTGGCCACATGCTCATCGTACTGACTGATATAACCGCCCTCTCTCATATAGAAGAGTCCCATCTGAAGAAGGGCATGTCCTCTCTCTCCCATAACCTTGATATTCTTTTTGGGCCGGGGCGGACGATAGCCTTCTTTGACGAGATCAAGAACAGAATCTTTAGCGTCGTAAATGAGAAAATCCCGGTTGATGGTCACTTTGTCCGTCCTTCTCATATAACCCAATTGCTGTGATTCTTTTGCACTGGTCCCCACCTTGGCCATCGCAACCGTCTCGAAAGCTTTTCTCACGAACGGGAGTAATTCTACGTCCGTGACTCCTGGCGGGATACCTTCCGTGCACCGGAGCAACATCTCCTTCGTTCCACCTCCGGCCGGGATCAGACCCACACCGACTTCAACAAGACCCATGTAAGTCTCCGCCGCCGCTTGCATCTTCGCACAGGCAAGACAGACCTCACAACCTCCCGCCAAGGTCATGCCGAATGGAGCAGCCACGACCGGTTTCTCAAAGTATTTGATAGCCATCAAGGCATCTTGAAAGGCCTTCACAATGGCTTCAATATCATCCCAGTTCTCATCCTGAATTTCAAAGAGCATGAGCATCAGATTGGCCCCGACGGAGAAGTTTTCACTCTGGTTCCCTATGACCAAACCATCGAATTTCTCTTCAACCTCCTTCAAAGACTCTCTGATCATCTGGACGGTATCCGCTCCGATGCTATTCATCTTGGAATGGAATTCAAGGCAGGCGATTCCATCGCCAAGGTCAATGAGGCTGGCTCCGGGATTTGAAAGAACCATCTTATTCCTGTCTTTCAGGCTCGGCAGAAGGATGATTTCCGGTTTCTCTTCGATTTCCTGATATTGGCTTGCTCCCAAGTCGAAGAAAGAGACTCGACCGTCCTTTCTCTCATAAAAAGAGGGATGCCCTTTGCTAAGAAGTTTTTCCACCAGTGGGGGAATCTGATCTCCTTCTTTCTCCATTTTTTTCACGGAGGACTTCAAGCCGATGGCATCCCAAATTTCGAAGGGTCCGAGTTCCCAGTTATATCCCCACTTCATCGCCCGATCGATATTGACGATGTCGTCGGAGACTTCAGGGATCTTTTCTGCTGAATAGAGCAGAGTCTTTTTCATGACCTTCCATGCAAACTGTCCCCCTCGATCTGGACTCAGGACGAGAGTCTTGATCCGTTCTCTGACATCGTCGATATTTCTACCCATCTCCACGGAAGGAAGATTCACCTTTTGCTGAGGTCGGTAATCGAGTTTCTCAGCATCCAGGACCAGCGTCTCCTCCTTCCCCTCCTTTTTCACCCTTTTATAAAAGCCCTGTTTGGTCTTCTGGCCCAGCCACTGGTTCTTGATCATCTGTTGGATAAAAGGAGAGAATACAAAAATTTCTCTTTCCTTTCCCTCCGGCAGGCTCTCATAGAGATTTTTGGAAACATGGGCCATGACATCCAGTCCAACAAGGTCAGCGAGCTTGAACGTGGCCAACTTCGGCCTTCCCATGGCAGGGCCTGTGATCTGATCCACTTCTTCAATCCGGTAGCCATCCTCGGTCGCTGTCCTCATGGTAATCGCCGTGGCAAAGGCCCCAATCCGATTCCCGATGAAGTTGGGCGTATCCTTTGCGTAAACCACGCCCTTCCCCAAAATCTTCTCGCCCACCTGGGCCATTCTCTCAACAACAGCTTTAGAGGTAGATTTTGCTGGAATAATCTCCAGGAGTTTCATATATCTTGGCGGATTGAAGAAATGGGTTCCTAAAAACCTTTCTTCAAAGTCCCGTGAGAACCCTTCAACCATCTTCTGGATGGAGATGCCAGAGGTATTGGAGCTGACCACGGTCCCCTCCTTTAAAAAGGGGTATAATTTTTTGAAAAGTTCTCTTTTTAAATTCAGATCCTCAATGACCACTTCAATAATCCAATCCGCCTGGGAGACCCATGAGAGATGATCCTCAAAATTCCCGATGGTGATGAGTTCTGCATCCTCCTTCCAATAAAGGGAGGCCGGCTTCGATTCTTGAACCCTCTTCTTTCCCAGGGTAGGAAACCGATTCCTCACCTCCGGACTTTCGAAGGTCAACCCCTTTTTCTTTTCCGCCTCAGTCATCTCCGGTGGGATAATATCGAGGAGAAAGGAAGGAATTCCGACATTCGCCAAATGGGCAGCAATGGCACTTCCCATCACGCCTGCTCCTAATACCGCCGCTTTTCTGATTTTTTGTCTCATCGTCTAACCCCTTTTCTTTAAAAAAATGGAAAACCAAAAGATTTGGTTAAAAGNNGGTTACGTGTAAAAATTAAGGACGATAAACGTAGCCTTTTATTACCGACACGGGCATCGTTACCGTTACCATATAACGAACCCCTTATTTTTTAAGAAAGGCCTCAATCAGGTTTCTTTTAGAGATCTCTCCTGCGGTGAAGAAACCCATTCGGTCTCCTCTCCCCAGAAGCCTCCTTTGAATCTCCCCGGGAGACAGACCCCGGCGGACTCCATCTTCCACCCCTTTTTGGAGATTCTCCAAGTACTCAATCTTCTTATGTATTGCCTCCATCGGTTGATCGATGGGACCGTTGAAGGAACAAAACATTTTCTTGGGATGAAGGGCAGCCACCTTCATGAGGGAATCAATAATCGAAAAGATATTTTCCTCCTTCCTTAAATATTTCATCTGTTCGCTGAGAAACAAGTCTCCCGAAAAAAGCCACTTCTCATTGGGTTCAAAAAGGCAGATATGGTCATCGGAATGTCCGGGGGTAGGAATCACTAAAAAAAGAAAATGTTCAGTCTGAACCTTCGAATTCAATTCGCCCGTCTCGGAGGGGGGAGGACATCCCCAAACGAAACGCCGATACCATGGGACCCACCGAGAGGGATCCTGTAAATAAAAAAATGTTTTGGGATGAGCCAGGGGGAGAAGGCCGAACTTTTCTCTCATTGAAAAGTTATTGCCGGTGTGATCCTCATGGTGATGAGTATTGACAACGACATCCGGATGAAGGGTGTCTAAGAGTTTCAAAAATCGATTTCGACCGAAGGCAAAGCCCGTATCGATCAGGAGTCCATCAACAAAAAAGGCATTCACCTTGTAAACGGGAAAACCCAAAACCTGACGGGTCATTCGAATAGAATGGACAAGACCATCAGGTTTAAAATCGATTGACAATCGATTCATGCTTTACCCCGTTGGAGGAGAACTCCATTAAAAATGAAATGGATAAACTCTTTCATCCGATTCGACCCAAACGGGTGGTCAGGACTGTTTTGACCATAGGTCAGATTTTTAAATAATAAAAAAATGCAATGTCCGACAACTTTTTCATCCATTTTACGAAAGTCGCCCTTCTCAATGCCCTCTTTAAGTATGTTGACGAAAATTTCCTTAATTCCTGTTTCAATAATGTGGGGCTTGTCTTTGAGAAATGGTTTAAAGAATCCTGATTCATCATGGAGGACGCTGACGATAAACGGATTTTGATCGAGGTATTTCAGGGCCAATCGGATGAACATTTGAAGCTTTTCTGCCGGTTCGATGATCTTATTGATCTGGTTCAGGATGGCCTTCCTCACGGATAAGCCCTCAAACATGAAAAGTTCTTCGAGAATCTTCTCCTTATTTTCAAACTCCTGATAGAGGGTTCGCTTCGAAATACTGGCCTCCCTGGCGATTTCATCAACCGTCGTCTTACTAAAACCGAACCTTTCAAACTTCTTTTTGGCAAGGGTTAGAATCTGAGTTCTTTTTTCCGATTCCATAAAAGCCAGGAAACTAAATTAGTTTTTTGTTACCTATCATATCCGTCTCTTTTTGTCAAGAATTTTTTTGGGAAGAGAGAAGGCATTGGAGGAGGCATATTGAATATAACTATTTGAAAATAAATACATTTTATTTATTATAAACGGCCCGAATTATCTCAATCATCGCCAGGAAATGATTAGGGAAGTATTTATTTTGACTTCAGAAACACCAGCTATAATAAAACTGTAGAACAAAATCAGTTTAATAGTTTTTCCCTCCCGATCAACTCCATTTATTCTCCTTCCACCTGTACCACTGCCCCATCTCCCTGAGCAAGGCCTCCGCAGATGGAGGCAACCCCTATGCCACCTCCTCTCCTTCTCAACTCATAAATCAGGGTCATCAGGATCCTGGCCCCGCTTGCGCCCACAGGATGACCGATGGCAATGGCTCCTCCATTGACATTCGTCTTTTCCAGGATTCGATTCATCTTCTCAGAATCCCCATCAGTCAGGATCTTGGCGCTGACCAGAGGCATTGCTGCAAAGGCTTCGTTGACCTCGATCAGGTCGATTTGATCGAGAGCAATCTGGGCCTTCTCCAGAGCCTTTAGGATCGTGAAACCCGGAATGGCTGCAATGAGACGGGGGGTCGTCGCCGTGGCAACCATGGAGAGGAGCCTGGCTAAAGGCTTAAGCCCCTTCTCCCTTGCCTTCTTTTCACTCATAATTAAAATAGCCGAAGCCCCCGTATCCAAACCGGGGGCGTTTCCTGCGGTCACGGTAGGGCTGCCATAGACAGGAGGTAATTTTGAAAGTTTTTCAAGGGTCGTGTCCGGCTTTGGAAATTCATCTCTTTCAAAAACGAGGGGGGGCCCTTTCCTCTGGGAAATTTCAACTCTCATCAACTCCTCGCCGATTTTAAATTTTCCTTCCGCAAAGGCTTTTGCATATTTCATCTGGCTTTGATAAGCCCACCGATCTTGATCTTCCCGAGTAATTCCATACTCAAGCGCCACCTCTCCGGCGTCAACCGATACGGGGTTGAACCCCTTATACCCGAGTCCGAATAGACCATCCCACATTTCAATATTCCCCAATCTCTTTCCCCATCGGACCTCGGGGGGGACAATGAGGGGAGTCCGGCTCATATTCTCGGCCCCGATGCCCAAAGCAATCTCAATCTCCCCGGATCCGATCGCCCTATACCCCAGCCTCACCGCAGAAAGCGATGAACAGCAAGCACGGTCCAGCGTCATCGAAACATGTTCTGCCGGCATCCCCGCTTTAAGGGTGGCTTGTCTCGCAGGAACATCGGTTTCCAAACCCACTTCTCCGGGAACAGCCGATCCGTAATAAGTCTCCTCAACTTCCTCTCCCTTTACATTCACTCTTTTCAGAACTTCACGGATGACCATGGCGCCCAGTTCAATGGATGGAATATCTTTTAAAGTCCCTCCAAATTTCCCAAAGGGCGTCCGAACTGCACTCACCACGACGACATGATTCTTTTCCATCATCTCCCCCATTTCGCAAATATTTCACTGATCGATGATTCAATATGACTATTTTCAAGACCTGTCAACATTTAAAGAGGCTGCATTTAGGGTGACCTAAAATACTGGATCGTCGCATCGGGATAAACGGCCACATTCGCTTTGCTTCCCCATTCCGCTTTCAGCAGGCCCAACACTTCCTCCCATGTCTTTACCCAGAGGACGGAGGGAATCTTACCAAAAAAACATGCCCCGACATGATCTTTAAAAGGCGATAGGACGATGAACCGCTTCACTTTGGTGGGCAAAGGTTGGGGAAGTTGAAGCCCTCCCTCTCCACATTTCCCAAATTCTCCAAAAAGATAATGGACGACCTGCCCTGCGGACTCATTGGCAATGACCACCAAATCCCCTCCATCCTCTTTTAAAGACGGGATTCCAATGAACGGAGCAATGGCACATTCATTCGGTTTTGAATAGGAATTGACGATGACGATATCCTTATTCTTGGCTGGCGTGGTCACATAAACCTCTTTTGCCAATTTCATCCCCTCCTGATGTTCAAGAATGGGATCTCCTATAAAGAGGCTGGTGATCTCTCCCCGAAGATTGATAATGACATCGATCTTCAGATCGAGCCCGGCCATTCTCGTCGCCTCTTCAATATCGAGGCGAGGGATGTTTCCTTCAATCTTTCCAACGCCGACGCAGTCCGGATGATTCTTCAAAATCGTCCCATGGTTGTAAGCGATCGAATCGATATGGGCGACCCCCGGGAAAATGATCTTTCCCCCTCCTCCAAACCCGGAGAAAGAGTGAGGGACGATGCACCCAATCCCGATTTTCAGATCGCAGGCCATGACCTCCCTGTTGATGGAAACGGGTGTGCCCCGGCTCGTTTTGCCCAGGGGGGCACAATAATTGAAAGGATTGTGGTTATATACATGAAATCGGTCGAGCACCTCCGGCCCCAATTTCTTTCGAAAATCATTTGCAGTATGCGCTCCATGCGCTCCGAGAGCGGCAATGAATCGAATCTGCTGATCTGAAATCCCAGCCATTTCTAATTCTCTCAGCACAAAGGGAAGGATCTCAAATACAGGAGTAGGCCTGGCCAGATCGTCAAAGAGAATAACAACCTCCTTCTTTCCCTTTGCCAGTTCCTGAAGGGGCTTAGAGCCGATGGGTCTTTGGAAGGCTTTCTCCATCTCCTTGTGGGTCAGCTTCCTTCTCTCTCCTCCTTTCATCGGGCAGAAAAAGGTAGACCAAGAGGCAGGAAAATCGAGCTCCATCTCGGTATTGTCGTACCAGAGGAGTTGTGGAATTTTAATCTTCATTGTCTCTCTCTCAGCAATATATGTATGGTTCGGAGTGATGAGTTCGGAGTAACTACAAATGTATTAATTTTAAGTCTTAAAAAACCCCCGAACTCCGAACTCTTGATTCATAACTTATAGATCCAGGTAGCTTTGGCGGATGTGTTGATTCTTCAGAAGGGAGATGAAACACTATACCAGAAGGTATCTCTTCCTGACGTCCTCATTATCTCTCAGTTCCTCAATGCTCCCATGATAACGGATCTGCCCATTATCAATGATATAGCCACGGTCGCTTATTCTCAGGGTGGATCTCACATTCTGCTCAGCGATGAAGACGGTCAACCCGGCCTCCCTGAGCTTTTTGATCTGACCTTCGAGCGCATAAACCAGAAGGGGCGCCAATCCTTCAAAAGGTTCGTCAAGGAGGATAAACTCTGGATTTCCCATCAGTGCCCGAGCAATGGCTAACATCTTCTGCTCCCCTCCGCTCAGGCACCCCCCTCTTCGGGACTCAATATTTTCCAGGGCAGGAAACATTCCGTAAATTCTTTTCCTGTTCCATCCCTCACCTTCCTTTGTTTTTCTCTCGGCGATCTCTAAGTTTTCTCCCACCGTAAGGTCGGCAAAGATCCTTCTGTCATCAGGGATATAGCCGATGCCCTTTCGTGTGACCAGATAGGGTTCCATTCCGACAATCTCTTCTCCTTTAAACCGGATGCTCCCTTGTTTCGGCGGTGTGATGCCAATGATGCTCTTCATGGTGGTCGTTTTTCCCGCTCCGTTTCGTCCTAAAAGACAGACCACTTCTCCCGGGTTAACTTTTAAAGAAACGCCGAATAGAATATGGCTCAAACCGTAAAAAGTGTGGATTCCCTCCACCTCAAGCATCACTCACCTCCGAGGTATGCTTCCTGAACCTCTTTGTTGCTTCTCACTTCTTCCAGGCGTCCCTGAATGATCGTTTGCCCGTGACGCATCACCATGATACTCTCCGCAACAGAGAAGACGATGTCCATATCATGCTCGCAGAATAATATCGTCAAGCCCCTTTGATTGGCCAAGCGCTTGACAAGCTCCATCGTGTCCTGGGTTTCCTCCGGAGACATGCCGGCCGTCGGCTCATCCAGAATCAGTAATTCCGGCTCATTCCCCAAAGCAATGGCTATCTCTAATATTTTCTGGTCACCATGGGAAAGGGACCCGGCAATACTTTTTTCTTTATTGGACAGCCCCATGCTTTCCAGGATACTTCTCGTCTCCTTGACAGCGATGCTCTGGGCAGGCCGGAATAGATT
Organism: Syntrophaceae bacterium UBA2208; assembly: GCA_002327885.1. Classification (GTDB taxonomy): domain Bacteria; phylum Desulfobacterota; class BSN033; order BSN033; family UBA1163; genus UBA1163. Next base: position 10,633 of record DCUS01000116.1, read on the forward strand.
GGAACTTCTTCTCTGATAGGAAAGAACAGCCACCTGGACATTCTCAAAGACAGTCAACCGATGAAAGATGTTCACAATCTGATAGGATCGTGAAATCCCTTTCTTGCAGATTTCGTAAGGAGGCAATTTGCTGATATCTTCACCTTTAAAGACAATTCTCCCTTTGTCCCGCTTCAGCGCCCCTGTGATGAGGTTAAATAAGGTGGTTTTACCAGCGCCGTTGGGACCGATGACAGCCACAATCTCTCCTCTTTCAACAGTGAGGTTCGCTCCATTGACGGCCATGAAGTCATCAAATGACTTCGTGATCCCCTCCACCTTTAGCATCGATCACTTACTCCGTTCTGCTGTTTCTTTAGTCCCGGGCTTAAATAAATCCTGAAAAAAACCCATGACGCCCTCTGGTAAAAAGAAAATCACCAGAATGAGCATCACTCCAAGAATTAAGGTCCAATACTCGGTGTATCTTCCGACAAAAGTCCTTAATGCTACCGTAATGGCTGCTCCCAGGATGGGCCCGGCAAAAGTAAACCATCCCCCCAAAAGGCACATGATGAATATCTCGAGAGATAAAACCCAAAAGAGCATTTCAGCAAAAACCGACCGTTCCAGCGCCACAAAAAGAACGCCTGCCACACCCGCAAAGAATGTGGCGACGACAATCCCGCCCAATTGATAGCGCCTGACATTGATTCCAACGGCTTCACAACGCTGCGAATTATCCCGAATCGCCTGGAGGGTGTTCCCAAATGGAGATTTTAAAATCATGTACATCAAAATAAGACAGACCACGAGGATGATCAGGATGAAGTAATAAGAACTGTTCAAAGAGGAAATCAGTGAGGGCATGGGGATGCCGTGGATGCCATCATCCCCCCCCGTAAAACTATACCAACGGAAAACGATGGCCCAGATCAGTGAGCCCAAAGAAATCTGGAGCATGCCAAAGTAAAGCCTGGTCAGCCTCACACAAAACCAGCCGATGATCAATCCGGTGATCGCTGCCACAATGGGGCCGGCAATAAAACCAATCCATATGGGCATGGAGCTCTTCGTCAGCATCAGGGCAACGGTATAGGCTCCCACCCCATAAAACACCGCATGATGAAACTGGAACATGCCCCCATACCCAACCACCATATTGAGGCTCATGGCCAGGAGAGAAGTCACATAAATCAAAGCAAAAATATAAACAAAAAATCTGGGAGCGAATAGCGGTAAAATGAAAAGCAGAATAAAGATTGCCGCTACCAGTCCGAACCATTTTTTACGAACTATGTTATTAAACAAATCCAATCCTCCCCTTTCTAAGGGGGTTACCAGACCGATTTAAGCAGGCCCTTGGGCCGCAAAAGCAATACAATCACGACTGCGATATAAGGGAAAACGATGGCAAACTGGGGCCAGAATAAAACACCAAAGGAATGAGTCAGGCCAAAGATAAGCGAGCCCACCAGGGCGCCCCACATGTTGCCCAATCCTCCGATAATGACAATCAGAAAAGCTTCGATGATGAGCGTGTGATCCATCCCCAAAGTAATGCTTACGGTGGGGGCCACCAAAGCTCCTCCTACTCCGGCCAGGTAACACCCAATGACAAAAGCAATGGCAAACACCCAACTGACATTGATTCCCAGAACTCCCACCATCTCCCGATCCACGGCTGCCGCACGGGAGATCTTCCCGATCTTCGTTTTATTCGTAAACAGCCAGATCGCAATGGCCACCAGGGGTCCCACGAGGATAAGAAATAAATTATAGCGCGGGAAGGAGGCGCCCAGAAAAGAGATCGAACCCTTGAGTAAGGCGGGCGCTGAAACAGACTTATATTCCGCGCCCCAGACGATCTTTACCAAATCTCCGAGGATAAGTGAGATGGCAAAGGTAAATAAGAGCAGCATCAGGTGCTCTCTCTCATAGAGATGGGAAAACAAAGCCCTCTCTGCAACCAGGCTGACCACTGCGACTAATAAAGGAGCCACGATTAAAGCGATCCAGAATCCGGCTGATCCGGCAAACATCTTTGTGATGCTGAAAGTAGCGAAAGCGCCAATCATGTAGAGCGTCCCATGGGCGATATTGGGGATCCGAAGCACCCCCAGGACGAAACTTAATCCGGCGCAAACGATGAATAAGATCATCGATCTGCTAATTCCCACCAACAATTGGCTGATAAGCTCTGCCGGGCCAAACATCTTATCAATTCCCTCTCATTTACCTTTTATTAAGAGGAACACATTATAGCTTACATTCCCCCCAACAGGTCATTGCGAGCGAAGCGAAGCAATCTCGTATTTTGTAAGGGCTTGATTTCATGGGATTGCTTTGTCGCTGCGCTCATTGCCTGCCTACCGCAGGCAGGCAATGACTCGTAGTTGGACTTTTTACGAATTCATCAAATATTACTGCCCTCGAGCCTTTTTGATCTCCTCGATGCTGGGCATTGCATCCTTAGCCGGAATAGTTACGATGTCACTTGCAATAAGGAATGGATATCCCGGTACTTTCTTGGTGACACCCATGTACATGGGTAACATGGCCTGGTGATCGAAGGCCCGCATCTCGACCTCGCCAACCGGGCTATCCACTCTCATCCCGCTTAGGGCATCAATGAACTTCTCTCGATCCATCTTGCCTGATTTTTCCAACGCTTTGGTGATGAACTGGGCTGCAAGGTAGCCGTATAAAGCTCCCACCTTGGGCTCCCTTTTATAGGCATCTTTAAAGGCCTTGACAAAAGCTTTATTCTTTGGGGTATCAGGATAGTAGAAATGATAATTCGATGTGCCGATCACTTTCTCGGGCGCATCCAATCCAAGGGGCGCCAGAGTGCTGAGCTCTGTAGCCGTATGGATGAACATCGGAATTTTTTCTGCAAATCCTGTGGCCTTGGCCGCCTTCATGGCATTGACCATGCTGCCCCCCCCTGTGGCAAAGATCACGGCATCGGGCTTAGCTGCGGTAATTGCCGTGAGGTATGGGGTCAACTCCGGCTCTCCGACTTTCCACCAGGATTGACCGATGAGCTCTACTCCGGGTTTTAGCTTCTTAAGATTGTTCCAGACGCCATCTGCAAGGGCATGGCCATACTCATAATCGTCCCCTGCAATCCAATATTTCACATAGGGTGTCTTCGCCAAACCAGCGGCTGCTGCTTTACCGATCATCGCTGTATTCTCAGTAATGGAGAACACATAGCGATGCCCTTTTTCTCCTGTGATCTTCTCGCTCTTAGAAAAAGTGACCAGGAAAGGTATCTTTTCCGTTTTGCAATATTCGGAGACCGCCAGGGTGCCAGCGCTGTTAATGGTCCCCATCAGGATATCCACTTTCTCCATCATGATGAGTTCTTTGGCCATACTTAAGCAAATGTCCACCTTGAACTTGTCATCCCGGGTGGTAAATTCGATCTTTCTTTTCAGAATCCCTCCTTTCGCATTCACTTCATCGATGGCTAATTTGAAAGCATCTCGCACATCGTAAGTGAATGTGGTGGCTGGTCCGGAATAGGTGTCGATAATCCCTATTTTAATCGGCCCCTGGGCTTTGACATCGACGGGATGGACCAAAAACATTAAGGCTAAAATGACCGTGAACAATACGAAACTTCTCATACGAACGACTCGTTCCATTTTTTCTACCTCCTTCCTCGACGGGTATGGATAGGGGAACAGGGGCAAGATTCAAAACCCCTGTTCCATTTTGAAAATTATGATCCTCCACGAACTTTCTTGATCTCTTCACAGGTTGGCATAATATCTTTACCGCTAAAAGTGACGATGTCAGAAGAAATGAGGAATTCATATTGGGGGATCTTCTTGGTGACACCTAAGAACATCGGCAGTACCGTTTGATGATCACACGCTCGCATTTCTACCTCGCCTGCGGGGCTGTCGACCTTCATCCCTTCCATCGCATTGATAAACTTCTCTTTATCAATGGCGCCTGCCTTGATAAATGATTTGGCAATTAAATGGGCGGTAATATAAGCGTGGAAAGCCGGAAATCCGGGAGGCCCTCCATAGGCATCCTGAAAAGCCTTGACAAAAGCCTTGTTGGCCGGAGTATTGGGATGATAAAAATGGTAGTCCATCGTTCCCATTATTCCTTCAGGGGCTTCCTTGCCTAAGGGTTTGAGAACGGCATGGTCTGTGGCTGTGTGCATATAAACCGGAACCTTTTCGTGAAACCCGGTTGCTTTGCATGCCTTGAGGGAATTGGTCATGGTCGCTCCTCCTCCGCATATGATCACTGCATCGGGTTTTGCCGCCAGGATAGAAGTTAAATACGGGACAAGATCAGGCTCACCCACTTTCCACCATGACTGCCCTATCAGCTCCGCCTTAGGCTTTTGTATCTTCAGATTTCGCCAAATCCCATCTGCAATGGCATGGCCATATTCATAATCATCCCCTGCAATCCAATATTTAGTAAAGGGTTTCTTGCTCAAAGCCACTCCTCCGGCTTTTCCAGCCATATAGGTGTTTTCAGCCGTCGAAAAAACGTATCGATGCCCTTTCTCCCCGGTGATCTTCTCGCTCTTCGAAATCCAAACAATAAAGGGTATCTTCTCGGCTTTTGCATAGTCGGATACGGCCAAAGAAACAGCGCTATTGATTGTTCCTACCAGCAAATCCACTTTCTCCATCATGACCAGCTCTTTGGCTGCACTCAGGGCAACATCCACCTTAAATTTAGTGTCACGGGTAGTAAATTCTATCTTTGTCCCTAAGACGCCCTTCTTGTTAATCTCATTTAATTCCAATTTAAAGCTGTTCAGGGCATCGTTGGCAAAAACCGCCGCTGGTCCAGTGTAGGGGTCAAGAATCCCTACTTTGATCGCCCGCTGGGCATTCGCATTGGAAATGCATAAAACCAATGAAGTGATTAAAAACAACGTCAATAATGCCGATTTTTTCATCTTTCTCTGCCTCCTCACTATTGAATGTAATGAATGACCTTATCCTCGTATCGCCTCCTAATGACGAAAATCTCTATTTTAGAAGATGCCTTATATTCTCAAACTCAATATTACTTGTCAAGTCCCAAATAAATTTAGTTAGATTCAAGGAGTTGAGGATTTTTTCTTCATCATTCCAGAAACCAAATCGAGAAATCCAACCGGGTGATACCCTGTCATCCCTCCATCCGCAACAATGGTCGTCCCATTAATGTAGCTGGACTCTTCGGAAGCCAAAAATAAGGCAATCTTCACAATCTCCTCAGGTTTTCCGAGTCTTTTTAAAGGGACTTGCTGCGTCAAACCGGAGACCAGAATCTCTTTATTGAGAATCGGGGTATTCATCCCTCCTGCAATCAATCCAGGGGCGATGGCATTGACAATAACATGGTGCTTGCTCCACTCATAGGCCAGGACTCGGGTCAACATCATCACTCCGGCTTTGCTGACAGAGTAAGGAAGAAACCCTTGCTCTCCGAGAAAGCCTGCCGCAGAGGAAATATTGATGATCTTTCCTCCCCCCTGCTCAATCATCTTCTTGCCTGCTGCCTGGCAGCAAAGAAAAACCCCTTTTAAGTTGACATCGATCACCTGATCCCAGCCCTCCTCTTTGATCTTCTCCGCCTCCAGGATGAAAGGATTAACTCCCGCATTATTGACAAGAATATCGATTCTTCCAAATGTGTTGACGGCTTCCTCCACCATTCTCGTCANNTTTTCACCTCATCAGCCACCGCCTTTGCCTTTTCCAGATTTCGTCCATGGATGATGACATCCGCCCCTTCTCTTGCAAATCCCAGAGCAAATTCTTTTCCAATCCCCCGGGTAGAACCCGTGATCAATGCAACCTTGCCTTTAAGTTTCATTGTTTCACCTCCAGGTTTTGTATGGGTCATTCATGTCTGTGCGCCGAAATGCCGCACTCTGGCATGCAAGTATACACCGCGCTTACTCTGAACCATATATTTCTTTCCAATAACGGTCGTGCTCCAAGTCAAAGTTGTCAGATGATAGATTTTCCCTATCCAAATCCCATTTCAAAGGATTGTTTTGGATATATTCTCTGATCCTGGATAACTCATTCTCATTGCGTATTACATGGTCATAGAACGACCTCTGCCATCGAAAACGAAAACCATTCCTCCCTGTTTTGGGTGCAAATGGTTATAAAATAATATCCACTCTCTGAGTAATCGTAGTTTTTTAATCGGGTTCGTTTTCTTTCTCTCATCGGTCTGAGAATTCCTTCAACCTCTTCTCAAACATCCGATTCAAATGCCTGCTGTTCTCAGGGGCCCAGCCAAAAACCCTTTCCCAAACCTCCTTGCTCTCCATACACAGGTAAATAAAAAGATCCGGGTCCACCTCTCTCAACCACCCCACCATCTTTTGATACATCTCCACCCGAATTTCCTTTAAATAGCGGAATTTTGAATCCTTCCCTGGAAATAATTCTCCCAGAAACACCTTGGTTTTAGGAAAACGCTCCTCTGCAATGGGCTTGAGTTTGGGCGGATAACGAAATCCCCCCAGACTGATCCAGACCACCCCTCCGGGATCGATTTCCTTAAAAAGTTGAAGGATCGTCTCCGGGTACCCCTTTTCCCAATCTTCATGGTAAATGAGAGGGTCAAAATGAAACCCCAACGGATAACCCTTCTCCTGACATTTCCTCGCTGCATCAATCCGTTCTTTTAATGGAGCCGTCCCTTTCTCCTCCCCTTCAATGATTTGGGGAGGGTTAAGCGACCACGAGACGACTGTTTTCCCTCGATGATTTAAATGAAGAAGGGAATTGACATTTGCAGACTTCGTCTTCAGCTCCAGAATGGCGTGATGTCTTTCCGTGAAAAATGGCATGAGCGCCTGGGACAACGGGATGATGGATTCTAAAGCTAAACTGTCCGAGAGCTCTCCGGTTCCCAAACGGAGAAGGGACTGACGATCGGTCGAAAGGAATGCCTCGACCTCCTGAAAAAGGTCATCCCAGTTGGTGTAAAGGGTGAGAAACGGATTGTTCAGGTATCCCTGGAGGACGCAGTAGGAGCAATCCAGCGGGCAATTCGTGATGGCATTGATCACATAATACCCGCAGCAAATATGATTGGAAGTTCCGGGGCAGGGCTTCAAACGTCTGCCATAAAAATGGGTAATGAAGAGGCGCTTTTTCCCGGTTCCGATCGGGTCGGGCAAAGAAGAAAAACGCCTTATCAAAGCCCTTTTATCCTGAACCATTTCGACAGGAATATCGGGCAAGGCCTTCAAAATGGTTTGCGCGACCGAATCTCTTTCGGCCTTTTCATCGAGGTAGATTTTTTCAATCTGAAGAGGCAACATCAATAACAACCATAAATGTCAAAACCCAACGTTCAAATCAATTCCAAATGATCAAATAGAAAATTTCAAAAACTCCAATCTTGAATCCGAAATCATAGTTTTTTGAACGCCAAGGTTTGACATTAGGATTTCATTTGGCATTTGAACTTTGAAATTTGGCATTTTCAAAAACTCTGAATCATCTCCTTAAACTCTTCCTTATTCATCAGTTGAGATAGGCAAGAAAGGATGGCCCGATACTCCTCCATCGTCTCAAATTGAAATTCAACCTTCAACCCCTTTCCCTCAAAAAAAGACTGATGATGAAGCGATAAGCGGGAGGGCAAATTAAAATTTCTCTTCTTTTCCTCGAACGCTTCTTCCAATTGATGCAACCTTGGATAACGGAGATCGGTGAGTGTCTTTTTTACCCGTTCCGCTTTCTGAGGCGGATTAAGTTCCTTCCGGGAAAGGATGGCCTGAATTTCAGGGCGTCTCACAATTTCCCTGGCGGAGCAATGATCTCTGCGCGAGATTTCTTCTAAAAGAGTGAGGGCCTCCCTCAAACGATTCTCACCCAATTTTAATGGGGAGATCAGAGAGAGGACAGCTATCCGATCTTCAGAAGCCAGTGTGGATAGTCTTCTTATGTTGGAACGGGAAACCCCCTCCTTTAATACATAGGTCTTAACTTCATCCTCCATCTGGGCGAGGGAAAGATAGGTATTTAAAATCTTTTCATTGGTCTCTAATGAAAAGAGGGGAAGGAAGGTGTGGATCACCGTGTCAGGAGGGATTTGGAAGGCATGAATCAGTTTTTTCAGAGCAATGGCCTCTTCAACGATATTGAATCCCCGGGTAGTCAGATTTTCCTGGAGAGAAAGGGAAAATAAACGGAACTCCTCCATCTCTTTTTCCTCAAACACCCTTGATTCAATCTCCGATTCCCCTAACTCCTTCATCACTGAAATTCTTCTGAACCCACAGATAATCTGGTATCCATCCAACTTCTTCCTCAAAAGCACAGGCTGAGTCATCCCGATCTGTTCAATCGAAGATCGAAGCCGATGAAGATCGGGGAAATAATTCACGGAAAACGTCTCATCCGATAAATCAATCTGCCGTAAAGGAATATTTTGAATCATTTTCATTTCGACATCCTAAAATGGATTCTCAACCTGATCAATGACCATTGCCCATTGAACATTGGTCATTGGTTATTTCATATTTCGATTCCATATCTCCTCATGATTTCCTGATAGCGCCTTCCCTCCATCTCGTTTCCTCTTTTTAAAAAACCTTTGTACAGGACTTGACATTTCTCCTTCATCTGCTTAAGAATCATCTCCCTCTCGTCGGCTCCGATATCGGGCTCCGATAGAAGCTTTTCCAGCGCCACCACCCGGTAGCGGTCGTTTCCCCATGACCTCTGCGAGAGTTGGTCGGGATGCCCTCCCCGTTTGACAATCAGTTTCCGGTGAATAAAAAAGATGGGAAAACGCGAAGAGACCCTGAGCCAGAAGTCATAGTCCTCACACACCGGAAGGGCTTCGTCAAAAAGGCCAACCTTTGAAAAAAGCGTCTTCCTCATCATCACGGAGGAGGGGCTGACGATACAGAGGGGAAGGCATTTTTCAAAGATCCAACCGGAATATTTGGCATGCTTGAGCATGGGGTTGACCCTCTTCCCTTTCCGAATCCAGATCTCATCGGTATAGCAAAGAGGGTAGTGCGGGTTATCGTCCAAAAAGGCAACCTCTATTTTTAATTTTCCTTTCACCCATAAATCGTCCGAATCCAGGAAAGCGATATACTTTCCCTTGGCGTGAAGGATCCCTTTATTTCTGGCCGCACTCACACCCCTATTCTCAGTGTGTTCAATCAGTTTAACCCGCCCTCCATATTTCTTCATCTCCTCTGCGGTTCCATCGGTGGAACCGTCATCCACAACAATCAACTCCAAATCTTCAAAATCTTGGGTGAGGACTGAATCGACCGCCTCTTTCAACATGGGAAGACGGTTATAGGTGGGAATAATGACAGATACTTTGGGCATGGTTCTTTAAGGCTCGCAAAGAGCATAGAGCAAAGCGCATAGAGTTAGAACACTATGCCCTATGCCCCATGCGCTATGCTCCTGGGTTAGGCGGCTCGTCGCGTCTTCTTTTTCAATCGGCCGATCCTTTTTCTCAAAATCTCAGCACTCTTCAAATTTCTCTGCTGGAGGAGTTCCTCTCTTTTGGCCCTCAACTCCTTCACCTTCTGTTTCAACTGGGCCACGGTTAAAACAATTTTCTCCTTCTTTCCAATCGTGTGCTTCTCTTTTTTGGCCTCGGGTTCCGGAATGCCTTTGGCGGCACGAATGGCAACAAGCAACTCCTCTTTTTTCATTGCGTGGACACCATGGATCCCGGGCAGTGATAGGCCCATCTCCCTCAGCTCTTTGGCGGTCATTTTCTCTAAAGGCTTTTCTTTCTTCTCCATATGGTCTCCTCCCCATCCCAATTAAAGATAGCAAAGCGCATAGCGTAATCAATCGACATGAAAAATAGCATCAACTTTACAGAGGTTGAATCCCCAACTCGATGGTGACTTCAAATTTTCCTCCAGGCTCAAAATCCAGCGGCCAATAGAGAAGCAGGCAAGAGCCTTGATAAATCTTCTCAAACCCGCTCTCTGAAAGCGATACGGTCTCAATGGGAAACCGCCAGAGATTGCATCTCTTGTCCATTTTCAAAACCACCTTCATCCTGTTCCATTCATCAAGCAATTGGACTTCGGTCATTTCATCCGTAGTTCCCAGGCTGGCCAATCTTCGATCTTCAAGCTTGCGTCCAGGAATATGATAATACCGGTCCGGCGCATCTCCCGCTAAAAGGTTGATATTGAGTTCAATGCCGAAGTTTGTTCTTCGCCTTTCTCCTGAATAATTAATTTGATAATCCGCTTTAACAGCTGCTTGGCGGGTTAAAACGGAAAAACGTTTTTCTATTTTAATCGGATCTCCTCCTCCATTCTTACAGAGGGTTCCTGAGCGAGAAAAAAGAATTTCCTGACCCCTTCCTTTTCTTCCCGCCTCCATCTCATACGGTTCGTTAATAAAATTTCCTTCCTCCTGATATTGGCTTCTTCGAAATGATTCAAAGTCCATCGGTTCAGCAATAAAATGATCCAGGAAAGAGACTTTTCGATATCCATCGAAAAGGAGATATTGATCTAAACCCTCCTCCTTTGAGTCATATATCTCGTGGATGGTCTTTGTTTTAACCTGAGATGACTCCTCTCCGATTGCCTGTTCCCGGGCTTCTAATATTTTTTGATGATAACCCTCTTTTCTTCGGGTCAGGGTCCCAAGGATATTAAAAGCCTTTGTCCGATCATCCATTTCCAGAAGACTCCCGCCCCGGTTGCTAAAAAGGAGAACCGTCTCAGGGTTCTTTAGAATCAATTCCTCATCTCCATCCCCATTGAAATCCAATCTTTCCAGCTCAATCCATTCTTTCTCCTGATGTGACCTTTGATCATAAAGAGCTTCTGCCTTAATAAAGTTTTCATAAAGTGCATGGCGTAAATGAGGGAGATAAAGTCCTCCAAACACTCCATGCCAGTAGGCGTCGTTACACTGGGCTCGGTGGAGATACAGAATCGGATCCTGACTTTTGAGGGCGGATCTTCCTTTTTCATCCCCGATCTTCTCTCGAAGATGGAGGACTCTTTTATGGAGATCATTCGATTCAGGATATTTTGTAAAAAAGTTTCTCCAGAACCCGCCTTTTAAAAATCTTCTGATCCGTTCTCCCTCGGGCGACTCCTTCAGCCTCTCAAGGACTTTTCCGTATTCCACCATGGCCTCGGTGGGAAGGCTCCATTCATCCATCTCCATATAGGAGGAGCAGGAAAGATAGATCCTCCCGAGAGGCTCTTTGCGCATGGCATAAGTCCCAAGAGGCATGGGCTCGATCCAATCCAAATGATCCCCGATCAATTGGAAGAAACGTTCCAACCAACCCTCTTCGTAAACCGAATGGTAGGTATAAGGCCAGATCCCAAATTTTTCGCCATCATCGGCAAAAATAGCTGC
>DCUS01000229.1 GCA_002327885.1 Syntrophaceae bacterium UBA2208
TCTTTGGAAGACCAGCACACCCGATAATGAATAGCATGGCCACGACTAAAACAACAATATTTTTTGTTTTCATCTCTTCCTCCTTTTTTTGATTTCGTTTGTGAACTCCTAAAGTGGAAAAGCCTCATCAGAGAAAAAGAACATCTTATTTCGATATCGAAAACACTTCATTAAAGATCTTTAAGCAATAAAGATACCAGATACAAAAATATGGATATTTAATAGTAATAATAAGATGTTAAGAGGGGTTATCAGGAATGTTGGAACAGCAGAGTTGTGGCAGATTGTCCCAACCGTGGCAGACTACCACTATTTTAAAAGAGTTTATCCCAACTGCTGAATAGTCATTTAGGGGTTGCCTGCAGGGCGGGGTGGCAAAAAGGTCAAAGATTTTTCCATTTTTAAATGAAATATGCTATATTTACCCCGTTAGAAATAATGTGTTGCAGCTGTTCAGCGGGGTTTGATGGCCCGATTGGTTTCGGGTCGCAATGACCGGAGATTTCTAACGGGGTTTACTCACCCCTATCATAAACGAGGAGGAAGAAAATGGAACCTGCCTGCTATACCCTTGAGGGTGCACTCGAAAAAGCGATTGAAGAGGAAAAACAAAGTGTGAAGGTTTACCGGGAGGCAATGAAGAAGGTTGAAGACCCGCATGCGAGGGCGCTTTTAAAAGAGCTGGCCAAGGAGGAACTGGAGCACAGAGATACTCTTGAAAAGGCGCTCCTGGGAGAGACGCTCGCTCATCTTGATCCGGAGGAACCGACGGGCCCTTCCATGGAGTTGACCACTATCCTGGAAGAAAAGCCCCTCAGTGAGAATTCCACAGCCCAGGATGCGATGATTTATGCGATCCATGAGGAGAAACGGTCGGTCGACTTCTACCAGCAGATGGCTAACCATTGCAAGGGGGCTCCGATGGGAGAACTGTTTTCCAAGCTCAGCCTGCAGGAGATGGCCCATTTAACGAAATTGGAAGAGACTTACGAAAAACTCTACATGACCCACATGTAGCGTGGACGGCCTACCGGTGCCTCGGATAGATTTTCGCTTGAATCGTAAAAAATGCCAGATTGAGACCGGATAGCATCGCTGATTGGGAGATATGGAGTGCAATCCCTATCCATATCAGTGACGTCGTAGGCAGTAACCCTCCACCCTTTGCATTTCCAAAGCGTCAAACGCGTTTGTATTAGTCAGGTTTAATTACCCTCGCTATCAGGTTAATGAAAAGTATAAGGGGTATGAAAAATCGTATGATGATCAGGAACAATTTCTGTATTCTTCTGCCTCCTTTGATCTCTTTGAATATGATCCCTGGATCAAGAAACCACCCTGCGATAATGCTCAATACCAACCCAGACGCAATGATGCCCACCGTTCCAAAGGCAAAGTCTTTGAGATCGAGAAGAGGCCTTCCAAAAAGTTCCAATTGGAGGGTGGTGTAACTCAAAGCCGAGGGCAATCCGATCAGTATGACGATGAGGGAAACGATCATCGTGGCATTTTTTCTTTTAAAGCCGTAGGAATCAATCAGGGTAGCCACAGGAACCTCCAACATAGAGATTGAGGACGTCAGGGCCGCAAGGAAAAGAAGTAAAAAGAACACAGCGCCCCAAAAACTCCCAAAACTCATTTGTTGAAAAATTGGAGGCAAGGTAACAAAGGCAAGCTTCACTCCCGCTGCCGGATCAAGCCCGAAGGAAAAGACGATGGGAAATATCACAAGTCCACTCAGAATCGCAACCAGCAAATCGGCGACCGTAATGATAGCCGCGTTTTTAACGATTCTCTCCTCCCCCATGTAGCTGCCATAGGTGAGCATAATCCCTACGCCCACACTCAGGGAGAAAAAGGCCTGCCCGAATGCTGCTGTCCAAACAAAGGGATTGAACAGTTTTGAGAAGTCGGGAGTGAGATAGAATTCTATCCCACGCATTGCCCCTGGCAACGAAAGGGAAAAAACCACCAGTATACACAGCATTCCGAACAAGACAGGGACAAGGAACTTTGAAAGCTTTTCAATACCCCTCCTAACCCCTGCTCTTACCACAACAAAAGACATTATCCCTGATATCAAGAAGAATAGGAGGGGATAATAGGACCCTGTGAACGCAGAAAAAGAAATCGTCACCCCTGAGATGAAAAAGAGGGAGTACGCAAGCACCCAACTGGTTATGACAAGATAATAGCTTAATATCATCCCCATTACAAAAACAAGAAAGAAGCCCGCGAATCTGAATCTTTTCCTGATGGTGCTTAAGGTTGCTACCACCGAGTTTTTAGAATTCCGCCCCATGGCAAACTCGAGCACCATCAGAGGCAGGCCACACAGGAACACGGCGATAAGGTAGGGGATTAGAAATGCTCCACCTCCGTTGAGACCCACGATATAAGGGAATCGCCAGATATTACCCAAGCCTACCGCAGAGCCTATACTGGCAAGAATGAAACCTAAACTGGAGGACCATTTCTCCCGCATCATTGGTCCGCTCCTTTCATCTGTACCCTCTGGCTCCAACCGTTCGCTGACGATCAGAAATTCAGTGACCGGCACATGCCCCGCTCTTCAAGCCAGGGAGCTTCACCATAAGTTATGCCAGAAAACCCAAGGCTGTTAACCCTGGGGATGAATGGTATCCTTTCGCACCGAAACGAAGGCCTGTTCCGGNNATCGTCCATCACGAGAAACCCTCCCCTGCGAACCAGGGTACGCAGCCGCGCAACGGTTTCATCGAGAGGACCCAGCAAACGGCCGAGTCCTATGTAGAGAACGAGGTCAAACCTCCCCGTCATTGACAAGAGATCACGGAGATCGGAACACTCAAACTCACATCGTTCTGTGACACCTGCATCGCTGGCTCGTGTCCGAGCTTCTGCACCATAAATGGAAGAAAACATGTCGAGAGCGGCCATGCATAGCCTGTTTTTCTGATCACCGGCGGCTTGAGAGATCACAGCAACAGGATCCTGCTGCTCCATTCTCTTGATGAGCCACTTCGGTTCGCTGCCGAATCTTTTAGAATCCCTCAGATATTGATAGATATGGAAAAGACCTTCCCCTGAAACCACCCGTTCATAACTGACATGATTGAAACGTTTTAAAAGATATTGGAGCAATTCTATCTCGAATTTGTTTCTCGGACCGAACTCCACATGTCCGCCCTCAGAGGGAGAGGGAAGGTATTTCTTTCCATTCCGGAAAAGTATTGCCTCTCCAAGTCCTGTCTCTGCCGATACGAGAGCGGCGTTTCCCTTTCTTTCTTTACCAATGTTGAGAGTCACAAAGTCACTCTTTCTCAACATCGAAATGCCATAGGCATTGGCGACCAAATCATTGATCATCACTACCTTCTTCACCTTGAGTTCTTTGAATAGGGTTTTTGTATCGATCACCCATGGGAGATTCGTGAGTTTCACCCTTCCCTTTATGATAGGACCGGCTACCCCAAGGCAGAAAGAATCGATATTCTTCCCCCCTCCAATGAACTCTTGAAGGATCATTTCCAATCCCCTGTACTTCTTGCTTGGAAAGGTTTTCCCATGCATCAGGCGGTGGCGATGATCATCGGTTACATGATAAAGTCCCAGTCGGGTCTTGGTTCCTCCGATATCCCCTGCCAGGATTATTTTAGAACCTGATCTCTCTCTTCCAACACTTACCAGTATCATGACCGAAGGCTGATGGGAAATTCACCGATGGCACTTCGTACAGCTCTCATTTTTCCAGCCGAGGTGTTTAATCGGATAAGGCTTCATGCCTTTAAGCCCATGGCAACTCTCGCAATTCTCGTGTCCCTGGATGGGATGGGGGATCTTCTGAGCGACCACCATGGCTTCCATTCTTGGAGATTCCAGCATCTCCGGGGATTGGATCAAGGCAAAGGCTCCTGCCACCAGAATGATCAGAAGCCCTGTCATCATTGCTAACTGGATGGAATACATCTGTCTCATCGTCACCCCTCATGATAACGAACGTCAAATAAAGTTGAAACTCTCGGATTGAACTTTTTCGAGAGGCAATCCTAACTTTTGCAACGCCTCTTTCACTGCCATCTGCATCGGGTCGGGTCCGCAGATGAAGTATTCACAGTCCACCCGATTCTCTGGAAGGTAGCGAGCCATCATTTCCGCGTCGATGCGACCGCGCTCCCCCTTCCAGTCTTCCGGGGGGTTGGTGAGGGTATGAATGACCCGCAGATTCAACCGTTGGGTAAGATTCTCTAACTCCTCCCTGAACGTCACCTCCTCCCACGTTTTGCTACTATAAAACAATAGGAGAGGCCGCTTTTCATGGCGATCTGCGAGGGTTCGCAGGATGCTGACAATTGGAGAAATGCCGACACCTCCGACGATAAAGACATACCCGGGTGCTGTGTGGCGGTCAACGGTAAACGTTCCATAGGGGCCGTCGAGGTAGGCTCGCGTCTCACGGGGAACCTCACCGATTGTTGATGTAAAGTCTCCCAATTCTTTGATGGATATCTCTATCTTCTCCGACTTCATGGCACTGGAAGAGAAGGAGAAAGGATGTTCCCTGATCGCAAAGGGAGATTTTCCAACCTTGAGCCATGCGAATTGCCCGGGTTTGAAGGATATGCCCGGATGTCCTTCGGGCCGAAGGACCAATGTCCATGTCTTTCCTCTTTCACCGATGATCTCCTCAATTGTATAGGGTCGTTTGAGCATCCATATGGGTTTGATGACGCGGACATATACCAGAGAGAGAATCCATGTGGTCACCAAGCCAATCCAGAACCACCGCTTCAAAGGTCCTTGAACATAGTATCCAACCCCTTCGATGTGGATCAGCGAAAGCCCCACCACAACAATGGAGAGAAGAGCATGGGTGAGACGCCATGACTCATAGCAGATGTTCCATTCCTTCCGCTTGATGGAGGTCAGAATTAAGATGGCCAGAACCACCAGAGCCCCTGCTCCTCCTCCCATCCACCAGGGCGAAGAGATTGGATTCAACAGGGTAAGAGTTACAGGGGATGAAATAAAGAGGATCAGGGGATGAAGGAGAATGAGAGCAAAGGCTATGGTTGAGATCTGACGATGAAAATGGTAGACCACATCGATCCCGTAAGGCGAGGTGAGGTATTTGAAACGGCCGGTAAGGAAGAACTGTAATCCCATCATCGACAGGCCCATGAACCCCAAGCCGACCGAAAACTCCCTCCAGAACCCACGCCCGGGGGGAATAGGGCCGATCAGCAGTACGAGAAGAGGTGCTATAATGATAAGAAGGTAAATGCCAATCCAGAATATTCCGTAAAGAAGAGGTCTCATGAAGCTGTTCCTCCGAAAACCTGAATTAAAACAGTATCCCTTCAGGGGAGGCTTTTCCGCTCAATGCTGAAAGCTCCGCAGCGGTCAACAATTCCTCCTGGAGCATGCCCAACACGCGGGCGACCTCCAGAAGAATATGGCCCCAGATACATCGATTCACAAATAACATCCCTTGAACACTTAACGTCCCTCCATGGTTAATAAATCCAAGGCCGCCTGTCTGATATATCCCGGTGTGGAGGGGTTGAAGGATTCCAAGCAGAATCTCCGGTCGTGTGTGTGTCACAAAGATGCGGGCTGGTACAGCGGTGGGATAGAGTTCGGCTTGCAGTTGGGTCGAAGCCACATAAGCCGACTCACGATCACTTCGTGGGGTCCGGAACCGTCCGGGTTCCTGCATGTAGATAACGGAGTGAGAGATATCCCGCTCTCTTAAACGGGCGGATGCTTTTAGCACCTCTTCCAGTTGATAGGCCCCGATCGCTGTGAGAATCACCCGCTGTTTTTCCGTTTGATGGCAGGACCAGTCCATCCGGAGTGCGCCATGCTGAAGAAGGAGATTCGACTCCTCAATCGTAAAAAGATCGGGGGTGACGTCCATCTTGGGCACAACCAGCGTCCAGATCTGCCCATGCGTCTGATAGAGATGATGCATAATCACCGAAGCAGTATTATAATCGGGGACGAACAAGACCCGTGACACATCTGAGGGTTCACCTAACATCGCCTCCGCCATCGATGGGTCTTGATGGGATCGTTCATTTTTTGCATTTTCCCAGGCGTGGGAGGTAAGGATGAGAGGAACAGAAAGCCATTCCTGGTTGCGGCCCGCCTCATTACAATGATCTGCAAAAATGATCTCCTGCCGGACCACGCCATGCATCTTTGTGCCAAAAGCCTCATAGGTGTGAAAAAGGTTGATCCCTCCCTTATTTGCCAGAGCCGCAGAGGCCACTGCCTCTTCATTGAGAGCAGTGATGACAGCACCCTGGGTATCCTCTGGAATCCCAGGCTCCGGATCCGTGACTCGGAATTTCAAATACTCCAGTGCCTGGATTAATCGGTTGGAGCGCATCTCATCGGGGTTGCCAACTCGGGGCCGAAGATGGGGATTCGCTTGAACGATTGAAAGGAACATGGTGTCCACCGCAACCATTGGAGAAGTTCTCGTCCAGGTGGAGCGATCCTTTCGATTTCCGGAGACCAATCGGGAAACCGGAGAAGGTATCTGTTTTAAATGTACCTGACGGTGCGCCAGCGGATGGTCCTTTTCCTGAAGCCGATTTGAAACCATATGCTGTTGGAATTTGATCACGGCGTTCTTTAGCTCCTCGAAGGGAACCCACAGCCGTTTTGCACCCTCATTGAATCGCCGGGCTGCCTCCGGGTCGGTATAGGGATTTGACATCAGAGGAAGATTGTGTGCAAGATTGGTTCCCTCTCCATAAAACCCAGCTCCCTTTGGAGCAATGGCGATACCGTAGGGTAGAGGGACAGGGTAGCCGTTTCCTTGACGAACTGCCTCCCTGGCGGCCTCCAGCCGAGACTCCATCTCAAAGATGGCCCAGACAAAGGCGGCCGGATCTCTTCCATCAAAAACAATCGGGTCAAAACCGTTCAGCCTTAGGTGATCGACAAACCAGTCGGCTCCTCCCTGCTGGGACAGAGT
The DNA here is from genome assembly GCA_002327885.1 of Syntrophaceae bacterium UBA2208. Lineage (GTDB taxonomy): Bacteria > Desulfobacterota > BSN033 > BSN033 > UBA1163 > UBA1163. The sequence continues at coordinate 6,968 of DCUS01000229.1, forward strand.
CGTTCTCTGATCGATCCGCCGTCCATTTTTAATCATGATAGGAGTCACAAGACCGCTGTCTTCAGCTCTCCACCATCGTGGTATCCAATCACTTCCTCGCTGTTCTTCAAAAGCCCCGTCGCTGAGAAATACAACCAGTCTTTCTCCATGCAATGGCATATGGACATATTGAAGTTCTGTGAAGCCGAGATATCCGCCTTCAGCGATCCCGCCCGCGGTATGGACATTCACATGACTGCCCAGGGGAGAGTCTTGTTTCCCATCGGGTCCTAACTTATAGGAATAGAAATCGCGGACATAACAGGTCAACCCTTCCTCTGTGAGAGAGTAACGCTTCGCGTGTGCCGGGGTCATGTTGTTCAACAAAAGATTGACCGTATCGATGGCCGCCACACAGTGCCCCTGACCCATGATCCACGATCGTGTAAGACCCGTCATGGCGTTGATGGCCATATATCCGGAGTAGGCGGGGACCATATTGAGGGCGCCACCGGTGTGGCCCTCCGGATTAGGCTTGAAGTCTTCGGGGAGAAGATCCCGACCATCGAGATAGACGTTTCGGGCATAGGTCTCATGAACCACCAGCCACATCGCCGTATTGGCGACCTGATCTAAAGCATGAAGCAAATCAAAAAATGGCACCCCATCTCCCCGTACCCCGCGTGTGGATAATGATTCCGCCATAGTAAAGATCCGTGCCTGCGTATCCAGATTATGTTGGATGGCGCCATAACCCTTTGCCCAGCGGTCCGCCTCTTGACTCTTTTTGCGATAAAGATTTACCCACTCCTCACTTCGGATATCATCAATGTTTTCACGATAAGACATTTGTCCCTCCTATCTTCCTATCTATGAATAATAATTAAATTTGGTCCTTTCTTTTCAGGTGATTTTGGTGCAGTAAACGAAACGTATCCCGGGCGATGATTACCGCCTCATCGACAGGAATAACGTAAATTTTGACTTTCGCATTGTCCGGGCTGATTCTCCCTTCTTTTCCAACCGTGTTATTATTTTGATTTTCATCCATGGTCATTCCACACCAATCCATTTCCTTACAGATTCGGCTTCTCACTTCAGGTGAATTCTCTCCAATGCCTCCGCCAAAGATGACAGCTTCGGCACCCCCAAGCGCAGCCAGATACGCACCAATCTTTTTTTTCACCCGATAGCAGAACATTTCCACTGCCAGGGCCGCTCTCTCATCTCCCTTGGATTCTGCTTCCAAGAGTTCCCGCATGTCCTGTGAGCGACCCGATATCCCAAGAAGTCCTGATTTTTTGTTGAGTAGGGCTTCTGCCTCGGCAAGGCTAATCCCTTCACGCTGGGCCAAGAACCCCGGCAGGTGGGGATCAACATCTCCGGACCTTGTCCCCATCATCAGGCCTTCAAGGGGGGTGAGGCCCATGGAAGTATCGATGGAACGTCCCCCATGAATTGCCGTGGCGGAACAGCCGCTACCCAATTGGAGGGTGATAATTTTTGTCTTTTCCACAGGTGTGGAAGTCATGACTCTATATCTCTCTACCATATAGTGATGAGCAATTCCATGAAATCCATAGCGCCAGAGATGATGCTTTTCGGCAAGTTCGAGAGGGATGGGATAGCGGCACGCCCGCTCAGGCATATCGGAATGAAAGGTGGTATCGAAAACGGCTACCATCGGAATCCTGGATCCAAGTGTTATCCTCGCTGCACGGATTGCCTCAATCGAAGGATGATTATGCAAAAGAGCCAGTTGGCTAATCGCTTCGATGGCCTCTAACACCCGATCATCGATGAGGGTTGGTTCCAGGAAGTGAGGCCCGCCGTGAACGACTCGATGCCCCACCCCGTCGATCCAATTGGTTTCGAAATACCCAAGAGTCTTAAGCCAATCAAGGGCTTGACGTGTTGCACTCCCATGATCGGTCATTCTGATCGTCTCCTTCAGGTGTTGCCCCTCTTCATCAGCGAATTTCAATAGGGCACTGCTGCCGATCCTTTCAATCATGCCGCGGGCCAGTTGTCGTTCCAGACCGGGAGGCGTATCTTGATCTATCCCGATGACCTTAAATTTTAACGTCGAGCTACCACAATTGAAGACCAGAACCTTCATTGGCCCTCCTTAACGATACGAAGGGGTGGCGATTGGCCCTGTTTATCCTGACCCATATAAAGGGTGACATGGGGGAACGGAATTTCAATATTCTTTTCATCAAATTTCTTTTTCAATCGTCGATTGAATTCCCGGCCTACCCGCCATTGTTTGATCGGCACCGTGGTGGTTCGCGCCTTAATAATAATCGATGAATTCGCAAATTGATCCAGACCCAATATTTCTATCGGCTCAATAATATCATCTTTATAATCGGGATCTTTCCGGAGTTCCTCGTCAACTTCTTTGATGACTTCGATGACTTCGTCTATGTCCTCCCGATAGGCGACCCCGATATCGAAGACATAACGCGAGAAGTCCTTGGTCATATTGGTCACCACATCGATGTGACCGTTTGGCACATAGTGGACATTCCCTGCCAGGTCCCGGAGAATGGTCGTCTTCAGATTTATTTTTTCAACCAGCCCTCCTTTGTTGGCGATTTGAACCACATCCCCCACCCGGATTTGATCTTCCAAAAGGATAAAGAACCCACTGATCACATCTTTGACCAAACTCTGGGCGCCAAAACCCACGGCCAGGCCCACGATGCCAGCCGCAGCCAGGACAGGGGCAATTTCCACACCAAGTTCTTTGAGCATAGTCATAGCTGCAACAATGATGATGGCAATGATCAATACATACCGGACAATGGAACCGAGCGTCTGGGTCCGCTTCTGAAATTCAGGATCCTCTTTTTGTCTCACCACCACCGGAATAAGACGGGTAGAAAGAGTTTTTGCCGCCCTTAAAGCGATCACAGTCAAAATCAACACGAAGATGATGTGTACCCCGCTTGTTAATAACCAGTTGACTCCTTTTTGAAGGTAACCCTGAATATCCATAAAACCTCCTTTTTATTTTTCCTAATCCCTCACCCTTCCCTGTGAATGCTGCTCACAGCTTCCTTTCTGCGCCTCCGGATCGCTTTGTCGACTTCGACCACAACGACCACGGTCAGTGCCACAAGTGTAATTTGTAACCACTCCGTTCCTGCCAAGGGCTCTGTTCTGAAGACCCACTGGAGTGGGGGAAGATAAACAACCGCTAACTGGGCAAGAAAAGCCAACACCATACTGTAAAAGAGAAAAGGATTGCTAAGGGGGTTGATTTTAAAAATAGATTGAAGTTCAGAACGAGAATTCCATGCCTGGAAGAACTGAAACAGAACCATCGTGGTGACGGCGATGGTCCTGGCCCGTTCCAGAGAACCTCCGTCATCCAGGGCTGAAACGAAATTGAAGATCACGCCTGCAGAAATGATCAGCCCAACCAGAACACTCCTTTCAACCATCAATCTTGACATGATTCCTTCTTTTGGGTTTCGGGGTGGTTTTTTAATCACGTCTTTCTCAGCGGGCTCGAAGGCCAGCGCCACATCTTGAAGACCATTCGTCACAAGGTTTATCCAGAGAAGCTGGGCAGCGACATAGGGGATGGGGATATCAAAGGCCATGGCAATCAGAATGGAGACAATAGCGGCGAAACCCGTTGGAATGAGGAAAAGGGTTACTTTTCTAATGTTATCGAATACCACGCGGCCCTCTCCGACTGCATGAAAGATGCTTGCAAAGTTATCGTCCGTGATCACCATGTCCGCTGCTTCCCGTGCTACGTCGGTTCCCGTTTTCCCCATCGCCACTCCGATATGGGCAGCCTTGAGAGCCGGGGCATCATTCACCCCATCTCCTGTCACAGCGACCACCTCGCCGCGCTTCATGACCTGTTGAACGATCCTGAGCTTGTGCTGCGGTGAGACTCTCGCATAAACCGAGACATCCTTCACCCTTCCGAAGAGGTCTTCATCGCTCATGGTCTCCAGTTCCTTGCCTGTCAAAACCTGGGATTCCGTCTGGATGATTCCCATCGTCTTTCCGATGGCGTTAGCAGTAATGCCATGATCTCCCGTAATCATGGCAACACGAATGCCTGCGTCATGGCAGCCTTTCACCGCATCAATGGCCTCGGGTCTGGGAGGATCGATCATTCCCTGCATCCCTGCGAAGATAAGATTTCCTTCCACGTCCTGATGAGTAAGTTCTGAGAGATCATGGGATACCTCCTGATAGGCCATGGCGAGCACTCTCATCCCGTCCTTTGCAAAATGTTCGGCCATCTCGAGCGCTTTTCCCTTATCGAGTTGATCCCCTCCGGGTGTCTGCGAGCACATCTCAACGATCTTTTCGGGCGCGCCTTTCGCAAAAATAACTTTTTTGCCATTGGAGCGGTGAAGTGTCGCCATGAAACCGCGATCAGATTCAAAGGGAAGAATGGATAGCTGGGGATAACGATTTTTTTCTTCTTTAGAAATCAGGCCTGCCTTCATCGCCGAGACGATGAGGGCCCCCTCTGTGGGATCTCCGTCGACTTTAAACTGTCCTTTCTCCTCGTAAAGGTTTGATTCATTGCAGAGCATTCCTATTCGGAGGGCGCCACAGATTCCCTCCAGGGTAGCCGCATCGCAGGGCTCCCATTCATGGAGGATCTCACCTTTCGGTTCGTACCCGCTTCCCGTCACTTCATAGGAGTGGTGGCCATCGTAAATGACCTTCACGGTCATCTCATTCTTTGTAAGTGTTCCCGTTTTGTCGGAGCAGATGACGGTGGTGCTGCCGAGGGTTTCAACAGCAGGAAGCTTCCGGATGATGGCATTTCGTTTAGCCATCCTGCTTATCCCTATTGCCATGGTGATGGTGACGACAACGGGCAGCCCCTCAGGGACCGCAGCCACCGAGGCAGCCACGGCGATCTTAAATATTTCTGAAATCGTCATGCCGAGAAAGAGTCCTGAAGCCGATATCGCCACAACGCTTCCCAGGACAAGAAAACCAATGAAATGGGCAAACTTAACGATTTTTTGCTGAAGGGGGGTCTGCGTAACGGATAACTCCTTCACCTCCCGGGCAATCTGTCCCAGAACCGTTTTTGAACCTGTCTCCACAACCATTCCCTTAGCCCTACCATTCACAACCACTGTTCCCATAAAGGCGATATTAATCTGGTCTCCCGGGGTAAGATTTTCTTCAGGGATAGGTCGTGATTTCTTTTCGACAGGGACCGATTCGCCCGTGAGGGCCGCTTCTTCGGTCCTAAGTTCGGTGACCTTGAAGAGTCTGAGGTCGGCAGGCACCTTGCCTCCGGATGCCAGCAGGACGATGTCTCCTGGCACGAGTCTCTCGCTTGGAATTTCTTTCTCTTTGCCTTCCCTCATGACTTTCGCCCTGGGGACGACCATACTTTTCAGGGCCCGCACGCTTGTTTCCGCCTTATATTCCTGGAAAAAACCGATAACGGCATTCAGGATGAGAACGGCCACGATCACTCCGGTGTCGATATATTCCCCGAGAAAGATGGTTACGACCGCTGCCACCATCAGGATGTAGATGAGAGGGCTGGTGAACTGGTGAAGAAGAATTTTGAGACGGCCGATATCCTCTGCTTCAGGGAGCTTATTCGGACCATATTTTTGAAGGCGTGTTTCTGCTTCGGATTCGGACAGACCTTCTTCTGAGGTTTGAAGTTTTTTGAATACCTCTTCCTCTTCAATCTGATACCATCTCATTTAAAAATCCCCTTCCACGTATTCCATTATGTTTCAAATGATTTGGATAATCCATCCTTTTGTTGGCTATAAGAGCAAAAGAAATGCCAACAAAAAAATGGGAAACTCTACTTATTTCAATAGGGTGTAAAATTGGAAAAAGAATCAGACGTTGTGAAAATAGGGTAAAATGATACACCCTGTGGCAAAATAGGGCAATAGTTTTCGAAGCTGTAAATGGTTCCCTCAGCAATATTCATTTGATTCAAAGATTAATAATTGACTTTCCCGGGTGAAAGAGGACATAAAAAAGCAGAAGATAACGCCTTAATTTTCGGGTGATCAGAAATTCCTCCCTGACATATTCATAGCCATACTCACCCAGCTTTTTTGCAATTTCGGGATGGCTGAGGAGGTAACGAATTTGATAAGCTGTTCCCTCAATGGAATACACCAGAACCCCTGTAAAGTTAGGAATGATCTGAGCCGGGATTCCTCCGACAGCACTTCCAATGACCGGCTTCTTCTTCCATAATGCCTCTGTAACGGTTAACCCAAATCCTTCTCGAACTGACTTTTGCAGAATAATGGTCGACGCCCTCTGAAGCGCATTAATTTCAAGAGAGCTGGTCGGAGGAAGTAAAAGAATATGAACGTCTGGGTCCTCTTTTGCTTCCGCCCGCACTTCATCAAGCACGACCTCACCCTCCGGGTCATCACTCGCCGCCCCTCCCGCCAGAACCAGTCGACAATCGACATACCTTTTCGCCATGCGGTAAGCCTTAATGACTCCGACAGGGTCTTTCAGGCGATCAAATCTGGAAACCTGTGTGATCATGGGTTTGTCGCGAGGGATGTGAAATTGCTCCAATACCTGCTCAATGAATTCTTCCTCGAGTTCCCGATTCTTATCGGAGAGAGGGTCGATGGAGGGGAAAAAAAGAAATTGAGGAATGGGAAGTCCTTTTGAAAACCGGGGAGAGGAGAACAGAGCGGAATCGAACTGTTCCACATATCCTTTCAAAAAATTCCACACCTCCTCATCCGGGTTGGAGATATCAATATGGCATCTCCAGACCCACTTCGCATCCGTTCGGTTTTTCGCCTCAATGTAGACGATACCTTGAGGATCATGGATGACAATAATATCCTGATCCAGAGCCGTTTCCTTTAAATTTTCGCGGCTCACCTCCAGGAAGATTTCTTTCATCCTGGGCGTCAGGGAAAGTTGTTCCCCATGAAGAGCATTGTGAATCTTTTTAGTCACTTCAAAAAAATCTTCTCCTCCTTTAATCACTTCCCATTGAGTTTGAATGCCCAGCTCGTTTAATAACGGGACAAGCCGATGAAGAATCTCTGCCACCCCGCCCCCGATCGCCGTGGAATTGACCATCTTCACCCGTCTCCCCTTCAAACCCTCCGCTAAAAGATAGAGTTCCTCCATCGTCTGATGACCGGCTATCGGCTCGTAATCCATTAAGCGGACGGAGGACATTAAGATTGGATCTCCTCTTCAACATGATGAAGTATTTTCTTTCTGATCTCTTCCAGAGTATGAAGATAAATATCAATGCCTTCGATCCGATGAGCCAGCTTTTCTTTTTTTAAACTGTCCCGGAACCAGTAAGAAAAATCATTGGTATGGATTCCCAATCGAAGCCTTGCTTCAATTAAGTGATAATGGATCGATCGAATTCCGATCTTCCCGATGATTTGATAAAAATCTTCGAGGCCCCATGCGATATGCTTTGTGGGCATCACCACACTCACCGATTGGCAGAAGAAAAAAGGGGTTTTCCCCTTTTGCATTTTACTTTGCGGATATTGACGGACATATTCTTCAATGATCTTGATCGTCAATTCCCTGAGAGACCGGATGGAGATAAAATCTCTGATTTCTAAGGACTCCAATTTTTCTGCCAGGGCTTCCTCATTGAGAGAAGTTGAGATCCACTGGGCAAAATCAGAATGATATTTTTCGATAGCAAAGTGACGTTCGCGGAAACTTTGAAAGACATGATGAAAAATGGCCGAGCCACTGCACCGTTTCAGCAATGCCAGTAACTCTTCCAGAGTGTCCGCCTTCTCTCCGGTTAATTCAACCAGGTTGGATGAGGTATAGAAGTAAAAAGGGTTTCCTTCCATAATTATCCAAATTCTTCTTTCATGATTTTTAGAAATGGATGAACATCAGATAAAAATTAAAGGAGGCCGAAGGTCAGAGAGAGGGTTTCCGCAAAATCACATCCCGTTATAACTGTAGGAAGTGAAGCAATCTGACCCGGCCTCCTTTAATCCCCTAATTTCAGGAAATCCATAGAAGCTGTTATCGATTATTTATGGGTAGCAAAAAAAATACCAAAGGTGTAAATGGAAATTCCCTTAATTTTCAATAAACTGGGATTTTATGGAATTCAAAGAATTTGAAATTAGGGGAAAAAAGAGACAGTGTGTGGCAAAATGGGGCAATTGAGATAGAATAGGTGCCTGCTCTCTTATGAGCAATTGGCATTTATATGAAAAGGCATATCTAATCTCCTTGGAGTTTTCGGTAAAGGGTTTTTCGATCGAGACCCAAGACTTCAGCCGCCTTCGATTTATTCCCACCGACTTCAACCAGCACTTTTTTGATATACTCTTTTTCTAATTGATCCACGGTATATTTCATGTCAAACGCCTTCTCTAATAAATCTCCCTTTTCTTCACGGACGATCAATTGGGGCAAATCCTCCGGAAGAATCCTCTCGTGCTGGCATAACGTGATCGCTCTTTGAATCACATTTTCCACCTCTCTGACATTTCCCGGCCATGAGTAGTTGATTAAAAGCTTAATGGACTCCTCGGAAACTTCCGATATGGTTTTTTTAAATGTATTGCTAAATTTGTTGACGAAATGTTGGATCAGCAATGGGAGATCTTCCTTCCGCTCGCGAAGAGGCGGTAATTGGACGTCGATCACATTTAATCGGTAGTAAAGATCCTCACGAAACCGACCTTCCTGGATCATCGATTTGATGTCTCGATTCGATGTAGAGATAATCCTCACATCAATGGGATAAGAGTGGGTATCTCCCAGAGGACGAACCTCTTTCTCCTCGATCACCCGGAGCAGCTTCGCCTGAAGGGTAGGGGGCATCTCCGTCACTTCATCCATGAAGAGCGTTCCCTCGTTAGCTTCAAAAACCAACCCCCTCTTGTCTGCTTTGGCATCGGTAAAAGCTCCCTTTTTATAACCAAACAACTCACTTTCCAGGAGCGTCTCTGGAATGGCTGCACAATTGACCGCGATGAATCGTCCTTCCTTTCTGATTCCATTATAATGAATAGCCTTGGCCACCAGCTCTTTTCCTGTTCCGCTTTCTCCTGTAATCAAAACATTACTGGAGGTATCACTGATCCTTTCGATAAGATCGTAAATCTTCTGCATCGAGGGGCTTTTGCCAATGAGATGGTGGAAGTGATACCGGGACTCCACCTCCTTTTTCAACCGCATCACTTCCTTTTTTAAGAGACGATTTTCAAGAGCCTTTTTAACGGTGATGATGAGCTCATCCATTTGAAAAGGTTTGGTGATGTAGTCATAAGCCCCCATCTTCATCGCCTTGATGGCCGATTCAATCGTCCCAAAGGCGGTGATGATGATCACAGGTGTCAGAGGAGCCACCTGCTTTGCCTCCTCAAGCAGATCAAGACCTTTTAACCCTTTCATTTTTAAATCGGTGATAACGACATCGAACTCTTCTTTTTTGAGGATCTTGGAGGCCTCAAAACTGTTATGGATGGCCAAGACAGAAAAATCCTCTCCTTTGAGAACGTCGGAGAGCAACCCGCACATCTCTAAATCATCATCCACCACTAAGAGTTTGTGGTCTTTAATTCCCATCCTGTGCCTTCCTTTCGGATGCCGGAAGATAAACCCTAAACTGAGACCCTTTTCCTATCTTGCTTTCCACCTCAATCCACCCCTCATGGTCCTGAACGATGCCCTGGCTTACGGTCAAACCAAGCCCGGTCCCTTTCTCTTCCTTTGTCGTGAAAAATGGATTGAAAATATTCTCCACTACTTCTTCCTCCATCCCGATTCCCGTATCCACCACACTTAACACCACATATTCTCGTTGATCATCTTCGATGCCACCCTTTGAAATCCACCTGGAGGAGGAAGATAGGCGAAGCCCCCCTCCCTCCGGCATCGACTGAACCGCATTGAGAATAAGGTTTAAAAAAACTTGTTGGAGCTGGTCTGGATCACCCATCACAGGAGGAAGATGATCGCTCATTTCTTTCACCACTTTCACCCCCTGTTTTTGAATCTGGTGGTCGAGAAAATCGAGAGTGGTTTCTAAAAGGGTGTTCATTTCCAAAAATTTTTGCTCCGGTTTCTTTTTTCTAACAAACCCGAGGAGCTGTTGAATGATTTTTGTGATTCTTTCGGTTTGCTGGACAATAATATCGAGATCTTTTTGTTGTCCTTCTTTATCCTTTATCTTTCTTTTTATCAACTCAGCCCTTCCACCGATGATGTTGAGAGGGGTTCCCATCTCGTGTGCCAACCCTGAAGCCAACTGACCGATCGTCGCCAATTTTTCGGATTGCCGGAGAGTCCTCTCCAACTCTATTTTAGTTTCCGCTTCCTCAATAATCTGCTCCTGGGCTTTTCTCAAATCCACAGCCATTTGATTAAAAGCCTGCGCCAGTTCGGAGATTTCATCCTTTCTATTTAACACGAACTGAGTGTCAAAATTTCCCTTGGCCAGATTTTTGACTCCGCCCATCAATTGAGAAATAGGCTCTGAAATCCATTTCCGGGTGCCATACAGAACGAATCCTACGGTCCCGCCAATCAGGATAAGGATGGTGATAAAAATACCCCATTCTGCCCCCTGAACTTCCTGTTCCATGAAAGAGGTATACTGGAGGATGGCGACTCCACCGCTGTTCTTCCCATTTCTGTCTTTGAGAGGGAAAACATATACGAACACAGGATCTTTTTTATACACCATGAATTCTTCCTGCGGGAAATCCTCTTTGATGGATGTCTTGATCAACACTAAATATGGCTCAATTCCCTCTTCTAAAGAACGTGAGTGAAAGGTCAGATTTTTCCCCTGGTGGTAGACGATAACCCCTAAGGTCTTCTCATATTCTTCAACCGTATCGATCAACTCTTGAATGTATTCCATCTCTCTCGGCAGGGATATCTTCTCAAGGGGAACCTTAAGGGTTCGGCCGATGCTTCGGACTTCCACCTTCATCTTTTTGATCAGGATATCCCGGCGAGTCACGATGTGAAAATAGCCATACCCTGAGAGGATAATCATAATGATCAGGGAAAGATATAGGGCCAGTTTCGTCCCAAGCCTCATTGCAAAGCCTCCGCCAGCAAGTCAAACCGATGAGATTGTCTCACTTTGTTCGCAATGACTTCTTAAGTGGGTCAACTGATTTATGACGTTGACTATAATTTACCAATTGGATCGGGATATGTCAAAAAGGATTACTCAGAAAATAATAAAATTTCCTTCCCCGTGGAGGCCGTGTCGTAATATGAAAAAACTGAATTTTTGAAAAGGGGGAGGGGCGGCCGGGTCCCCTGCCGAGGGAGGATGAAGGTGGGGGGGGTGATATAGTCGTCATGAAACATTACAAAATAAGGGGTGGTTTCATATAATTTGCTCCCCCCCTCCTGTTAAGCCTATTTTCTTTTTGCTTGAACTCAACTCTTATTCGAATCCGGGGAACTTCAATCGCTTGAATTTTCCTTCTTCGATTCGAATAAAAACCATATCCTTTTTGCTCAATCCATCGTGGTCCATAGGGCTGTAGTTATAAATTCCGTGACAACTCTTTAGCCCTTTCGTATTTTCAAGGGCATCTCTGAATGTCGCCCGCGTGACCTTTCCCTGACACCGCTTCAAGGCATCATAAATGAGCCAGGTGGCATCATGGGCATGACCAGCGATTTGATCAATCCCCATGCCATAGCGTTCCATGAACCGCTTGCTGAAATCGAGGATAACAGGTCGCACCGGATCATTCTCATCGAGTTGTCCAGGAACCACAGGTTTTCCGGCGGCGAACTCCACCCCCTCCATCGCCTCTCCACCCAGGGCGATAATAAAACCGAATCCAAAGGCATGGGTTCCCAGGATCGGAGTCTTCACTCCCAGGGTCCGTAAATTCTTACAGATAATGGGCCCGGGTGGACCGGCGGTAGAGGCGTAGAAAGCATCTATCTTTTCCTTTTCGATGATAGGTTTGAGCTTTATGAGCTGGGGAGTCATGTCGATATCTGTCGGCTTATGGGTTTCCTGAGAGATGATGACTTTCATCCCTTTCTCTTCCCCAAAACGTTTGTAATACTCAGCTAAACTCTTGGCCAGAGGTATCGCCGCAGGGAATACCAAAACCTTCTTATATTTTTTGGCCAGAGAGAGGTCTACCAACTTTTGAGAAACAATGATGTCACTCTGGGCGATATTAAAGGCCCACTTCTGCTTTAAGGCACGCACCATAGGATTGGAAGGGCAGATGATGATATTGGTGATCTTCTCCCGTTCGGCAATGACCCGTGTTGTCGCCTGTAAATTATCCTCAAAAGGACCTACGACAGCGATGATTTCTTTGTCTTTGGTAAACTTGGTCATATTGGCTGCGGCTCTCATAAGATCGAAGCCGTTATCCTCGAATATCGGTTCAAGGGGATGCCCGTCAATGCCCCCCATCTTATTAATCCTCTCCATTTCCAACACCATGGCATTTCTCATGGTCTTGGTCACCTCTGCCCAGGGGCCGGTGAACTCAAGATTCACCCCGATCTTATAAGGGGATTTATCAGCGACATAGGCAGGAGAAACCCAGACCATGAGGATCAGC
>DCUS01000036.1:0-1538 GCA_002327885.1 Syntrophaceae bacterium UBA2208
AAACTTAGCATACTCCACCCTCAATGGAGGAGGAAAAGACAGTAAGCCCATATTGACCCAAACTTTAAGGATTGACAGGGAATTCAATTTTTGCAATATTAAAGGTCAATTCATCTAAATTATTTTAAAGGAGGATGGGGTTATGAAAAAGGGAATATTTTTTGGTTTTTTGGTTTTAGCGTTCTTGGTGAGTATTCCTCTTAACTCAGACGCCCAACTGAAACCTGGTGACCCAATTGTAATTGGAGTACCAACTGCCCTGGGTTCTATTGAGGGGCGCGATGGATGGATGGCCATCCAGATGGCCGTGGAGGAGATCAATGCAAAAGGTGGCGTTCAGGTTGGCAATACAAAGCACCAACTTAAAGCCTTTTCCATCGATACAAGAGAACATGAACCTGGAATTCCAGTCCAGGATGCTTTGACGGCGACGGAGAAACTTATTCTGGAAAGGAAACCCCATACGATTTTACTGGGCAATTTCCGTTCGGAAGTATTGTTTGCATCCATGGATCTCATGCTTAAGTATAAACTTCCTTATATTTGCTCGATTGCCATGACCCCTCTGTTTCAGAAGAAGATCGTAGATGAATATGACAAGTATAAATACTGCTTTCGGAATTGCCTTAATTCTCCTTACCTCGCCATGTATATGGGAGGAGTGATGGGGTATATAAGAAAACAGTTTGGCTTCAACAAGGCATATATTATTGTACAAGATACGTTATGGGCTCAAGCGACTGGAAAAGGATTGGATAAATGGTACAAGGAAAATGGCTGGGAAGTGGGAGGGTATGATGCTTATGCATTGGGTGCCAGTGATTTTTCTCCATCCCTAATCAAAGTCAGGGCCCAAAAAGCCCAGTTAATTGCAACCTTTTTTGACATGCCTCAAAGTGGAATTCTGCTGAAACAAGCTCGTACGATGCAGGTTCCGGCTCTCCTAACCGGTTTCATCAGCCCTGTTGCCCCTGAAAATGCCTGGGATGTGTTTGAGAAAGAGGTGGAGGGAATGGTAAACATGCAGTTTGAAATTGGTCCAGTCCCTGTAAAAGCCGTGCCAAAGTCCGTAGCCTTTAATCAGAATTTTGGGAAAAGGTGGGGGGAGGAAGCCAGAAAGAAACTCTCGGGTCACGGCCCTGGGCCAAGCTACGACTCTGTTTATATCTTTGCCGATGCGGTTGAGCGTGCCAAGACTATCGAACCTGATGCACTTGTGAGTGCCCTTGAGAAGACGGATATGACGGGGGTTGTCGGAAGGATTAGATTTAGTAAAGATCATCAAGTCGTATATGGAGTTGATCCCAAAGAGACAGCACTGGGCTGTGGGTTTCAATGGAAGAAACCCGGAACCAGGGTGGTCGTTTTCCCAGAGGTCGTTGCAGAGGGGAAGATTGAGCTTCCTCTTTCCATGAAGAAATAAGGTCTACATTAGACTTTCGGGGCGATCTTTTGACTAAAGATCGACCGTTTTATCAGTTAGAAAATAACCCTATTATCTCCCTTTCCCCTGGGAGACTGTGTCGTAATGTCATTCT
>DCUS01000036.1:1579-33981 GCA_002327885.1 Syntrophaceae bacterium UBA2208
AGTTCTTGGTAGTTTTCATGGTTCGAGGGTGTCATACCCGTCATGAAAAATTACTAAAATGACCAACAAAAAATCCTCCCCTCCCTTGCAGACTGTGTCGCAATGTCATTGCGAGGGAGTGAAGCGACCGAAGCAATCTCGTCATTTATTGGAAACATAGAGATTGCCACGCTCCCTCCGGTCGCTCGCAAAGACGAATAGGAATTACGGCACAGTCTCCAAAGGGGGAGGGGAACGAGTCTAAAAAAAAATGATACCCAGCATCATTATTTACGGTTTGGTGAATAGTGTTATTTTAGCCTTGATCGCCATTGGTTTCAGTCTCACCTTCGGCATCAGTGGCGTGGCTAATTTCGCCTATGGAGGGTTTTATATTTTCAGTGGATTCGTTGTTTGGATGCTACTCAACTATCTTAACTTTCCTCTTGTTCTGGCGATTATTGTGACAATAGGTATTGTCGGACTTCTCGGTTTCGTCACTTATTGGGTCATCCTTTTGAGAGTGCGGGGGATACCATTATCCGAGGTCATTGCTACCTTCGCTTTAGGGGTTGGAATACTGGAACTTTTCCGCTGGATGGGATTTGTGACCTATGAGTTTACGCTTCCTTATTTGAAGAAAGGGATGATCATGATCGCTGGCGTCCCTCTCGATTATCAGCGGCTTTTCATCGTTGGAATTGGATTAGGGTTGGTTCTCTTTCTTTATTTCTTTACCCATCACACAAGAATAGGTTTGGCCTTCAGAGGGATTGCCCAGAATGAGCGGACGGCAATCTCCCTGGGCATCAAGTCGGATTGGACGGCAGCCCTCAGCTTAGCCTTCGGGTCAGCCATGGCTTCTGTCGCTGCCATTGTCATTCTACCTCTCGGTATCATCTCAATTAATACAGGATATGAAGTGTTGCTGGTGGCTATAGCAGTTGGGATTGTGGGAGGGCTTGAAAGCGTTCCGGGAATTCTTGTGGCAAGCCTTATCCTCGGGTATGCTCAAATCATCACCGGTACGTACTTTAAGCCGGAGTGGATGATGGTGGTTTACCTGGCAGCGATCGTCATCGTTCTTGCGATTAAACCATCAGGTTTGTTTGGAAAGTTTAAGGAACTGGAGGAAAGAGTCTGATAAATAACAATGAACAATGAACAATGGACAATGAACCATGAACCATGAACAATCAACAATGAACTATGAACTGTTCATCGTTTATCGTNNGGGGGATTAAGGCGAGATGTGAGGACATCTTCGCCCTTTCATCTTATAGGGAAATACTCTATCTGATGTTCCCCAGGGTTTTGCCAGTCCTTGTCTTGCTCATTCTTCCACTGTTGCAAGGAGTGATTGGACTATACTGGGAAAAGGTTTTGATGATCACCTGTATGATCGCCTTGCTCGCTTTGAGCTGGGATTTGATGGCCTCAGTCGGATTAATTTCATTGGGTCAAGCCCTTTTCTTTGGAGCAGGGGCTTATATTACAGGTTATTTAAATTATGCTTTTAAACTTCCCCCTATCATCACTATTCCCCTGGGCACTATAGGTGGCGCCCTTTTTAGTACTTTATTACTTTTTCCCGTTTTGAGATTAAGAGGGGTGTACTTTGCTATTGTCACTTTAACTTTTCCGTTATTGCTTTCAAGATTAATCGAGACGACAAAGATTATGGGTGGAACAGAAGGAATGAGCGCTCTTTCCCCCTTTCCCAATATATGGGTTGAACTTTATGTTCCTGTTTTTGCACTGCTCATCTGTCTTTTCGGTTTTCGCAGGTTGATCAATGAGGATTATGGGCTGGTCCTTCAAGGAATTCGAGATAATGACCGGGCGGTAATGAGCGGAGCGATCAATATCTACTGGTATAAGGCTCAAGCGGTGTTCATCGCCGGGATCGCAGGGGCATTTGCCGGCGCTTTCATGACCCATTACAACCAGGTTGTGGGAATGGCTGCCTTTGCAATGGATTATTCAATCCTGCCTCTCACGGCGGCGGTTTTGGGCGGAGTGGGGACCTTTGCGGGTCCGACCATAGGGGCGTTCATACTCATACCTCTTTCTGAATCCCTTCGTGCCGTTGGAACATTGAGAGTGGTTTTCTACTCCGCCATTCTGATTATCTGCGTGGTGGGTCTACCCGAAGGGATCTTTCACTATTTACGAAGAAAGTATCACCAGTTCGAAAGAATGGTGGATGTTGGATAAACCCAACTCATCCTCAAGAGATGGTGTCGCCATGTTATTGCGAGGGAGTGCCTGCCTCCCGGTAGGCAGGAAGCGACCGAAGCAATCTTGTCATTCATTGAAAATATAGAGATTGCCACGCTCCCTTTGGTCGCTCGTAAAGACAAATAAAAGTTACGATACAGTCTCGAAGGGGAGTAGGAGAGGGGAAGAGAGAAGTTAGAAACAGTTATGGATAGGACGATTCTGGCCGTAGAAAATCTATCTAAGAATTTTGGCGGTGTGGCGGCCATTGTCAGAGTAAGTTTCTCTCTGGACAAAGGAGAGCTTCTCGGAATCATCGGTCCGAATGGTTCCGGGAAAACCACGCTGGTCAATTTGCTGACGGGTTTTGTGAGACCCGACTCCGGAAGCGTGATTTACCGAGGGAAAAATATTACGGGCAAAATGCCTTATAAGATAGCTGAAGCGGGGATTGCCCGAACCTTCCAGATGGTCAAGCCATTTTATCAGTTGTCTGCCTTCAAAAATCTCATCATCCCTTTGTATTCCTCACGGGTTAAGAAATTGAGGGGAGGGAAATACGGGGATCGGGATGACGTGGCCATTGATCTTCTCGAAGATGTTGGCTTTGAACGCGACTCTTTTGTCCCTTATAAAATAGCTTCCAGCCTTCCCCATGGTTACTTGAAACGGTTGGAGCTGGCACGCTGTTTAGCCCTCCGGCCCGATTTGCTCATTCTGGATGAGCTCTTCTCGGGAATGTCCATGTCAGAAGTGGCAAGCACTCTTCCCATCATCGAAAAACTGAATGCGGAGGGTCTTAGTATCATTATGGTTGAGCATCGATTAAAAGAACTCTTTCGAATTGCTCATCGCGTCCTTGCCCTCAATTTTGGAGCTAAAATTGCCGATGGACCTCCCCGCGAGATGATGGAAAGCGAAGCCGTAAAAGCCGCCTATCTTGGGAGTGAAGAAGAGGAAGAGGATGCTTGAAGTCAAGAATCTGCTGGTCTTTTTTGAGAATTCCCTTGCACTCAATGATCTCAGCCTGGAGGTTCGTAAGGGTGAGATCGTCGGTGTTCTTGGCTCAAACAGCGCTGGCAAGACGACTTTGATGAACACGATCTCTGGTTTGATGATTGATATCAAGAGGAAAGAAGATCGAAGAGGGGGCGAGAGAATTACTCTGCTGGGTGAGGTGAGGTTCGAAGGTGAAGACATAACGAACACCGAACCTAACGAGAGGGTTAAAAAAGGGATCGTTTTAAGTCGAGAAAGGCATCCGATCTTTCCTGATAGCAGTATCGAGGAAAATCTGAAGATCGCTACGTACCTCCGAAGAGATGCAGAGATAAAGAAAACCTTTGATTTTGTTTACACCGTCTTTTTTCACCTGAGGGAAATAAAAAAGAGAAAGGCTGGATTTTGTAGTGGTGGCGAACAACAGATGCTTGCCATTGGTATGACATTGATGACCAAACCCCGCCTTCTCCTGATGGATGAACCGCTTCTTGGACTCTCTCCGCTTCTCCAGCGCGATCTGAGAAGGGCTATCAAGCAAATTCGAGGAGAAGGTGTAACCCTTTTGATTACGGAACAATTCGCCAGACCCCTTCTGCCCATTATTGATAGGGGCTATGTCATCGAAAATGGGATCCTGGTCCTCTTCGGGACAGGACAGGAATTGATGAACAACCCGGAGGTCAAAGCGGCGTATTTTGGAGTGTAGGCAGGGAAGCGACCGAAGCAATCTTGTAATTCATTGAAAGNNTATGGAAATAAGCGTGGGTTCAATTTACGAGCAATTCGAAAAAGTTACCCGGGATCATCCCGACAAGCCAGCACTCATCTACCTGGGCGTGAAATACAATTTTTCTCAACTCCGGGAGGTGACTGAGAATCTAGCTGCTAATCTCCATAGAATGGGTGTATCAAAAGGAGATAGGGCCGTCCTTTATCTCCCTAATTCCCCCCAGTGGATCATCGCTTGGTTTGCCTTGATGCGAATTGGTGTGGTTGCCATCCCCATCTCGCCGATTTACACGCCCATTGATCTCGAATACATGTCCAATGACAGCGGGGCTGAGACCATCTTCTGTCTGGATACGAACTTTGGATATGTGTCACAGGTGCTTCCTGAAACCAAATTGAAGAGAGTGATCGTCACCAATTTGGCTGAGCTTCTCCCTTTGTGGAAATGGCTGATCGGGAGGGGATTTAATAAAATCCCGGTGGGAAAGTTTGATTCCGGCGCCAATATTTTCCGCTTTAAGAAACTGCTTAAAGATGGTCTCGCTTCTGCTCTGCCGTCCTTAAAGACAGAACCGGAAGAAATGGTTGAAATGCTTTATACGGGCGGGACCACCGGTCTTCCCAAAGGAGTACCCTTTACAAATATTCTGTTTCTTGAAGCCGCGGCTGAGCAGAGGATGGTCAGTGAACGCTTTATCCCCAAGGGAGAAGATATTGTCGTTCAAGGGGGTCCGCTTTTTCACATTCTTGGTCAACAAGTGGGGTTGGGAGGAGTCCTCTCGGGGGACACACTGGTGTTACTTCCACGAGTGAATCTGGACGGACTCTTTGAACATATTCAACGATATAAGATCTTAACCTTCTTCGGTGTTCCTGCAATATACCGCATGATTCTCGAACATGACCGGGTGGATTACTATAATTTAACTTCACTCAAGTACTGTTTTTCCGGGGGGGATGTGCTTCCTTCAGAGGTGGCTGAGAGATGGCTTAAAAAGTTTGGGCAGCCGATCTATCAAGGGTACGGAGCAACAGAGACCTGTGGCCGTGTTTCTCTAACTCCCATGGGTGAGCAGGCCCCGGCAGGGAGTGCAGGCAAAGTCACCCCCCTTCAGGACGTAAAACTGGTTGACCCCGACACACTCGAACCTGTTCCTCATGGGGAGCCTGGAGAAATCCTCGTCTACTCTGAGCATATGGTCAGAAATTACTGGAATAAACCTGAAGAGACAGCGGAATGTTTTATCGAGATAGGCGGAAAACTCTGGTACAGGACCCGGGATATTGTAAGAATAGATGAAAATGGATGGCTTTTTTATTTAGATCGGTCTGTTGACACGCTCAAGCACAAAGGCTACCGTGTCGCTGTTTCGGAAATAGAGGCTGTATTACAAGAGCATCCTGCCGTGATCTCTGCTTGTGTGGTGGGTGTTCCGGATGAGAAAGTTGGCGAGAGAATCAAAGCCTTTGCTGTTCTCAAAGAAGATGTGAAGGGTGTGAGCGCCTATGATCTCCTCAAATGGTGCCGCGAGAGACTGGCTCCCTATAAAGTTCCTCAATATATTGAATTCCGGGATATGCTCCCCAAATCAAAGGTCGGCAAACTTCTAAGGCGCGAACTGAGGGCCGAAGAACGTAAGAGATTTGAGAAGGTGGAGTAGGGGGGAAAATGGACGAAAAACTCAAAGAGGCTTTTTACAAGATTTATGAGGGGGAGGCCAAAGCCGCACTTCGACTAAAAATCTTTGCCAAGAAAGCACAGGAGGAAGGACTTCCCCAGATTGCCTATCTCTTTCGTGTGATCGCTTTCAGTGAGGAGATTCATGGTGAGCGCGCGCTTCGGATGCTGAGAGAGATTAAAGATACCGAGTCCAATCTCAAAGAAAGCTTTCAGTCGGAAACCAGTGTTGCGGGAGTGGCTTACGACCATTTTATTGAGCTTGCCGAGAATATCGGAGACCTCCCGGCATCGACCATTTTCTCCAATTCGAGAGATGTCGAAGACGGTCACGCCAAACTTTATAAATATGCGATCAACCATCTGATTGGAGATCGGGAGACAACTTATTATGTATGCCAGGTGTGCGGTTTTGTGTCGGATGGAATCCTGCCTGAGGCCTGTCCGGTATGTTCAGCCCCCAGGGATCAATTTGTAGAATTTAAATGAAACCTTCCCCTCCTCCCCCGGAAGGTTTTTTTCCTGAAACCCTGATTTTGGAAACCCGTCTCTCCGTTTAAGGTCTATGGCCCTTTAGGGAACATCTTTAAAAAGGCGTCAAAAGGTTCTTCCGATTTCTTGCATTTGAAGAGCGCTTCGATTTCGAGAAGATCAAACCCGGAGTAGTTTTTAGGGTTCAGTGTCACACCAAATTGTTTTTTAATCCGATCCACCATATATTCCCGCAACGCTAAATCGTAGTTCAGATAGGAAGGGTCTTCCGCCCCCGTGTAGGATTTTCCAGCATAATCGAAGAGCTGGGATTGAAAAGAACCTCCTTTGGCATATCCCGGAGGGGCAATGACACAAAACCACAAAATAATGGTGAGGATTGGAAGAGACAGGATCATTTTTGTACGCATTTTTTTACCTCCTTTAATGACAATTTTAGGTTTTGAGTGTTCCCTTTTTAAAATCACTTCTAAGCAAATAAAGATAAGGTTGTTATCGTAAGGGCGGGAGGTTTTTTATTTTCTTCAATATCCACTTTCATTTTTGATCTTTCAAATCTTTCTTTGAATTCACTCCACTTAAAATGAGCAATGAGTTTCCCTCTCCTAAAGAGAACAAATATATCCATTTTTTCGTATATCCAGGCGGCCAGGGTTTCTTTTTCCGCAGAGTCGTTGTTCACGGGAAGAAAATCCAATCTTAAAATTTCTTGAAGATCTTCGACGTTAATATTGATTTCCGGGGTTCCCCATTGACGAAGAAATATGTCCTGATTAATTCCCGAGAGCATAAGATGAGCTCCCCCCATCTTACGCCTGGATTGAGTTTTATATAAATTGGAAATGAAGCCTAAGACATGGAGTGCCATATTAATAAACCACGATCTTTAATAAATTAATGGTTTGATTCTTAAAAAAATTGCTTCGGCAACCCGGACATCCCAGTGGGACCCGTGCCTGCACGCTTAAGTCCCTGCCTGCGACAGGTAGGGTGGTTAAGTATCTCGGCATACAGGCACGCCTGCATTTTAATACGCAGGCGTGGCTTTCCGCCCTCCAATTACTTGGAGTTAGGTTTTATCGGCAATTCCTGTAAAGAAATAAAAGCAAATCTAATGCCAAGAAATGATTTGGTTAACTGTTTGATTTATTTAATAAATATATTGATTAAGTTTTCAAAAGATTTCGAAAAATGACAATTTTTGTTTAATTGGGTGACATTTAGTCGCATTTTTTTGGATAAGAACTATTCAGTTAGAACAGTAGAATAGGTAAATTCTATATCGGAAATTCCCCGCAGTCTTGCTTGACCAATTTAAAAATGGGAAGTATATTTCTATTGGAAGCCTTCAATAATTTAATTTAAACTTTTCTGAACTCTTTTCCCTGCTGTTGCAGAAAAATCTTGTTGAATGGGCCGGAAACCTTTATAAATAGGTTGTTTATCCCTTAGGGTTCATGGGTCGTGGAGGAAGGAGTATGATTGATGAAACCAACGAATAAACTGGTCAACCCTATGTTGACTGATTTCTACCAGATCACCATGTCTTATGCTTATTGGAAAGCCGGAGTTCACGAAGAGGAGGCGGTCTTCGACCTTTTCTTCCGCAAAAATCCTTTTCGCGGAGAGTTCGCAATTTATGCCGGCCTCGAGGAGAAGCTCAGGCTATTTGAGAATTTCCATTTTACTGACGATCATATCGCCTATCTCAGAGAGCAGATGCCGCAGTGCGAGAAGGGTTTTTTCGACTGGCTCAAGAGCGTAGACTGTTCCAAAATGAAGGTTTACGCCCTGAAGGAAGGAACGATATCTTTTCCCCGCGTGCCCTTGATGAGAGTAGAGGGACCGATAGCGGTTGCTCAGATGCTCGAGACTCCCACGCTTACGCTGACCAATTATCCGAGCTTGATGACCACCAACGCGGCGAAATATCGTTTAGCGGTCGGTTTTGACAAGGGCTTGGTTGAATTTGGCTTGAGAAGGGCCCAGGGACCGGATGGAGGGATTTCAGCTTCCCGTTATAGCTATATGGGTGGTTTTGATGGAACAAGCAATGTTCTTGCAGGCTATCTTTTCGGCGTACCCATCGCGGGAACTCATGCTCATTCTTATGTGCAGTCGTTCATGGATATTAAGGATTTGAAAGATTACACTCTTGCAGGGGCAGACGGAAAGCTTCATGATTTTGTTAAGGTGGTTTTGGAAATCCGAGCGGAATTGGGTTTTAATTACACCAATGAAGGAGAGCTGGCGTCCTTTATCGCCTACGCCCAGGCCTTTCCAAGAGGGTTTCTGGCGCTTGTGGACACCTACGATACTTTAAAATCAGGTGTTCCAAACTTTGTTTGCGTGGCGCTTGGGCTTCTCAAAATAGGATACAGGCCCATCGGGATAAGATTGGATTCCGGAGACCTTTCCTACCTTTCAAAGGGAACTCGGAGAATGTTAAATGAAATAGGCGCCAGGACTAACTCCGACCTTTCAAAATGTCTGATTCTGGCGAGTAACGAGATTAACAGAAACGTTTTGAGTTCTCTCAATCAGCAGGGTCATGATATCGATACGTTTGGCATCGGCACTCATCTTGTTACCTGCGATGATCAGCCTGCAATGGGATGCGTCTACAAACTGGTGGAGTCAAAGGGTATCCCTCGGATTAAACTTTCCCAGGAATTGAGCAAAATCACCATACCCGGGAAGAAGGAAGCATACCGCCTTTTAGGTGGAGACGGTTATAGCCTGCTGGATCTGATGATAAGAGTAGGGGATGCCCCTCCGAAACCAGCAGAACGTGTATTATGTCATCACCCATTTGACCATACCAAGCGCGTGTATGTTGCTCCCTCCAAAGTGATTCCACTCCATCATTGCGTTTGGGATGGGAAAAGGGTCCATCCAGAAGTTTTATTGAATGAGTCGAGAGATTATGTTTTGAATCAGCTGAGGAGCACAAGAGGAGATCATCTCAGGGACATCAACCCGACCCCCTACAAGGTGTCGGTGAGCGAGGAGCTTTTCAATTACGTTTACCACCTCTGGACAGAGGAATCTCCTGTGAGCGAACTGAAATGATTTACTTCATCCCTTTTGTTTTTTCTTTTAGAATCGGGATCACATTCAGAAAATCATCCACGATTCCGTAATCGGCGACTCCGAAGATGGGAGCGCGGGGATCTTTGTTAATAGCGATGATCGTTTCAGAACCCTGCATCGCTGTGACATGCTGGAAAGCTCCGCTGATGCCAATGGCGATATAGACCTTCGGCTTGACGGTTTTTCCGGAAATCCCAACCTGTCGCTCTTTGGGAAGCCAATTTCGATCCACCACCGGTCGCGAGCAGGCAACAACTCCCCCTAAGCTTTTTGCCACTTCTTCAATGATCGGGATATGCTCGGGCCCTCCAATCCCCTGGCCCACAGAAACGATGATTTCCGCCTGAGTGATGTCTTCCCCGGTGATCGGCGCTTCAATATATTCAATAAATTTTTTTACATCGATTGTCTTTTGGAGGGGGGAGGGCTCCATGATAATCCCACCCTTTTTCTCGCCGGGCGTCCCCGGACTGAAAACACCCGGTCGAACCGTCACCACATAACCCCTGGATTCTTTCAACGAAACATTGGCATTCACCTTTCCTCCATAGATGGAACGAATGGCTTTCAAGCGATTCTCTTCGAAAGAGAGACCAATGCAATCCGTGACCAGGGGAAATCCCATTTCCGCAGAGAGAGAGGGCGCCAGGTCCATCCCAAAAGCCGTGTGCCCGATCAGGGTGAGCAGGGGCTGATGCTTTGCGAAGAGTGAGGAAAGGACTTTTTGATAAGGGACAGAATTAAAATGTTCAAGCTGGGCATCCTCTACGACGATGACCTTGGATGTCCTGGAAGCCAACTCTTCAGCGAAATTTTTGACATTATAACCCAGTAGAACAGCGGTTGAAGAGGCCTCCTGTTTGGAAGCGATCTCCTCTCCAGCCGCCAACATTTCATAGGTGATATCCCTGATCTTTCCTTGCCGGTGCTCCACCAATACAAAGATCTCTCCCATCGCTCTGCCTCCCTGCCAACCTATAATAATGGAATATTGGAATGATGGAATAATGGGTTAAAAACCAAAGCCAGGATGCGGTCCTTGCATTAATCCGGCACGTTCATCAACCCAGTATTTCAATGTTCCGTCATTCCACCATTCCCTATTCTTTATCCTTTTTTCTTTTTGATGATTTCAGTCAATTGGGTTACGACCTCTTCAGGACTCCCCTTCAATATCTCTGCCATCTTCCCAACAGGTGGAAAGAAGACTTGATCAATTTTTGTTTCCACCGACTCACCAGATGTCCCCCCGATTTCTTCGATCCCAATATCCTTGATCTCCTTGTCTTCCGCCTCCAGGAGCGCAGAAAGGGAGACATATTTGGGTTCATTAATCCCTGTCTGAATGGTGAGAACAGCAGGCAGTTTAACCTCCGTGACCTCCTCAATACCGCCTTCCAATTCTCTCCGGACCCTTGCCCTGTCTCCGTTTATCTCGATATTTGTAACGATAGCGGCATGAGGGAAACCGAGCATTTGAGCCAGACCCACTCCCACCTGCCCCCCGTTGTCATCCTCTGCCTGAACCCCTGTTAAAATGAGATCAAAGGACTGATCTTTAATTGCCCGGGAAAGAATCTTCGAAACCATCTGATTGTCAAAAACCGGAGGTTCTTCAATCCTCAGCGCCCTGTCCGCCCCCATGGCAAGGCACCTCGTCAACACCTCTTTTGACTCTTCGGGTCCAATGGTGATGACGGTGACCTCCCCCCCATGTTTTTCTTTCAAAAGCGCTGCTTCCCTGACGGCATAGCCATCCCAATCATTCAGATGGAAGACCAGATGATCCTTTTTAATATCCGATCCGTCCTTCTCAATAAAAATGTCCGCTTCCGCAGTCTTTGGAATCCTTTTGACACAAACGGCGATATTCATTGAACGCCTCCCCTGTCCCGAAATAACCAAATCCCAAGCCCCAATAGTCAAATAATCACCAAGTTTCAATAACCTAAATTCAAAAGCGAGAGTCAAAAAAGTTTTAGTTAATCGGACATTGGAAAACTTGGAGCTTATTTGGAATTTGAGATTTGGTCATTGAAATTTATTTCCAAAGCTTCTGCCACCAGCTCCGAAATATCTTTTACCATGATTTCCGTTGTGAGTCCAGATATCTTAACAGCATCTTCGAAGGTTAAGAGGCAGAACGGACAGGCCGTGGCCATTACCTTTGCGCCCAGCGCAACCGCCTCCCTGATTCGAATCTCTCCATTTCGAATCCCTTCCGTTCCCCCCTCCGCCCACATCCTGCCTCCTCCTCCCTCGCAACATAGACTCCTCTGCCTCGATCGCTCCATCTCGAGGAATTCCAGTCCGGGAACAGAGGTTAATATTTTCCTCGGTTCATCGAAAACCTGATTCTGTTTTCCCAGAAAACAGGGATCCTGATAGGTGGCAGGAAGATTCAACGCCTTAGACAATTTTAGTTTTCCTGTCTCGATCAGATCAGCAATGACCTGTGTGTAGTGCTGGACGGGGATACCGAAATCCGGATATTCATTTTTAAAGGCGTTGAAGCAGTGAGGGGAAATGGTGATGATTCTTTTAATCCCGGATTTTTTGAAGAGGTTCGTATTGTCTTTTGCCAGCTTTTTAAAAAGGGCCTGTTCGCCCATCCTTCTGATTTCGTTGCCGCAACAGGATTCTTTTTTCCCCAGAATGCCAAAATCGAGATTTGCTTTTTGAAAGATTTTGGCCAGGGCGGTTGAAACACTCTGAATCCTCGGATCATAGGAAGGGGCGCAGCCCACATAAAGCAGGGTCTCTGCGGTTGCTTCTCCGAAAATCTTTATTCCTAAATCTTTTGCCCAATCGGCTCTCCGATCTCGGAATCGTCCCCATGGATTTCCTTGAAGGAATGTATTTTCAAGCGCATCCCTGATCGTTGAGGGAACCTCGCCTTGATTGGCCAAAAAATTTCTGATCCCCATGATCAATTCGACATTTTTCACCCCCGCAGGACAGCGAAGGCTGCACGTGCTACAGGTGGTACAGGCCCATAGTTCAGGTCTTTTGAATAAGGAAGCGGGATCGCCGGTGATGTAGGTTTGTCTGACTAATCTCCTCATATTGAGAGGAGACCTAAATTTGACCGGACAGCTCCCCGTGCACGTCCCGCATTGGATGCATATATCGAGCAGATAATCCTTGATAAAGGTTTTCGGGTCGATCTTCATTTTGTGACAGTCAGTAAACCTTCCACTTCTGATAATACCTGACCTTGTGTAAAATGATTCTGCCGGGCCGCCTTGCTCGGGCAGATCGCTGTACAGGCGCCACAACCCTTACAAAGGGCCTCATTGACAGATGAGATTCCCTTGAGTTCAATGAAATCGATTGCCGAATAAGGACAGATCTCTATGCATAATTTGCACCCTGCACAGAGTTCAGGGTCGATTATGACGGTGGTGGGTTCGACCTCGATTTGCCCCTTGTTCGCCAGAGCGACGGCCTCGGCTGCCGCTGCAGAAGCCTGAGCGACTGTATCAGGAATATCTTTCGGTCCCTGGCAACACCCGGTCAGAAAAATTCCATCCACATTCGTGCTGACGGGTCTCAGCTTGGGATGCGCCTCCATAAAAAAACCGTCTGCGCTCTGACTGATTCCGAATATCTGAGCCACTCTCTCAGCTCCGCGGCGAGCGGTCAAGCCTGTTCCCAGAACGACCATATCGACAGAGATCTCCAGAGGAGTCCCCAGGAGAGTATCCTCTGCTTCAACGACAAGACGGCCGTCCTTTTTATAAATTTCAGAGCCTTTTCCACGAATAAAGTAGATTCCCTCCTCCCGGACCCTCTTATAAAATTCCTGATATCCTTTTCCAAAAGCATTGATGTCGATATAGAATTCGTAAATTTCAGCCCCGGTCTTCTCTTTTGCCAGGTGGGCCTGTTTCATCGAAGCCATGCAGCAGACTCTGGAGCAGTAAAGATTGGCATTTTCGTCACGACTCCCGATGCAGTGAAGAAAGGCGATTGCTTTTGGAACACCTCCATCTTTCAATAATATTTCTCCGCGCGTCGGTCCGGAAGGGCTTGCCAGTCTTTCGAACTGGAGATTGGAGATGACATCCCCATAAGCTCCATATCCATACTGCGGAAGGAGATGGGGATCAAAAAGGTCGTATCCGGTGGCGATGATGATGGAACCCACTTCCTTCTCAATGACTTCTTCTTTTTGATCGAAATGGATGGCCTCTGCCTTGCAGGCTTCAACGCAGGTCTTTTTACATTTCCCTCTGCTTAATAGGAGACAACTCTCCGGGTCCACCACTGCCTTTAAAGGAACCGCTTGAGGAAAAGCGATGAAGATGGCTCTTCGTTTGGCCATCCCCTCTTCAAACTCCGAAGGCACCCCTTTTTTCAAAACACAGGCCTCCGTGCAATCTCCGCAGCCCGTGCATCGACTTACATCCACATAGGTGGGATGTTTTTTTATTTTTACGGTAAAGTTCCCGACATAGCCTTTTACCTCTTCCACTTCCGAACAGACAAGAAGCTCAATATTTTTGTTTCTGGCCACCTCCACCGTCTTGGGCGTGAAGATGCAGGAGGCGCAATCCAAAGTGGGGAAGGTTTTATCCAGCTGGGCCATATGGCCTCCGATATAGGGGGCTTTTTCAATCAGATAGACTTTCATCCCTTGATTGGCAATGGTCAAGGCGGCTTGAATTCCTGCAATTCCAGCTCCGACGACTAAAACGGATGGCTTGATTTCCACCTTTCTTGCGGTGAGGGCTTCTTGACAGAGAACCCTTGCTACGGCTGCCCGAAGAAGTTGTTTGGCTTTCTCCGTCGCCTCTCCCTTATCCTTATGAACCCAGGAGCACTGCTCACGGATATTGGCAATATTGAGGAAATAGGGATTGAGGCCTTCCGAGGAGATGGCATTTCGAAAGGTCATCTCATGCATTCGAGGAGAGCAAGCCGCTACCACCACCCGTTCGATGGAGAGCTCACGGATATCCTTTTTAATGAGGTCCTGGCCGGGGTCAGAGCAGAGATAACGGTAGTCCCGGGCCACCTTGACTCCGGGAAGGGTGCTGGAAAATCGGGCGAGTTCATTACAATCCACGGTGGCAGCGATGTTGGTGCCACAATGGCAGATATAGACACCGATGTTTTGTTTCATCTATTTTCTATTTCACGCCCAGAATCTGGCGACCGATCAGTAACTTCTGAATCTCCTTTGTCCCTTCATAAAGTTCAAGAAGCTTGGCTGCCCGGTAGAAGCGCTCAATAGGGTAATCGTCGAGGTAGCCATATCCCCCGTGAAGCTGGAGCGCTTCATCCACCACTCTCACAGCAACATTCGAAGCCCACCATTTCGCCATAGATGAAAGCTGAGGGTTTGGAGTCCCGCGATCAACATACCAACCCGCCTTGTACATGATCTCCCTGGCCGTCTCAACCAGTGTGGCGATCTCAGCCACTTTGAACTGGGTGATTTGAAACGAGGCGATGGTCTTTCCAAACTGTTTTCTTTTCTTCACATAATTGACTGCCTGCTCCATGGCACCCTGTGCAAGGCCCACGGCATGGGCTGCAATAATCACTCTGGACCGGTTCAGAAATTCAATTAACTGTGAGAATCCATCCCCCTCGACTCCCACGAGATTTTCCTCGGGCACCCTTACGTTATTGAAAAAGATGTTGGCGGTATCGGAGGCATGAAGTCCCATTTTCCCTTGAATCCTGTCCGCCTTGTATCCGGGTCGGTCTGTTTCAACCACAAAAATACTATGACGTTTTGATTTCGGGGTTTGCTCAGGGCCAGTCAAACAGAAGACCAGAATGAATTTGGCTTCCGTGCCATTACTGATCATTACCTTATTGCCGTTGATCACATATTCGTCTCCGACTTTGACCGCTGCGGTCGTCACCGAAGCCGCATCACTTCCTGCCTCGGGCTCGGTGATTGAAAAACCCATGACCCAATCCCCTTTTGCGATTGGAGGGAGGTATTTCTTCTTCTGTTCCTCGGTACCATAACGCAGCAGGATATCCGATCCGAAGGCAGGTTGGGCAAGAACCTGGGCCAACCCCGGGTCAGCCCTCCAGAATTCCTCCAGGATGATGGCATGCTCCATCAGGCCCAGGCCAAGGCCGCCATATTCCTTTTTGATGAAACAACCAATGAAACCCAGCTGGGCTGCCTTTTTGATGAGATCCCTCGGAAATTCTCCTCTAGCCTCACACTCTTTTCCAATAGGCACCAATTCGCCTTCGGCAAATTCCCGGGCGGCTAAACGGATCTGTTTTTGACGATTGCTCAATTCAAAGTCCATGAAGGACCTCCTTTTACAACACTCCAATTATAAAATGGGGTGCTGGTGTTTGCCATTTCCTTATTTTTTAGGTCGATGGGTGTTTGTTTTTTTAAATTTCATCTGGGCCAATAATTTGTCGAGGGCGAATCGATGTTCCTCGGTCTTCATGGCATCGAGAAAGACCGTCGCTTCATGCTGGATGACTTGATCCAGGGTGGATTGCATCCCGTGACGTAGAAGCTCTTTTGACTTCTGTATGGCAGGAGGCGACATGGAGGCAATTTGTTTGGCCATCTTTCTGGCCTCCGTCATCAGTCGGCGATGGGGAAATACATCGTTAACGACACCCATTTCTAATGCCTCATGAGCATCAAAAGGCCTTGCAGTGAAAATAAGCTCTGCCGCTTTGCCATACCCTATCAGTCTGGGGAGAAAGTAGGTGCTGCAAAATTCCGGGGTGACTCCTACCCGGACAAAGGCACAGCTAAATTTTGCTCTTTCAGAGGCGAGACGAATGTCACACGTGAGGGTGACGGTAAAACCAAAACCATAAGATGGTCCGTTGATGGCGGCAATGATGGGTTTGGGGTATTGTACAAAGGCCCTTGGGAAATTGACCGACCCGAATTTTGACTTCTTTTTATGATCCTTGTCACCTTCTTGAAGTTCTATAAACCTGTTCAGATCGGCACCGGCACAAAAACCTCGACCCCTTCCGGATAAAACCATGACCCGGACGTCATCATCATATTCCGTCTCTTTCAGCGCATGGATCAGCTCATTTTTCATCGTTTCATTCAGGGCGTTCAGGACGTTCGGCCGATTGAGGTAGAGGTAAGCGATCTTTTCTTCTCGAATCAATTCTATGGTCTTGTATTCCATTGTTTTCCCCTTTCAAAAAATTCCCGCCCCTCACCCTTCCCTCTCCCCAACGGGGAGAGGGAAGGGTGAGGGGGCCTCTTGTCAAAAAAATAAATGCGTTTGGATTAGATTCTCCAAAGCCAGACGAAATCTGCCCGGGAGACAAAAATCGAGTTTAATAAGAATCTGATTTTCCGAAGAAATACCTTAGAACCCATGAGAGGGATTGATGGCTTTGCCTAAAGAGTTCGAATCAATTCGACCACGAACCCGGGCGACCGCATCGTCGAGTGTTGAATTGCTTTTCATCATCCAAATCGATATTGAACACCGAATCCACTTCGAGGGTATTTCCACTTGACAGACCTATAGATGCAGGCGATCTGGCAGGTGCAGCATTCCAGACAACCAGCAAATTCCACTACCATCTCTCCTTTCTCGTTGAGAGAGTATAGATTGGCCGGGCAGGCATAAATACAGAACCGTTCTTTACAGGTTTTGCAGATTTTTTGATCAAGCGTGATATGAGTCTCTTTGTCATTTTTAAAGGCGTCAAGCGCTAACTTCTCTGTAATTTTCATCAGGCCTCCAACAGAAAGAGAAGGAAAAATGGAATAATGGAATATTGGGTAAAAGAGGCTTGAGCCTCCCTTCAATTCCGATCAGATTTTAGCTGTTAACCCATCATTCCAACAAACCACCATTCCATTACTCCAGGCACCTTAAACTTTCCTAAACTGCAGCCAATCTTTAAATGTTTCCCAATTGAAGAAGTTTTTCTTTAGCTCTTGGGAGATCGTTTTATAAAGGCCTTCTTTGGGATTTTCATCCACCCTCATCACTTTCTCGAAGAGATCAGAGACCCCTCGAGGATACTTAGAGAAAAGCCTTTTATTCTCCAAAATCGAAAGGGTGTTTTGATAGTTGTTCATTTCTTTCATGATAAAACTTTCATTGAGAAGTTTTTCATAGTAAGCCAAGGAGGAAGCGGAGAAGTTGTTTTTCTCCTTGGCCATTTTAATGGTCCGCCCCGCCAGGACCCCTGAAGCCATGGCATATTCCATTCCTCTTACGGTGACCAGCATGTTGAGGCCCAAGCCTGCCGCATCCCCTGTGAGTAAAATTCCATCTCCATAGACTCTTGGTTTGATGTGGATGCCCCCCTCAGAGATGAGGTGAGCGGAATATTCGGCCACCTCTCCCCCTTTAATCAGATTTTTTATCTCGGGCCTTTCTTTAAATTCGTCTAAGAATTTATAAATTTCCTCACGGGGTTCTCTCTGATTGAGAGAATGAATTCCCACCACGATTCCCAAAGAGAGACTTTCCTGATTCGTATAGAGAAAACCCCCTCCCATGATGCCTTTGGTGAGGGTTCCTGCAAAGAGCTGGGCGGCGCCTTCTTTTTCTCCCATTCGAAATCGGTCCTCAATCGTTTTTGGATCAAGGGCGATGACCTCTTTGAAACCCAGGGCAAAATGCTGGGGTTGAAAGGGCTTTCGGAGCCCGGCCTTCTCAGCCAAGAAGGAAAGAATCCCATCGGCGGCGACCACACAGTCTGCTCCAATCTCTTCCTCCTCGGTCTTGACTCCGATGACCTTTTCTCCTTCCCGGATAAGATCGTCCACATTCTTCTGAGGGATAACAAAAACACCTTTTTCAGATACAAGGTCTGCAAACCACCGGTCAAATTTCGCCCGGAGGAGTGTGTAACTGGGATAGGGTTCTTGGTTGGATCGGTCGCTATATAGTTCGAAGGTGGTCGAGTTGGTTTCACCCAACAAGGTGATAAATTCCTTTGTGACGTGTCTTTCAAGAGGGGCCTCTTTCCAGAGATCTGGGAGGTAGTTTCTGAGAGGGCTTAAATAGATTCTTCCTCCTGTTACATTTTTACTTCCTGAAAAATCTCCCCGCTCCAGAACGATCACGGTCATTCCTGAGTCGGCCAATTCATAGGCACAAGAAAGGCCTGCTAATCCCCCGCCCACAATGATGACATCTACTTTATCCATCGCAAATTCCCCGCATCGGGCATAGCGCAAAGCGCATCGTTTAGCCTGCGTTTCAGTGTTCGCAACCATAAAGGTTGCAGCTACTTTTCGGCCAGGGCTTTTTTCAATTCATCCTTAAGTGCTGGGACAATCTGGAAGAGATCTCCAACGATTCCATAGTCTGCATAGTTGAAAATAAGGGCATTGGGATCGGTATCCACCGCCACCACTGTTTTACAAGTCCCGATGCCCAGGACATGGTGGATGGCCCCCGAGATCCCAAAAGCCATATAGAGTTTCGCAGAGATATTCTTTCCACTTTTTCCAATTTGATCCTTCAGATCTCTCCAGCCTTCATCCACGGTGGCTCGAGTGGTTCCCACGGAGGCATTGAGCACATCGGCCAACTCTTCCAAGATCTTGAAATTTTCAGGCCCTTTAATCCCTCTGCCTGCCGCGACCACAATTTCGGCCTCTGTGATATCTAACTTTGTCCCAGCCGTTTTCTCCAATCCAATGACCTTCTTTTTCAATGCGGAAGGATCCGCATGAGAGGGAATCGAAATAACCTGGGCTGACTTTTTAAGATTTTCATTGACGAGAAAGGTGTTGTTTCTCACGGTAGCCATCTGGGGTCTGGCTTTAGAAAAAGCCATTTCTGCAAAGACCTTTCCACCGTAGAGTGGACGTTTGGCCACAAGCTTTCCACTCTCTTCCACCATCAAATCCGTACAGTCAGGGACGTACCCTGTCTGGAGATGCATCGATAATCTTGGGAAGAGATCCTTTCCTGTGGAAGTAGCTCCTCCTAAAAGAACAGAGGGTTGATGTTCTTTAATGAAAGGAGCCATATGGATTAAATAGGCATCGGAAGTATAAGAGACGAGGGCCGGATCATCCATCAGATAGATTTTGTCAGCATAGGGAGTCAGGTTCTTCACCGCCTCTTGGAGGCCACTTCCGAGTAAAATGGCTGCAACCTGAGAGCCGGTCTTTTTTGAAAATTCATCTGCAACGGATAGGAGCTCAAAGGTCACTTTTCTAACTCTTCCTTCTTGTTGCTCTACAAAAACCCATATCTCATTGGACATGATACACCTCTCTTGATGTTACGGGTTTCGAGTTTCAGGTTTTGGGTTGTTTACCGCGTAACCCGTAACTCGTAATCCGTCACTCTAAATGATTTTTGCTTCTTCTCTGAGAAGTTTCACCAGTGTCTTCACGCTCTGGGGAAAATCTTCTTTAATCATTTTCACAGGAGGCCTCTTGGGCGGCGGTAAATATTTCTGAACTTTTATCTTGGCCCCCTGACTTCCCACCTCAGCGGCGTTCAATCCCAGAGCAGCGATATCCACCTTCTTGATCTGCGCCTTCATCGCCTTCATCACGTTCATTACCTGAGGGATACGAGGATTATTTAAACCTTTCTGGCAGGTGAAGAGGGCAGGGAGGGGACAGGAGAGGATTTCTTTTCCACTTTCTACTTCTCGAACCACCTTTGCTTCTTTTCGGGGGTCATCGATCTCAAGGCCGATGATCGTATTGACATGCGGGATTCCCAACAACTCAGCGACGGCAGGTCCTACGATTCCCGAATCATCGTCCATCGCCTGTCTTCCTGCTAAAATCAGATCAAAAGGTTTATCTTTGAGATAACCGGCCAGGGCTCTGGCAATGGCAAACTGATCCGACCCCTCTAAGGCGGGATCGGTGATCTGGATCGCATCATCCGCACTCATGGCGATTCCTCTTCTCAAGGCATCCACCTTCTTATTATCGACGGTCAGTGCGGTGACCTTCCCGCCAAACTTTTCTCTCAATTTAAGACCTGCTTCGATCGCAATTTCATCGAAGAAATTGGTAAAATATTTATTTTCGATCTCCAGCTCAGAATCCGACTTGACTTTGATAATGGCTTCCGGATCAGGAACCTGTTTCACCAACACATAGATTTCCATCCTAACCTCCAATGAATCTGAGTCCGTAAGGAGTAAGGCGTCAGGGGTTAGGGGTAAACCCACTTACGCCTTACGCTCTCACGAATTATTAATCTTTGCAGTAAATTCTTCCCAGATAGTCACACAGCACTTCGTGAGTGCCGCCACCGTAAAGCAAGAATTTGGCGTCCCTCCAATATCGTTGTGGTGGATATTCTGAACAGAAGGCATTCCCGCCATAAATTCTCATTACCTCTTCAACGGCATACATGCACATCTCTGTGGAATGATATTTGGCCAACATGCAATCATAGATACAGGGGATATTGTTCTCGATCATCCAGGCACATTTATAGAGGTAGGTTCGAGAAGCCTCATACCAGGCCCAGAATTTAGCGAATTTTTCTCGGATCAACTGATACCTGCTGATGGGATTGCCAAAAGCAATTCGGTTATTGGCATATTGCTTCGCATCCTCCATGGCTCCTTTGGCAATGGACAAAGCATTCATTCCGGTCATCACCCGAACTTCGTTGAGAATCTCCCCGGCATATTGGACTCCTTTCCCAATCTCTTCGCCCAGAAAGTTCTCATCCGGAATAAAAGCATTGTCCATCACTAACTCTCCTGTCACCGAACAGCGAGAGCCTAATTTGTGGAGTCTCTGGCCGGGGACAAACCCATCCCGATTCTCTGTTTTTCTTTCGACCAGGTAGAAGTTGAGACCCTTGAGCCCTAACTTTGGATCCACCGTGGCCATCACCGTTGCAAAATCGGCAATCGGTCCATTGGTGATCCACTGTTTTCTTCCATTGATCCTCCAGCCTCCATCCACTTTGGTTGCGAGCGTTCGGGTTCCAGCCAAGTCCGAGCCGGATTGGTCTTCTGTAAAACAGATCGTTCCAATCTTTTCGCCTTTGATTGCCGGCACGAGGATCTTCTGTTTGACGCTCTCATTTCCAAAACGGGCAACGAAATAGGTTCCCATCAGGATTTGCATCGTTGCCGACATGGAGAAACCGCAGGAACCCCTTCCCAGTTCTTCATAAAAAATCATCTGGGTAATCTTATCGGTTCCCATGCCACCATACTTTTCTTCATGCCTTAGGCCGAGGTATCCCAGAGCGGCAAATTCTTTCCAGAGATCCCATGGAAATTCTTCTTTCTCATCCAGCTCCTGCACCCTGGGCATGATCAACCGGTTGACTGCATCCCGGACCATCTGCCTGAAGAATTCCTGCTCTTCGGTAAAATTAAAATCAAGTGCCATACACCTTCTCCTTTCAGNNACTGGAAAACCCCAAACTCTAATTTCCAAACCCCAAACAAATCCCAAGCTCCAATATCAAAACTCATAACTCGTAACTCCTAATTCATAACTCATAACTCAGAATTAGATGATATTTTTTTCCTTAAACTCCTTCAACTGGGCGGGGCTATATCCCAAAAGCCCGCTATAAATCCCTTCATTGTGTTCCCCGAATCGAGGTGGAAAACTGAGCATCCGATCCACTGATTTCAAATAAGGATTATTGATAGGGGGAGGCGCAATGGTAATCTCCACCCCTGTTTTGGGGTCTTTACTTCGAAGCAAATTCGGTTTTACCAGAGGGTCTTCCACCACTTCTCCGATCGGGTTCACTTTGGAAATGGCAATGGTGGCCTTTGTGAAGATATCGATCATTTGTGCAGTCGTAAATTTCTTGGTGATGGCATTGATCGCGTGATTCAAATGATCCACATCTGCAATCCGGCCGGCATTTCTCTCATATTCTTTTTTATAAAGAGATTCGAACCCTGGAATCTTTGTCATCGTTTCCCACTGTTTATCGTTTCCTACCGCAATGTAGGCATAGCCATCCTGGGTCTCATAGACAGAGACAGGAGCAAAGAATTCGTGTGTATTTCCCCTTCGAGAGACCTTTTTCTTAAAGGTAACCGTGTGGGTGATCGCCTGGGTCAGCCATGAGACAGTGCTTTCGAACATCGATAGATCAATACGACTCCCTTGACCCGTCACTGCTCTTTTAAAAAGAGCCTTCATCAGAAGACCGTAGCCATGTTCACTGGCACCCATGTCTGGGAGAGGGATACCCATCACTTGGGGACTCCCTCCTTTTTCTCCGGTGAGCTCCATCAATCCGCCTCTGGCCTGCAGCACCGGATCATAAGCCGCTTCATTGTTCTGTGGGCCGAAACCGGTCATTCCCAGCCAGATAATATCCTCTTTAATCTTTTTGAGCATCTCGTACTCGATTCCAAGTTTGGTGTAATTTCTTGGGAGTTGATTGGTGGCGAAGATATCTACATTTAATTTGAGAATAAGTTTCTTCAAGATCTCCTGCCCCTCAGGGGTTCCGATATCCAGGGTCAGAGCCTTTTTTCCCGCATTGATGGAGAGATAATAGGAGAACATTCTATCTTCTTTTAAAACATCGTCACCCACTCGCCGGTTGGGATCCCCGTAGACAGGATGTTCCATCCGAATGACATTGGCTCCATCCTCGGTTAAACGGAGGGTTAAATAGGGGAGGACAGTTGCCTGCTCGAGACTCAAAACAGTAATATTTTTAAATAATTGCACATCATCCATAAAAACCACCTCCTTCATGAATTTTGGATACTGTATACAAAGGAATATATATACCCAAAACCCCGATCATGTCAAGACTTTTCATTTTCCGAGGGTAATGCCTCACTCTTCCGTGCGACTCTTCAGCCATCCAACGGGGATGTCGGAGAAAATCTTATAGCGGAAACTTTAACTTGGTCCCGAACTCCCCAAAATGCCCTTCAGGAGAGGATGGCTTGATAGAATCATGGCGAGGGTTCCCTTTCCCCATCATCCTATTAAAGATCCGCTTGATAAGATTTTCGAAGGCATTCCTGTTGGATCAGCGTATTTCACCTCGCTTCAGTGAGGCATCACTTCCCAGGATGTTCTCAGCGATCACATCCTTATGCTCTTCCTCAGTTCCAAGCTCCGTTCCGATTGCCCAGGCGTCACGGAAGTAGTGTTCAATGGCCTGCTCAGCAATATAACCGTAACCCCCAAAGATCTGGAGGGCCTCATCGACCACGGTGATCAATCTCCTTCCCACCTCCAATGGGGTGACGGAAAAAAATCGGGAATCGATCCTGTCCTGGTCATACTCGGTAGCCGCCTTATAGGTGAG
Source organism: Syntrophaceae bacterium UBA2208 (assembly GCA_002327885.1). Classification (GTDB taxonomy): domain Bacteria; phylum Desulfobacterota; class BSN033; order BSN033; family UBA1163; genus UBA1163. The sequence continues at coordinate 25,004 of DCUS01000036.1, forward strand.
GCAGCGAGCCACCTCAACACTTACGGCCATTTCCGCCAGTTTATGTCGAATGGCCTGAAACTGGGAAAGCTTTCTGCCGAACTGTTCCCTTTGTTTGGCATATTGCATAGCACGATCAAAGGCCCCCTGTGCGGTGCCAAGAGCTTGGGCTGCGCTTTTGAGTCCTATTGCTTGAGAGCCAAAATGAACATGGGCCATCCCTTCGCCTTCTTGTCCTATCCGGTTTTCAAAAGGTATCGGAGTTTCTTTGAAAAGGAGATCGCCCGAAGAGATCATCCTTAACCCCATTTTTTCGATGGGATGAAATTCAATGCCCTCCCTTTCCCGTTCGACGATCAATGTGATCCATCCTTCCAGTGGTTCTATACAAAGGGTGATGAAGGAATCCGCTGAAGAGGCGTTGAGCACGAAACTTTTTTTCCCGTGAATGGAGTACCCATCCCCTCTCCTTTTGGCGGTTGTGGAAAGAACGGAGAAGTCTCTACTGTCCTCCGATTCAGCAAAGGCAATTCCCAGTCGCCCCTCTCCTTTTGTTAAAGGAGACAGGAATTGTTTCTTCTGCCCGTTGGAAGCAAATTTCAGGATGATCTCTGAACCAAGATCCACGCTGCTCAGGGCGCTTCCCATTCCGGAATCGACTCTACATAACGCTTCAATTACCAGAAGATGTTCAAAGAACCCCAAGCCCTGACCTCCAAACTCTTCAGGGTAATGAACGCCAATAAATCCTAACCGAGCGGCTTTCTTCCATAACGATTCTGGGAATTTCCCTTCTTGATCCAGTTTCAGGGCAAGGTCAGGGTCGAATTCTCCAAGCGCAAACTCCCTGGCCGCTTTTTGAACATCCTTCTGCTCATCCGTTAGTTCGAAATTCATCCTTGCCTCCTAAAGCCCTAACTCCCTTGCGATCACTAAATGTTGAATTTCAGAGGTTCCTTCTGGAATCTTAAACAATCTCGCATCCCGAAGGAATCTCTGGATGGGATTTTCCATCATCAGGCCGATATTCTTCTGGATGGCCATTGCTTTTTGAACGATCTTCTGCAGAGATTCCGTGCAGAAGAGCTTCACGATCGAGGCATCCTTCATGGAAGCGAGACCTTGATCAAAAAGCCAAGCACCTCGATAGGTCATATACCGCATGGCCTCAAGGGATGTCGCCATCTCCGCCATCGTAAATCGAATCGCCTGCGATCTGGCGAGTGACTGGCCATCTCTTGAGGTGCTCTTGATATAGGAGCGGAGGGCATCGAATGCGGCCTGACCCACTCCCGTACTCCTCGCTCCGTAGGTAAGCCTTCCTGACTTGAGGGTTCCTTCCAACTGCCTTAACCCTCCGCCCTCCTGTTCCCCGAGCATCCTTTCTTTCGGAACGTCACAATCGTCAAAGGCCAGCTCAGCGGTATCCGCGGAATGGTTCCCCAGTTTTTTTAATTTCTTGATCACAGAAAATCCTAAGTCTTCGCGCTCCACGACAAAGAGGTTGATCCCTGTTCCCCTTTTGGCGGGATCGGTATAGGCGGCCACGGTCACAAAATCACAGATCGTTCCATTGGTGATGAAGGTCTTGGAACCATTGAGCCGATACCCATTTTCCTGCCTGGTCGCAGTCGTCCTAATTCCTGACGCGTCCGATCCTGCATCAGGTTCCGTCAATGCAAAGGCACCTATCTTTTCTCCTCTGGCGGCAGAAGGCAAGTATTTCTGTTTCAGTTCTTCAGAACCATAGTGGAGGATGGGGTCTGTAGCCAGGCCACTTTGAACCATGACGCCTGAACCTATGCCTGCACAGATCCGGTTCAATTCCTCCGTTGAAATGCATTCAGAAATCTTGTCCAGACCAGGGCCACCATATTCCTTGGGGCATCGCAGGCAGAGAAGGTGTTCTGCACCCAGGATCCTAAAGAGTTGAACCGGAAAAGTTTCTTTTCGCTCGTTTTCCTCAACGAATGGGCTGACCTCTCTCTCATAAATTTCCCGGACTCTTTTTTGAAATGCTTTCTGCTGCTCATTCAATTCAAAAAACATGTCTTTGTCGCCTCCTTTAACCCGGTAGAAATAATGCCCCGCTCGATTTCGAATCGCAACGACTGAAATTTCTAACGGGGTGAACCTGTCTCGTCAATCAATACCTACGTCAATTACTCATTCCTGAAACCCGGTTTTCTCTTCTCTAAAAAGGCGGTCACTCCTTCCTTAAAATCTTTTGTCTTGTAGACCTCCCCATAGATTTCCGAGTCCTTGATCAATGCCTCTCTTAACGGAAGCTGGGCGGCATGAAACATGGCCTGTTTTGCTAAATGTACGGATGCCGGTCCTCTGGCTATTTGTCGGGCCATGGCCAACGCTTCTTCCATCAGTTTTTCATGTGGAACCACACGATTGACCAATCCTATTCTTTCCGCTTCTTCCGCATTCACAATTTTTCCTGTATAGATCATCTCTTTCGCCCGGCCTGACCCAATGAGCCGCATCAACCGGACATTTCCTCCGTATCCGGGCATAATTCCCACCCGAACCTCTGTCTGTCCGAGTTGAGCCCTCTCGCTGGCAATTCGTATATCGCAGGCCAAGGCGATCTCACAACCCCCGCCCAATGCCCAGCCATTGATGGCCGCAATCATCGGTTCCTCCATCGATTCCATAAAGAGGAGAATCTCGTTGGCCTTCTTCGAAGCATTGACCGCATCTTGAGGGGTTCGGTCTTTAAGCATGCGAAGGTCAGCCCCGGCAATGAATGCCTCGTCACCGATACCCGTCACGATGCCTACCCTGATCTCGGGTTCCGAATGCAACCGTTTCAGTAGCTCTTCCAACTCCATCCAGGTCTCCCAGTTGAGAACATTCCTGACTTCGGGCCTGTTGATTTTGATGATGCCTATCCTCCCATCCGTTTCATAAATCAAATTTTTGTAAGACATGGAAACCTCCGTTTCTTATCAATCCTGACGAAAACCACTATTTCATTTTTGAATTCAGATTTTTCGAATGCAAACTCAGAAGACGGATGGCGCCATCCCGGTTCTTTCCAGCCCTTCTCTTTTTGGAAAGAGACGTCCTCCTTATCATACGTTAGGCATCAGTCATGCTCAGAGTTAAAGGCTGGAGGCCTTCCTTCACCTTTTGCCGTTCTCCCCTTTTCTGAAATAGATCACTTGTTGACCGATGGCCATGAGGAGTCCTTCTTGATTCTTCACCTCAAATTCAATCAAACCGATTCGGTTGGATCGATGGGTGACCCTGGCGGTGGCCTCGAGGGAATCTCCGGGTTTGCCGGCAGATAAGAAGTGAATATTTTGTTGGAGTGCGACGGCTGGTTCTCCGTAGCTGTTCCCTGCTGCTTCACACGCCTGATCCGCCACAGAGAAGATCGCTCCTCCATGAGCCATTTGATAAATATTGGTGGTTTCGACCGTTATGGGAAGAGTTGTGCGGGCGAACCCCCGAAGAAGTTCAAGCAACTTCACTCCAATCCGCTGGGAAAAGGTGTCCTCTGTGTTGACTTTATCAAAGACCGATTTCAGAATGTCTTTCGGAACTTCATCCATAAAAAAGATGTCCTCAAGGGTTTGCTCTTTTCTTTAATTTCTCAGTCAGGTCAGAGAAATTTTCATATTCGATTCGATGAAGTTGCTTAATATTCTCAAGAGAAGGAGAGCCTTTCTTTTGAATAAGAATAACCTCTTTCCCGATTCCCAGGGCTGCGCCGAGTTCGAGGAGGGGTTCTGTTTTGTGAGAGGTTGGAAGATCGTATATTCCTAATTTGGAACGTTTGATCTGATCGATTCGCTGGTAAAGGAATTCTCCCTTTCGAGAGGCTTCCATTCCCAGAATTGGAATGAGGCCACTTCCCTCAAAGGCATTTTTGATTGCCTGGATTAATTCAGGTTCTTCGATCCCGGAGGATATATAAAATTCGCCATGGAGGGTGAACTCCACGGTTTTCGGGGTGGTCTGGATTTTTTTAAAAAGGGTCCGATCCAGGGTCAATTCTTTAATGGCTGATTGAAGGATGTTTTTTACATTCTCAAGATCTTTTTTGTAGCGTACAGCATTAATCTTGTCGATCTCCATGGAAGCAAAGGCTTTGACGATCATCTCATGAAATCGGAGGGCGAGGAAATTTTGATAGTGGATCGATTTAGCGCTGAAGGCTTTCTCCAATATCATTTTGGTCTCAGAATGCCAGTGTTTAAAATTTTCATGGTCGGCATGAAGACCAGACATTTCCTCCAATCGGTTCAGCTGGGCTTTGATCAGGTCAATTGGATCCCTTTCTGACATCAATTTTCCTCCAAGCTTTTTGTTCGAAAATAACAGCGGATGAGGAGAATGTCAACCCTTCGATATTTTCCCCCGGGAACTCAATGTTAGGAAATCCTTCATGACGGGTTCGTCACCCCCGACCGATGAAAATTGCTTTGTTCTTTGGTAGGGGTAACGGTGACGAACCCCATTTTCTTAGCCTCATTGAGAAATGTTTGAGTTTGGGCTCTTTTTATGATATAGAAACCCTGTAGGTGAATGACGATTGTATAAAGTCAATGAAACACTTTTATCTATCCGGAAGGGGTTGAATTGAGAGAATAGATATTTCAGGAGAAGAGGGTGACGAACCATGGTGAAAGGGAAAAAGGTTGTATTAGGGATCACAGGAGGAATTGCTGCTTATAAGGCCGCAGAGTTTGTCAGACTTTTGGTGAAGGAGGAGGTGGATGTCCATGTTGTTATGACCGAAAATGCTCAGAAATTCATCACCCCGCTTACCTTTCAGACACTTTCCGGAAATTCAGTGGTCATCGACCCTTTTACTCTTCTTGAAGACGCCTCAATCGGTCATATTGCATTGGCTGATTTGGCAGAATTGGTCGTCCTCCTTCCTGCGACGGCAAATATCATTGGAAAGATTGCCAACGGAATTGCAGATGATTTCCTCTCCACCATGGTGATGGCGACCAGGGCACCGGTTCTTTTCGTCCCTTCCATGAATGTCAATATGTGGGAAAATAAAGCCCTCCAGAAAAATATTCAGACCTTACTCGAAATAGGCTACCATTTCCTGGAGCCCGGAGAAGGGGAACTGGCTTGCCATTGGTATGGGAAGGGGAGACTGCCTGCATTGAACGACGTGGTGGAAGGGATGGAAGATATTTTGTCCCAAAAGGATTTGACAGGAGAACGGATCCTGATCACAGGAGGGCCTACTCAGGAACCCATCGATCCTGTTCGGTTTATCACCAATCGTTCCTCCGGAAAGATGGGATATGCCCTGGCTAAGATGGCCAGGCGCAGAGGTGCTGAGGTGACCATGGTGACCGGGCCCACCTCGCTCCCTCTCCCGCGAAAAGATATCCAATTGGTTCCAGTTCGATCGGCAGAGGAAATGAGAAAAGCTGTTTTGAAGCACCTGGAGGGATCGTCTATCGTGATCAAGGCAGCGGCGGTCTCAGATTATCGTCCCAAGACGGTCAGCGACACAAAAATAAAAAAAGGTCATTTCGATACCACCTTAGTCCTGGAGAGAACCAAAGATATCCTTGAGGAACTTGGAAGAAAGAAAGGAAACCGTATTCTGATCGGATTTGCCGCAGAGACAGAGGATTTGATTGCAAATGCTCAAAAGAAGCTCCGGGAGAAACATCTTGATTTTATTGTGGTGAACGATGTGACCCAGCCGGGAGCCGGTTTCGCTTTGGATACCAATCAGGTCAAGATCGTCTATCCCTCCGGTATGGTCAGAGATCTTCCCCTGATGTCAAAAGAGGAGGTTTCTCAGATCATTCTTGATAATGCGGTTAAATTATTGAAACAAAAAAGGGGTTCTAAGAAGAAGTAGCGCTTCTGTTTTAAATTACCCCTCCGCCTTTTTCTCTGCCCTTTTTTCCTCGCTTTTTGCACTTTGTCCTTTTTCAGGTCCTTCTTTCTCTGTCTTTGTCCCTTCCTTTCGACTTTTTGAAGGATAATCGTTGACATAAAAACCGGATCCCTTCAGGACAAAGTTGGTTGCTGAAATCAGTCTTTTCGCTGGCCTCAGGCATTTCGGACAGGTCACGTTACAATCCTCATCTATTTTATGGAAGATTTCAAAGACCTCATTGCACTGGTTACACTGATATTCATAAATCGGCATCCTGAATCCCTCCTGAATTTAGGCTTGCAGTTCTGATCGGGTGCTGAATTCTTTTTTTAACTTTTTGAGCGCTTCACTTTCAATCTGCCTCACCCGCTCCCTTGATAGTTTGAGGTGATCCCCAATCTGCTGGAGGGTGAGGGGCTCGTCAGACATGATCCTATTTTTGATTACATAAACCTCTTTCTCGTTTAAACGTTTCATCGCATGCTGAACTTCACGCTCCCGAACCTTCTTCTCCTCTTCTTGAGCAATCGTTTCTTCCTGATTCGGGGACTCTTCTTTAAGAAGGTCAAGGTGAGTGAGCTCCTGTCCTTCGTCAAAAGGAGCGTCAAGGGAGAGGTCTCTGGCCGCCATCCTCTGCTCCATCTCAACGATATCCTCTTTGGTCACGTCAAGATCGTGAGCCAGAAGTTCATATTTCTTTTCATCTTCTCCATTCGATTCCAATGCTTTTCTTACTTTTCCAATCTTATAGAAAAGTTTCTTTTGTGCCTGGGTGGTTCCAATCTTAACCAAGCTCCAGGTTTTAATAATAAAATTTTGGATGTAGGCTCTGACCCACCAGATTGCATAGGAGATGAACCGGTAACCTTTGTAGGGATTAAACTTTTTAACCGCCATCATCAAGCCAATATTTCCCTCCTGGATCAAGTCAAGAAGTTTCGCTCCATAAGATTTATATTCGAAAGCGATCTTGACAACGAACCTTAAATTTGATGTAATTAATTTTTGAGCAGCTTCAATATCGTTATGGTTACGATATCTTACAGCAAGTTCAAATTCTTCTTCCTGGGTCAGGAGTGGGAGCCGATTGATCTGAACGAGATAAGTTTCCAATGAATTTTTGACAACTGGAAGGTTTGGATTTGACATTAAAATACCCCACAGATAAATTAGCACTCTTTATATAAGAGTGCTAACAAAATAATATAATATGGCTGCTTAAAAAGTCAAGTAATTTTTTTATCTTATTGAATATATTAGATAATTTTTGCACGCTATTCAGTAAAAAACGAACAAAGCATAATCTTTTTTGGGGAGGTTACCATGGTAGACGAAAAAAGGGATCAAGAGCAAGAAAAGAGTTTTGTGGTAAAAGACAAAAGGTTTAGTGCCAAAAAAGAAGAAAAAGGGGAATCCCAGATGAAGGAAGTGACGAAGTCTGAAGATGTTCTTAGAGAGGGCACTCCCTCTGAGAAAGAGCCCCTTCCTGAAATTGATTTTAATAGTTTTATTTTTTCCTTGAGCACTTCAGCTCTCATCCAATTGGGGAAGATTGAAGATCCATTTACTAAGACATTAGTGAAAAACCTTCCGTTGGCCAAACAGACCATTGACCTGATCGGAATGTTAAAGGAAAAGACAAAAGGAAATCTTAGTCCTGAGGAAGAGAAAGTTATTGAGTATGTTCTTTATGATTTGAGGATACAATATGTCAAAACAGCGGAGTAAACCCCATTAGAAAATCAAGCGGGGCATTAAACCCCGCCCTGCCTACCGGCAGGCAGGCGGAATTATTCTAAAATCTAATCCTGCTGTGGTGCGGCGTGGCATTATTTCTAACAGGGTAAATGACTCAGGGTTGTCTCTTGAAAGAATGATAAAAACTATTTCCCCTCCGATGAAGGCGGAAAACGATCCCTTTTTCGAAGTTGAGATCCTTTATTGATTTTTCAAAATCCTTTATCGTCTCGATTTTTTTTCGATTGATTTCCAGAATCACATCTCCCTCCTGAAGGCCCAATTCGTCGGCAGGGCTCCCGTCTTCCACACCGATGATGACCACTCCGCGTTTTATTTCGCTTGAGATTCGATATCGGGCGGCCAGTTGAGGAGTCAATTCTTGAATCTGCGCCCCTAATTTTTCTTCTATCTCTTTTTCTTTCATCGCCTCCAATTTGTCCGGCATCGCTGAGGTGGTGACTTCAATGGTCATGGGTTTCCCATCCCTGACGGTACTGAGTTTTACTTTCTGCCCCACCTTTTTCTTCTGGATTTCTTTCACCAGTTCATTGACATTTTTAATGGTTTTATCATCGACTGATTTAATAATATCTCCGGAAGCGAGCCCTGCCTTTTCAGCCCCCGTTCCCTGATGGACTTGAGAAACGAGAACCCCTTCCTTCTCTTTCACCTGAAATTGCTCGGCCATTTCGGGAGTGAGGTCCTGGGCACTGATTCCCAGCCACGGACGAACCACCTTGCCCTGGCTGATCAGATCATTCAAGATTTGTTTGGCCATATTGATGGGAATGGCAAACCCAATCCCTGTGCCGGGCTGGATGATCATAGCATTGATCCCGATCACCTCTCCATCGATGTTGATCAATGGGCCCCCGCTGTTGCCCGGATTGATGGAAGCGTCGGTTTGAACAAAATCCTCATAGGTTCCCGTTCCCAATCCGGAGCGGCCTTTTGCGCTGATGACCCCCACGGTCACCGTATGTTCCAAACCGAATGGACTTCCGATCGCAATGGCCCATTCCCCAACTTCAAGTTTATCTGAATCTCCCAGGGTTGCCACAGGAAGATCTTTGGCCTTGATATGGAGGACAGCCAAATCCGTTCTTGTATCTTGCCCTTTGACCGTTGCAGGAAATTCTCTTCCGTCATTGAGGCGTACCTTCACCTTGTCCGCTCCGTCGATGACATGATTATTCGTGAGAATGTACCCCTCTTGATCCACGATCACTCCGGATCCTCCACTTCTCTGTTTATGTCTGTACTCTTTGCCTTTTTCTCTCGGAGATAAACCAAAACCTTTAAAAAAATCCTCAAAAGGGCTTCCCCTGAAGAAATCTTCTCCGTATCTTTCCCAGGGCTTCACGGTGATTGTTTTTTCTGT
>DCUS01000244.1 GCA_002327885.1 Syntrophaceae bacterium UBA2208
GCATCGTTGTGTGAAGTTGAGATTGTGACCATCCTCACCTTTCAACTGCTCCGGAGTCCTTTCCTCCAGCCAAAGCTTGCAGATATTTTTCCAACCTATCCTGCGCCATTTCTTAAACACCGCCTTCAACTCGTTCAAGTCCTTCGCTTCCAGAAGATCTTTCTGGGCAGCTTTTAAATCTTCAAGAGATGCAATCGCTGGCATGGCTACCTCAAAATATCGCAGAGCGCATAGTGCAAAGCGCATCCGCCTACGCCAAGGCTTCGGCGGACAAGCCCGCTTATGCCAAGGCTTCGAGCAGGCAGGCAAGGCGCAAGGGCAGAAAGCAAAAAGCCCATTCATTTTCTCGAGAATGACTCAAAAAAACTCAATGAGGCGTTTTTCGTCTTCTATAACGTCCATTTCTCTTAGATGCTTCTAAAACCGTCAGCCCCACAATCTCATCGCCTCTATATCGAACCAGGATTCCATTCTCAAGCATCTCCGAATCTGTGGCTTTCTGTGGCCTCTTAAAGCTTATATAGAGGACATCTGCCTGCTTATCATAGTCGATCCACATTCTTCCCACTGGAAATTTTAAAAGATGAGGGGTTGCCTTAAAAACTTCTCTCATCACATCTTCCTTCATTATTTCTTTTGCCATAGGACCACCTCTTTTTCTAAGCTTAATTTACTTGTAAAATAAGCCGTTATAACAAATCCATCCATTTTGCTGATTTCTTTATAAACGACTGCCAGGAACTTGCTTTTAGAGACCCTTTTCAATGCGATCAACGCCCACTCGTAACCTTCTACAATGTAATCAGGATCTTCGATTGTTTGAAGCACATTATCGTAGTGGCCTGCCAAATCATCATGGTTCTCAATAATATGAAACCATCTTTCTTCTGTCAATCTGATCGGGACACTGTTTTTAGATATAGCAATATCCACTTTTTTTCTCCGACTTCTTAAATTTCACCCACCCTCACCTTTCAATTTTTTCAGGAGCCACTTACCAACATCCCGCTTAGCGCATAGGGCATAGCGTAAATGCTCAAACGTAAGTCGTGAAATGTAATTCCTAAGGGGCGAAAACAGAAAGCCCATCCTCTTTGAGAATAGGATTCTTGATTTGTTTTAGCGAATAAATTTTACCCACCACAACGAAGTTGGCTTCAATATACCAAAAACAAAAAATTATGCAAGAACAAAGCATTTCTTATGTCAATAGAATTCGTTCATGCTATTGGGTTATATTTTCTGCAGAATGGCAATGGCCAGGGCCTTTTTCGTTCCAATCAGGATGACCAGTTTCTTAGACCTGCTGATCCCTGTATAGATAAGGTTTCTTTGGAGAAGCATATAATGTTGGGTTGTAACGGGAAGAATCACGACCGGGTACTCGCTCCCCTGGGACTTATGAACGGATACGGCATAGGCCAGGACAAGTTCATCGAGATCCGTTTAGGACCAATGCCTTCCACCTCGGATAGCCTTTCAGGTTTCTTTTCGATCACCTTCAGGGTATGAAGCCCAAATTTTTCGACAATCCTCTCCGACATGATCGATCCAATGCCTTTGATCAATCCGGAGGCGAGATATTTCTGAATCCCAAGGAGGGTAGCCGGTACGGTGACTTCAAACGTTTCGACCTGGAATTGCTCGCCGAATCTCTTATTCTGTACCCATTTACCTGTCAGTTTTATGGATTCACCAGGGTTGATACCGGAAAGATTACCCACAATGGTGGTCAGTTTCTTCTTTTCTTTTTCTCGGAGTTTTGCCACCACAAAGTCATTTTCTTCATTGTGGTAGGAGATCCTTTCGAGAAGGCCGTGAATGATGGACATTGTTTATTATTTCTTGTTAGGGAGATATAAGATTCTAAAACGGTGTCAGCGTTTTTACAATTACCTTAATGATGTAGATTTCCTTGAGCCACCACAGGATCCGCTGAAAGAAGAAAGGGTTGCTTACTGAAATCAGATGGGATGGGATCGCCAGAAATGATAAAGATAGAGCTGTGCATAACCTGCGTAAGGGCCAAAATGGTGGGATACAAACTCCTCCATGGCCTTTTCTCCCATCTTTTTCCCTTTAAAGTAAATCTTTTGTAACCCCTTTCGTATCCACGTATCCATTGGAAAGGCTTCAAGAAAATCCAGCGAATAGAGAAGTGTGCAATCCGCCACTTTTTTCCCTACGCCGGGAAGGCGCATCAGTTGTTCTCTTGCCTTTCGGTACGAACAACTTTTCAGCGAGAAAAGTTGTTCCCGGTCCACAGACTGGCAAGCCTCAAACAGATAATTTGTTCTGAACCCTGCCCTGACCGCTTCCAATTGAAGAGGGGTTTCAATACAATGGGGCTCAGGAAATCCGTAACTCATGAGGTTCCCCCGAAAAACCCTCTTACCAGAGGATTTGCAGAGGGTCTCGATCATTGAGCGTATTTGGGGGATAGCTTTCGCAGAGGAGCACATAAAGGAGAGCAAGCATTCCCATGGGTCTTGTCGAATCACTCTCATCCCCTGATATTTTTTGATCGCCTCATGAATAACCGGATCCCGATCGATCTTTTTATAAATAAGATTTAAATCCTCATCCAATCTGAAAAATTGAATCAGGAAAGGTTCTTCCACTCCCTCATAGAAAAGGGATCTCCCTCGTTGCGAAACGGAGAAAATTTGATTTGACGATTGAACGATATAGGTCTTGAGGACCTTTGTAAATCGAAAAAATTGTCCGCACTCCAAGGTGTGCTGAAGCGAAAAAAGAGGGATCCGGAGTTCAGCCATCATGCTTCTCTTTTTAAGGTAGACCGAACCCCATCCCTCTCCCTGCAGAGACTGTGTCGTAATGGGGAGAATGCTGTGTTTGTCATTCTGAACGAAGTGAAGAATCTAATGATTTCAACTGAATCTATTATATAGATTCTTCGGCTTTCGGCTCAGAATGACATTACGACACCCTCTCGCTGGGGAGAGGTGGAAGGTGGGGGGGGTTGTGTTCGTCAGGGTTGTGAGATCTGATTCCTCCCCTCGGAAAAAGCTCTTCTGTTCAGTTCATGGACTTTCAAGGGGAGGTAATTTAGAATCGTCTTTAACCACAGATCCTCATTCACCTCAAAAAATTTTGAGATGGCGCCCAGGAGCACCACATTAGCGGCACGGGCATCTCCTAACTGGAGGGCTATTTCCGTCCCTTTAACTAAATAAAAACCCTTGAGTTTGGATTTGATCTTTTCAGGAATGGCCTTCGGATATTCCATTTCCCCCAAATTGACTGCCGGAGGATTAATTTTATGATCGTTCATTAGAATCTTCCCGTCAGGTCTTAAATGATTCACCCATCGCAGCCCTTCCAATTGTTCAAAGGCGAAAAGGATATCCACCTCCCCTTCCTTGATGAGAGGCGAATACACCTTTTTTCCGAAACGGAAATGGGAAGTCACAATTCCACCTCTCATGGCCATACCATGAACCTCGCTTTTCTTCACATCATAACCCGCTTCCATAAAGACCTCGGACATGATGTCACTCGCCAAAATAACCCCTTGTCCTCCCACGCCTGCAACCAATATATTGGTGGTCATCTGATCCATTGTCTCCCCCTATCAAAAGATTAGGAATGATGGACTCATTTAATTTCCCAATATTCCATCATTCCATTATTCCACTCTTCCATTACTTTATACTGTTTCAAAACCAAAGATGGGTTTTTCTTCCTGGCTCTTAATCGCTCCGAATTTACATACCTGAAAGCAGACATGACATCCCGGGCAAAGACTCGATTCAATATAAGCAATGCCTTTCCGCTTCTTCCCATCAGCCGTCGTTGCCATCTCCCCTTCCACCGAATGATAAGAAATGGCAGGGCAACCCAGGCTGACACATGTTTTACACCCAACGCATTTGGTGGAATCAACTTGAAGGGGTTGATTAAATTTCTTAAAAGCCCTTCGAAGGAGCATGCAAGGACCTTCACTGATAATCAGAGAAGGCTCATCCTTTTCGAGTTCTTCTCTGATCACCTGTTCCGTCTCTTCCAAATTCCATGGATTCAACTTTCGCGGATTCTCAAATCCTAAGACATGACCTAATTCGGCGAGATCGATCCGGTGTGTTTTTTCCCCTCTGATCGTATATCCTGTGGCCGGGTGCTCCTGCTGGCCTGTCATTCCGGTCGTTCGATTATCCACAATGATAATCGTGGCGTTACTCCTATTGTACCCCACATCCATTAAGGGATGGACTCCTGAATGGAGAAAGGTGGAATCTCCAATCACTCCGACGATCTTCCCCTTCCCTTGTTCCCCCAATGCCTTAGCCATACCATGGGCACCACCAATGCTCGATCCCATGCATATATTACTGTTAATCACATTCAGAGGTGGGTAAGCCCCCAATGTATAGCATCCGATGTCACCCGAAGCGAAGACTTTCAGTTTCCTCAAGACCTGAAATACTCCCCGATGAGGACATCCCGGGCACAAATTGGGAGGTCTGGGGGGAAGCGTCTCCTTGAAGAGAGGCTTGAGGGCCTTCATTTTCTTCTTCGACATTCCTTTCTCGACAAGAAATGGGTTTAACTCCCCACACATGGAAAATAGATTTTTACCACCTTTCGGCTTAAACCCCATTGCCCGGATATTCTCTTCCAGGAATGGATCTAACTCCTCGACGATATAAACCTTTTTCACTTTCTTAAAGAACTCTCCTATTAAATTCTTTGGGAGAGGCCATACCATGCCCAGCTTGAGGTAGGAATAATTAGGATAAACCTCCCTGACATATTGATAAGAAATTCCTGCAGCGATGATTCCAATCGTTGGGTCATTTAACTCCATTCGATTTCCTGAAAATCCCTCGGCAAATTCCTTCAACTTAAGAAGACGCTCCTCAATAAAAGCGTGACGGATCCGTGCATAGGAGGGTAACATCGTATATTTTGCTGTGTCTTTTTTAATTTCAATGGGCACCGGGGGGATCACGGGGTCCTGCAATTCTACAATGCCTTTCGCATGAGAGATACGGGTGACACTTCTCACCATCACAGGTGTATCAAATTTTTCACTCACCTCATAACCCACTTTTATAAAATCCTTTGCTTCCTGGCTGTCACTCGGCTCCAACATGGGCACCTTGGCAAATTTAGCATAATTTCGATTATCTTGTTCGTTCTGTGAACTGTAAAGCTCCGGGTCATCGGCAGTCAGGAGGACCAATCCTCCGTTCACGCCGACGTAGGAGAGGGTCATAAAAGGGTCTGCCGCTACATTGACTCCCACATGTTTCATGCATGCGATCGCCCTTGCGCCTGCCATAGATGCCCCATAGGTCACTTCCAGCGCGACTTTTTCGTTGGGGGACCATTCCGCATAAATATCCTTATATTCTCTTGAAATGGTTTCTAATATCTCTGTACTGGGGGTACCAGGATAGGCGGCGGCAACTTTTACACCAGCCTCGAATGCTCCCCTTGCAATCGCCTCATTTCCGCTTAATATTTTCCTCATGGATCACCTCGTAGATTTAATGAATTTGTGCTAAATATCACAACTATTATTTTTACACCCGTTTTGTCAAGTGAAATATTTAACTTATTCGTACTCTATTTTTCAAGATTGGAGATTTTTTTCAATACAGCGTTTGCCATCAGAGATTTTTGAGAAACTTTTATAAAAGATTTGTAATGTTCCAAAGCCTCATTATTTTTCCCCAATTTTTCAAAGCACCTCCCCATTCCCATATAAGCATGGCCCATTTGAAAGCTTTCACCTGTTTGGATAATTTTTTGATAGGCATCGATTGCTTTTTCATAATCCTTTTTCCCTTCATAGGCATAACCGAGACCCTCCAGGGCAAAGGAACGGTAAAGTTTGTCTTTCCCTCCTTTTTTTAGAAAACTCTCATAGGATTGGATGGCTTCCTCATGCTCACCAAGCCGAAGATGGAGGTCCCCCCGATATAAAATAGAAACCTTCCCCGGTAAGGTTCTTGGATATTTTTCGGTAATCTCCTTAAATTTTTCTAAGACATCCTTATATTCTTGGATCGACCCGTCTCGGTAGGGGGTGCTAACGGTCTGGTGGATTTCCACGGCCAAGTTAAACAACTGATAAGCATTTGCCTCTTTTTTCTTCTCCCATCTTTGATAAAAGAAAATAGAGAGTATCAGTATGAATACAATAATCCCCGCGAACGCAATCGGCTTTGAATGATGGGTCATAAAAATAAAGGTTTTTTCACTGAAACTAATAAATTCATCAGGCGCCTTTAATTTCTTTTTTATAATCTTTTTTGCCCTGGCCATCTCAAATCACCTTTCCTTTCATAGGGTCATCCCTTCTTTCCCGGAGGTTGTGAGGGGCTTCTTAGCACCCTTTTCTCTCCTAATCGAAGGGTCAACTTAATCTGGTCAAAGTACTCAATTAATGGAATCGCATATTTTCTCGAAGCCTTGGTCATCTCCTTAAATTGGGGGGTTGTGATCTCCTGATGGGCCTTTAAGTAACGGACCAGTTCCTCCCTCAGTTGTTCAAAAGGTGTCCGATGGAAATAGAATTCACTTTTAATCTTAATAAAAACTTCCTCATGGGTTAGATGGTCACAAATAGCGCGCACCTCTTCTTCCATCTCAGCCCATACCTCTGATAATTCTTTTGGGGAGGGAGGTTGCAGTCCACCTTTTAAAATGGCTGCCTCCACTTTCTTGACTAAACCCTTCTCATCGGTCGTTGAGATTTGATGACTGGGGAGCCTTAATTTTTCTCTTTCCAAAACCACCTCTTTTGATTGGACGAGCTCATGGATGAGGATCTGGAAAAGTTTTACATCCATCTCCGAAGGGAGTTTTGTCCTCAGTTCCTCTTTAGCCAACCCGGATTTCATTGGAAATCGTAGATGAAATTCTCTCAATTGAGCCAAAACCAGTTTTCCCAGCCCATGGTAGTGTTCCCTTTCGATAACTTTTAACTTCTCGGGATCAATCAATAACAGATCACCTTTTTCAGCCATCTTATAGATAATCGCCTGGACATCATTCGGGGGCATTTCAATTCGATTCAATAAGTCTTCCAGGGAGATACCGGTCATTCCTGAATGATGAATATGCTGGCGAAGGGCTTGTTCACCGGTCCCGTCTTTAAGAAGCCTCAGGTCCGAGGTCACAGAGGAAGAATGCCTTTTATGTTTCTCGGGGTGACCATCCAGGATCACGCCTCCCCCTATGGTTTGAATCACGGAAGAGCCTCTAATAACAAAACGATCCTGGGGTAAGGCCACGACCGGTCTTTCCAATCTCAATTGGACAAACCCTCCTTCTCCGGGGGCCAACTCTTCTTGCTCAAGGAGGAAAATGGAAGCATGGGTGAGAGTCGTTCCAATATGAAATCTCAGCTTGGTCCGGTGTTTTAATGGGCGGGGAGCGTTGGGTAAATACTCAAGATAAGCATCGATGAGGTGTGTCGGGTTAAGGGTATTGGGTCTGACGAGAACGTCTCCTCTCTCAATGGCTGAAGCTTCCATTCCCTGTAAATTGATCGCCGCTCTCTCCCCTGCAACCGTTTTTTCGACACTTTGATTATAAACCTGGAGATTCCTGACTTTCCCTTCTAAACCGGAAGGGAGGACTTGAACGGTCTCCCCTAAAAAAAGAGTTCCGGATACCATGGTTCCTGTCACTACGGTTCCAAAGCCTTTCATGATAAAGACACGGTCAATCGGCAATCGTAAAAGCCCATCGGAAGACCTCTCCTCGATTTCCTTCGAAAGAAGATCAAGGGTCGAAAGAAGGTGGGGAATCCCCTCTCCCGTCATAGAGGAAACGGGAAGAATCGGCGCGTCTTTTAAAAACGTATCTTGGACAATATCCACCACTTCTTCTTTGACCATCTCTAAAAATTCACGATCAACCAAATCAATTTTTGTCAGAACGATCAATCCCTTCTTAACTTTTAAAAGTTTACAAATATCTAAATGCTCTTTCGTCTGGGGCATGATCCCCTCATCGGCGGCAATGACCAAGGCCACCAGGTCAATTCCCCAGGCGCCTGCGACCATATGCTTAACAAACTTTTCATGGCCTGGCACATCAATGATTCCTAATTTTATTCCGCTGGGAAGGGTTAAGAAGGTGAATCCCAGTTCAATGGTAATCCCCCTCTCCTTTTCCTCTTTTAATCGATCTGTATCCACACCTGAAAGGGCTTTTACAAGCGAGGTCTT
>DCUS01000188.1:0-1635 GCA_002327885.1 Syntrophaceae bacterium UBA2208
TTTTTCTTGACAAATTTTTTTGATCCTTCTAAAAAGTGATATCCAATGGTCTAAAAATGACGAGGAGGGGTTAATGGATTTTGAGCTGACAAACCGGCAAAAGCAGATCCGTTTGGCTGCTCGGGAGTTTGCCGAAGGAGAATTTCCGGGAGTCGCCCGTGAATACGACCGTAAAGAGGAGTTTCCAAAAGACCTTTGGAAAAAGGCTTGCGAACTGGGTTTTATCGGCCTCTTTATGAAGAAAGAATATGGGGGCCTTGGATTAGGATTTCTTGAATTTGCCATGGTGATGGAAGAATTCTGGAGAGTGGATCCAGGTTGTGGAAATATTTTGTTGACAACCTTCGGCTCCGAACTTATTCAACTTTATGGGACTGAAGAGCAGAAAAAGAAATACCTGCCCCCTCTGATCCAGGGAAAGACGATCATGGGGACGGCCATTACCGAGCCTGATGCAGGGAGCGATATCACGGGGATCCTGACCATTGCAAGGAAAGTTGGAAATGAATATGTGATCAATGGATCGAAGCAATTCATTACAAATGGGAGCATTGCCAATTATATTGTCGTATTCTGTTTAACCGCACCCGAAGCGGACTCAAGACTCAAAAGGTTTGGAACAATCATTGTGGAGACGGACCGTCCAGGCTTTGGGGCATTAAAGATCACTGGAAAATTGGGAATCAGGGCTTCCGATACAGCAGAGATCCGCTTGAGCGATGTGAGGGTTCCAGAAGAAAACCTCATCGGAGTGCAAGAAGGGCAGGGGTTCTCTCAGATCATGCAGCTCTTCAACATCAACCGGGTGGTCGCTGCCTCTCAGGGGATCGGCGTTGCACAAGGCGGCCTTGATAAAGCCATCCACTATGTGAAGAAGAGGAAACAGTTCGGGCAACCTCTCGCCGCCTTTCAAGCCACTCAATTTAAGATTGCAGAGATGGCCACATGGGTGGAGGCTGCACGGACTCTTACCTATCAGGCAGGCTGGATGATTGATCATGGAAAGGTGGACCCGAAACTGATCTCCATTGCCAAATATCTTGCCGGGGAAGTAGGGGTCAAGGTGACCAATGACGCCCTTCAGCTTCATGGTGGATACGGGTATATCGCGGATTATGATATTGAGCGTTTCTACCGGGACGCCAAGATCGTAGAGATTTATGAAGGGTCAAAAGAGATAGAAAAAAATACAATTGCTCGGGAATTATTGGGAAGAATGTAAAGAAAGAGGATCTTGAAAATGGATTTCGAACTCACCGGGGAACAGAAAGCAATCAAAAAAGCCGCTCGGGAATTCGCGGAAGGGATGTTTCCGGAGGTCGCTGAAGAATGTGACATGAACGAAACTTTCCCAAAAAAGTTATGGAAGAAAGCCTGTGAGCTTGGATTTGTAGGGGTCTTTATTGATGAGGCCTATGGGGGGCCAGGCCTGGGCCTTCTCGACAATGCACTCATCATGGAGGAATTCTGCAGGGTGGATGCCGGATGCGCAGGCGTGGTCCTTACGACGCTGGGCTCGGAATTCATCCTTTTATATGGGAGAGAAGAACAGAAGAAAAAGTATCTTCCCGGCCTGACCAAGGGAGAAGCCATCATGGGAATGGCGATCACCGAGCCCGACGCCGGGAGCGATGT
>DCUS01000188.1:1683-16169 GCA_002327885.1 Syntrophaceae bacterium UBA2208
AAACGTCATAGCGCCATCCTCGTCGAGACCAGCCGAAAAGGATTTGAAGCCAATCAGCTGAAGCGAAAATTAGGAATGAGGGCTTCCGATACCGCAGAAATCCATTTTTCAGATGTGGAAGTCCCCCTGGAGAATTTAATCGGAGAGACAGAAGGAGAAGGGTTTTATCAACTCATGTCCGTTTTTAATCGAAGTCGGGTCACTGTAGCGATGATCAGTGTGGGGGTTGCCCAGGGCGGATTGGAGAAAGCCATCCAGTATTCCAAACAGAGGAAACAGTTTGGAGTTCCTATCGGAAGTTTTCAAGGGATTCAATTCAAACTGGCAGAGATGGCAAGTTTGACCGAAGCAGCCAGAGCCCTCTGTTATCAGGCAGCCTGGATGGTGGACCATGGAAAGATTNNCATGGAGGGTATGGCTATCTGGGTGAATATGGAATTGAGCGACTGTACCGAAATGCAAAACTTGCCGAGATTGTCGAAGGAACCAAGGAGATTGAAAAGTTGATCATCGCCCGTGAGATTCTGGGGAGGGTATGAGTTGGCGAATCATGCGGGGTGTTGATCGGAACAGAAGACTCAACCATTAACCATAACAATCGAGAGGGAGATAAGATATTTATTTTTTCTTCCGGAGGAGTTTAGCAAGATAATCTCGAGGGCGCAAAATCTTCACGCCATTCACGGTTTGTCCAAAATATCTTCCAAAATGGGTCAAGTCGCCTGTCATCAGATAATTGGCTCTCATGGAAATAGCAGCCATAAGCACGGGTCGATCTTTTTCTGGCAAATCAATAGGGCAAGGGATGCTGGGATCGGCTTCGGGAACAATTCGCACCTCTGATAAGTAATTCTTCAACCTTTTTATTTGCTCGGGATGAAAGAGGTTGCGTCTTGCTTCCTCAACCACAAAATGAGAGGCGAATAGCATGCATCCCTTTTGGCAAGCGAATTCCCATAAACGATTTAGCCCTGGGCTACCATAAGCTACTGAAAATAAGATGTCCGCATCGAGAAAAATACGGTCAATGGTCATCGACGTTATGGCTTCTTATGAAGAATAGTTTGGGGATCAATCCCTATCTTCTTAACTTCTTCGAGGGCCCATGCATAGTCCTCCGGAGTGACCGCATTATTTAGGAGAAATTCAGCCTTTCGTTCGGGAGTGTATCTCTCTAAGGGCAACGTCACTGCGGGTCGTAAGAGGACACCTTCCTCCCGAGCCTCTGCGACCACTATGGATCCTTCTTCAAACCCGTATTTACGGCGGAGATTAGCAGGAATGACCAATGCCCCACGCTTTCCAATTTTCGCTGTTTCAATTTCCATAGGTATCACCTCTGATTTACAGAATATCAGATATTCAGATTTATGTCAAGACCCATTCTCGATTTGTCTTACCAACAGTCTTCATCATCCCCCCGTTTCGAGTTTTAAAGCCTTTGGGAAACATGTTACTCAGGGCTTCGACCCTGATTCATCAGTTTTAAAGGAATGAGTTACGGGTTACATTATTCTTTAGCCACCATCGCTGAGGGGTTACAATTGCCCTCACTTTTTTCTTGATGTGGAATAAGGATTTAAATCATAAAATTCAAATGAAATCAAAAAAGTAGAAAAATTTTAAATTATTTTCTTGACAAATATTTTCGCTGTGGTAACATACTGATCGTTCAATTAATATACTAAACGTTTAGTATTCAAAGACGATGAAGATATCAGAGGCTACGCAGAATTCCCAGAATCAAAATACAGAGGAACGTATCCTGAATCAGTCTATGAGATTATTTCTGGAAAGAGGTTATCACGGGACCTCAATCGATGACATCACTCAAGCAGCAGGATTGACAAAAGGTGCCCTTTATTGGCATTTCGGAAGTAAAGAGGATCTTTTAAAAAGAATTATGGAAGAATATGAAAAAAGATTTTTAGACAGATTAATTAATGCTGTTGGTGAAGTGAAAGGAGGGGCCTTTGAAAAGTTCGATAAATTCTTTCGTTATAATGCTGCCTTTGCTTATTACAATCGAGAATTATGCGTTTCCTTTACCACATTGGCCGCAGAACTGGTTGGGGCCCATCATGCAATAGAGATTGGAATTCGAAGGATTTATAAGAAATATAAAAAATTTTTATCAAGCTTAATTATTCAGGGGAAAAAAGAAAAGATTTTTAAGAAGGAGATTGATGGAGATCTTACCGCACTCGTTATAATCGCTTTTCATGATGGGATATTGCTCCAATGGTCCATGAATAAGGATGAGATTAATGGAGAGGCCTATGTGAATACTTTTAAGAAAATTATGCTTTGGGGATTGATGGTTTGATGGGTAGACACGAGGTAGAGTTAAAACAATTGGGACACCTATAGGATAGGAGGCATGATTAAATAAGGTTGGAATTATTGGCTACAGTACGATGGGCGCCGGAATCACTCAGGTTGTATTTGAAGATTGCTACATTTTGAAGGTTCTAGAGGTTCATCAGTTTCTGTTGGATAAAGGTGAGGAAAATGTCGAATAAAGATATCTTTAGATACTCGGTGACAGAAGGAGTAGCAGTTATTACCATCGAACGACCTCCACTTAACGTGCTCAGCTTTTCCCATTATCACGAACTCTGTAACAAGATTCTAGAGTTGATCGGAAGGAAAGAGGCGAAGGTTGTCATTGTTACGGGAAGTAACAAGGTTTTTATCTCTGGGCTTGACATAAAAGAAATTAATAACATTAAGACTCCTGAAGAAAATGATGAAGCAACGCTCAAGGTGAAAGCCCTTTTCCGACAGATCGAAAACTTATCCAGACCCGTTATTGCGGCTATTAACGGCAATTGTTTCGGAGGTGGATTGGAACTGACCATGGCCTGTCACCTTCGTCTTGCCAGTCGGGATGCAAAACTTGGCCTACCGGAAATCAATATTGCGGCTATTCCTACATTTGGCGGTACGCAGAGACTCCCTAAGATTGTAGGTAAGGCCAAGGCATTGGAGCTTATCCTCACAGGAAGACATATCTCCGGAGAGGAGGCGGCGAGCATTGGGCTGGTGAACGAAGCCTGCCTGCCAGAGGAACTGCTCAACCGAGCTGTATCTCTGGCTCGCCAGATTGTGAGCAAAAGTATTACTGCTGTCGAAGCTGCGACGCAGGCAGCCACTAAGGCCCTGGAGCTGGACATAGAAACAGGATGTACGCTTGAATCCCATCTTTCTTCAAGGCTTGTGGGTGCGTGCAATATGAAAGAGGGGCTCGTGGCCTTCTTAGAGAAGCGAAGCCCCATTTTCAAAGATCAGTAAAAAGGAGAGACAATGAGAGACGTCGTGATCGTAAGTGCGACAAGGACGCCTATTGGGGATTTCGGAGGATCATTAAAGGATATTTCTGCAACGTCCTTGACAATGACAGTTATTGAGTCATCCATCCGGCGGGCAGGGATTGAGAAGAAGATGATTGGTCAGGTGATCATGGGAAACTGTTTTGAGCCACTCGATCAAAATGTTGCACGAATTGCTGCAGTCAAATGCGGTCTTCCCCTTGAAACGGCTGCCTTCACCATTGTTGTCAACTGTGCGTCCGGGATGCAGGCGATGATCTGCGGTGCTCAGGCTATTCGAGACGGAGATATGGAGGTCGTCTTGGCAGGCGGGGTTGAAAGCATGAGCAACGCCCCCTATATTCTCACCACAACCCGCTGGGGTCAGCGCCTTCAGCATGGGCAATTGATTGATATGCTGTGGAGAGCTATGCAGGAGTATCCTATTGGAGCTGGAATGGGATTGACAGCCGAAAACCTATCAGAGAAGTATGGGATTTCGAGAGAAGAACAAGATCGGTTTTCATTGCTCAGCCAACAGAGAGCTTGCAAAGCGATACAAGAAGGAAAATTCAACAACGAAATCACCCCTGTTTCCATTCCGCAGAAAAAGGGAGAAGCGAGAATTGTTGATACGGATGAACATCCAAGGCCTGATGTGACGTTGGACAAACTGGCGAAGTTACCCCCGGCCTTCAAACAAGGGGGAACGGTTACGGCAGGAAATTCATCAGGGCTTAATGACGCAGCTGCCGCGGCTATATTAATGTCACAAGAAAAAGCGAAGGAAATGAGATTAAAACCCCTGGCAAAAATATTGGGATATGCGATCGTTGGAGTGGACCCCTCTTATATGGGTATCGGGCCTGTCCCAGCAACCAAGAAGGTCTTGAGCAAAGTGGGTCTCTCCCTAAAGGATATCCAACTCATAGAAATCAACGAAGCTTTTGCCGCTCAGTATTTATCCTGTGAGAAAGAGCTGGGCCTTAATAGGGATATTGCCAATGTCAATGGCAGTGGAATTGCACTGGGACACCCCGTAGGGGCAACAGGATGTCGTCTGGTCGTGACGCTCATTCATGAGATGGCGAAGAGGGATCTCACCTTGGGGCTTGCCACTCTTTGCGTCGGAGGGGGTTTAGGATTTGCAATGATCATTGAGAGGGGGTGATAAGGGGCGCACCTCAAGACAGCAACGGTGAGATTGGGAAAGTTTTTAGCAAGAAATACTGGAAAATATTTTGAAAAAGGGTATTAAAAAATGAAATCGAGAGGAGGTTTGTATGAAAAGAGATATTTTTATTAATTTTTTGGTCGTCGTCTTTATTGTTTCAACAATCTTCATTCTTTCCAGTGCTCTCAACGCACAGGAAAAAGCTCTCAAGCTCAGATACTCGAATTTTTTCCCACCGGCACACGCAAACAGCAAACTATCTGAAGAATGGTGCAAAGAAGTTGAAAAACGGACAAATGGCAGGGTAGCGATTACCTATTATCCAGGCAGTACGCTTGCACCTGCTCCCCAAGCTTACGACGCCGCCGTAAAAGGTATCGCCGATATGAGCACTACTCTTTTTGCGTACAATACAGGTAGGTTTCCGCTTCTGGAAGTGATAGATCATCCTCTTGGTTATTCGAGTGGATTGCAGGCAACAAGGTTGATAAATGCTTTCTACAAGAAATTCAAACCAAAAGAACTTGATGATACAAAAGTCATGTATTTACATGCACACGGTCCGGGTCTTATCCAGACCAAAAAGAAAATCTCACAACTTGAGGATATAAAGGGGTTACGGATAAAAGGTACGGGTATAAATGCCAAAATCATTCAGGCGTTTGGGGGTGTGCCTGTTACGATGCCGATGGGAGAAACCTATGATGCCCTTCAGAAAGGTCTTGCAGATGGGATTATTTTACCCGTCGAAGCCCTCAAGGGTTGGAAATTTGGAGAACTGGTAAAATGTACGCTCAGGAACTACGGGATTGCTTATTCGGTAGGCTTCTATGTGGTGATGAATAAGGAAAAATGGAATAGTTTACCCCCTGACATTCAGCAAATCATTGAAAAGTTGAATGAGGAATATATCGAAAAACAGGGAAGGCTATGGGATCAATTGGATAAAGATGGATTAGAATTTGTCAAAGGTTTAAAGGGGCACGTCACTGTAGATGTGACGAAAGAAGCCGAAGCAGAAGCGCGGGAAAAGATGAAACCCATCCTCAATGATTACGTGCAGATGGCAAATGCGAAAGGTTTGCCGGGCGAAGAAGCGTTAAAGTTTTGTCTCGATTGGTTAAGGGTGCACCCATAAGAAATCTTTTACAGGCAGGGGCTTGCAATTTCGCAACCCCTGCTTGCTGAGGAGACAAAAAATGTATGTCGGATATTTTCTGAAAAGAAATGCTGCTATTTACCGTAATAAGATAGCTTTGAAGTGTGGTCATAGAAGTCTCACCTTCAGTGACTTGAAAAAGCGTGCGTTACGATTGTCCAGCACAATTTTTTCCCTTTCTGGCCTATCCAAAGGAGACAGGGTTGCATTTTTAGATTACAATAGCATCGAGTATGTAGAATTCCATCTTGGCCTACCAGTAGGTGGTCTAATAGCAGTTCCTCTTAATTTTCGTCTTGTTGGGAAAGAGCTAAAAGCTATTATAAATAGCGCTTCCTGTAAAGCACTTATCTATAGATCGTCCTTTGCTCCTGTCGTTGAGGAGATAAGAAATGAACTCACGTCTGTGAAACACTTCATTTGTCTTGATGGCCCAAGGGGGAAAGACATGGGGTACGAGGAGCTCTTGGCAACAGGGCGGGCAGAGAACTTTTCACCTCCAGGAGAAGATAACCCTGCATATATCCTATATACTTCAGGAACAACAGGTATTCCCAAAGGGGCTACGCTCACACACCGCAATATGCTTAGTGCAATGAGGGGGAACATCATTGAACAAGAGATAGTTCCAGAGAATATTTTCCTCCATGTGGCTCCTTTATTCCACATCGCTCCCCTTCAGATACTGCTGGCCTTTCTCTACCGGGGGTGCACATGTGTTGTCACTCCACAATTTGATCCACAGGTTGCAATGGAGCTTATTCAGCAAGAGCGTGTTACGAACATATTTTTGGTACCACGAATGCTCAATGTTATCTTCAACCATTCAGAATTGTCCCGATATGACCTTTCCAGTCTTTCCACAATTGCTTATGGAGGGGCTCCGATACCCCCTGAAGTTCTGCGTAGATTTCTTGACAAGTTGGGTCCAATCTTCTTACAGGTCTATGGTGCATCTGAGGCAGGGCTGATAACAGTGTTAAGAAGACATGAACACATGATAAAGGATAAAGACGGTCAACCGAAATATCTCAATTCCTGCGGCCGGGAGATTATTGACGTCCAGATAAAGGTGATCAACCATGAGGGGAATGAAGTAAATCCCGGAGACGTTGGAGAAATCTTGGTAAAAAGTGAAGGTGTCATGCAGGGGTACTGGCAGTTACCCGAAGAAACCAGCGAATGTATTAAAGATGGCTGGTTCCATACAGGCGATTTAGGCATCTTAAATGAAGATGGATATCTATTTCACATAGATCGCAAAAAGCATTTGATCATTTCTGGAGGAGAGAATATCTATCCCGCTGAGGTCGAAAATGTTCTGCACATGATGCCCGAAATATTAGAAGCCGCAGTCATAGGGGTGCCTGATAAGAAATGGGGAGAGACGGTGAAGGGGGTGGTTGTGCTCAAAAAAGGCCATTCACTCAATGAGAGAGAGGTCATAGAGTTCTGTAAAAGGAACCTGGCAGGTTACAAGAAACCAACCTCCGTTGACTTCGTTCAGGAGCTTCCAAGAAATGCTGCTGGTAAGGTCCTCAAAGATGTTCTCCGAAAAAGGTATTTTGAAAAATAGTAAAAAGGAAAGTTGAGGGAAATTTAGCTTTGGTATTTGAAACACCTTAAGTTACACCATTCAGGTACAGGAGAAAAAAGATGAAAATTTTTCTTAAATCTGTCTATAAACTAAGCATAACGACACAGGTGATTGCAGGACTGGCGCTTGTTTTCATGTTGATTATAACGCTCAGTGAAGTGATTTTGAGGTCCTTTGGAAAACCAATTCTCGGCTCTTACGAAATTATCTCCTTTACCGGCGGGATTATCATCGGATTTGCTATCCCCTATACCTCATGGAAAAGGGGGCATATATATGTTGATTTTCTTATCAACAAATTTTCTAAGAAAAAAAGAAGAGTAATTATGATAATTACCCGATGCTTAGGCATACTCCTGTTTCTCTTGATCAGTTGGAATCTTATATCCATGGGATCAGACCTGTACACGAACAAAGAGGTCAGCATGACACTGAGACTACCATTTTACCCGATAGCCTATGGCATAGGTATCAGTTGCTTTATCCAGTGCATTCTCTTTTTTTCTGACATTTTGAAGGTTCGAGGAGGTGAGTATGATTGACATTACTACAATAGGTATCATAGCGCTTATCATTTTGTTATTATTTTTTCTGACAGGAATTGAATTAGTCTGTGCAATGGGTATAATAGGTTTTATCGGCTTTTCCTGTATCGTCTCTTTCAAAGCTGCCTGTAATCTTCTAGCTAAAGACTTCTTTGATACCTTCACATCCTATGGGTTGACTGTAATTCCTGTATTTGTCCTGATGGGGCAGATAGCCTATTACTCAGGAATCGCCAAGAAGTTATACGACGCTACATACAAATTCATCGGCCACGTCCCAGGGGGACTGGCTATGACAACAGTGGTAGGTGCAACCCTTTTCAAGGCCATGTGCGGATCTACACTTGCTACGTGTGCAACTTTTTCCAGTGTTGCCGTTCCTGAAATGAAACGCTATGGATACGGCATGAGTCTGTCAACAGGCACTGTTGCGTCCGTAGGCACCCTTGGATTTCTCTTACCACCAAGTATTATCCTAATAATATTTGGCATTATAACGGAACAGTCAATAGGCCGGCTATTTCTGGCCGGGGTAATACCAGCGCTCCTTATCTCCCTTTTCTTCATATTTGTCATTTTTGGGTGGGCAAAAATCAACCCGGCCATTGCACCGAAGGGAGAAAAATCACCATGGAGAGAAAGGGCACGTGCCTGTCCTGAAATTTTTTATGTAGGGGTAGTCTTTTTCGTAGTCATCGGGGGGATCATGAAAGGGATTTTCAGCCCCACAGAGGCAGGTACCATCGGGGTCCTTGCTGTACTCATCCTTGGCCTTACCCACGCCAAAGGACAATTTGGCTTTAAAGGGATGATTAAATCCATGGATGAATCACTTCGAACTGCCTGTATGGTACTTATGCTTGTTGCAGCCTCCACTGTACTGGGGCATTTTCTTGCAGTAACGGAGATTCCCCTGATAGCTGCGAACTGGATCACAAGCCTAACAGTTGATAGAGCCATTATCATGATTATGATTATTCTTATATACCTTATTGGTGGCTCCTTTATTGACGACCTGGCATTTATGATCCTTGCCACGCCAATCTTCTACCCCGTCATTATCAAGCTCGGTTATAACCCCATATGGTTCGGCGTTATGATTGGCATTACACTAATGATAGGTGTAGTAATTCCACCGGTTGCCATATGTGTTTTTGTCGTGAAAAATATTACTGGGGAATCATTTAGCACAATTTATAGCGGTGTATATCCTTTTCTTTTGAGCCTCGTTGCTTGTGCCCTGTTGTTGTTTTTGTTTCCTCAGATCGCAACATTTCTTCCGTCATTGTTGATGGGCTAATAAACCTTCCTGGCATATTCGAGAGAAGTGTATATTGAAATACTTGAATCTTGAAGGGTTTGTGGTTTTATTACATGTTACACGGTCCCACAACTTGTTTTCTCTATCTTAAGAGGGCAATTGTGAAAGCATCTCCGAAGACCAACAAGAAAGCCCCGAGGAATTTCTGCGACTTTATAGTTAATAAGAAGAAATCTCAATATTCAGATGCAATATTGAAGTTTAAATGGAGGTTACTTTGAACCGCATGGGTAGTCAAATGGGCCGGGAGATTGTTGAAGAGGAATGGCCTGATTTTAAAGGGAGAATTTTTAAAAATAGGCCAAAGAATCTCATCCAAATGTTGGAGAACACCGTCAGCCGATACTCCCAGCGAATAGGATTTATTTGTGATCATCAAAAATTTACCTTTGGGGAATTTGATCAAATAGTAAATAGAATTGCAGCGGGGTTACAAAAATATAATATCAAAAAAGGAAATCGTGTTTCTCTCCTTTTAGGGATTGGTTTGGAATTCCCTTTATGTTTCTTTGCGCTCATGAAATTAGGTGCGATCGCAGTCCCTTTAAATACACGATTCAAAGGTGAGGAATTGTCATATGAAATAAATGATTCAGAGAGTAAGATTCTAATTGTTGATCAAGAATATTGGCCATCGATTGAGGCCGTCCGAGATGATTTAAAAACCATTGAAAAAATATTCTTCAATGGGCCAGATCTTCCCCAAGGCGTTCTTCCTTTTGTTGAGTTGAGGGAGAGCCAAGAAGGGACCTTTCAAAGGATAATCTTAGACGAAACAGATGATACGACCATTATGTATACTTCAGGTACGACAGGGAAACCCAAGGGGGCCATTTTGTATCACCGGAGTCTGATCGCAACGGCAATGCATATCAGTGATTTTATTGCCTACGAGCCTGAAGATCGAGTCATCTGTGTTGTCCCTCTTTTTCATATCACAGGTCTTGCCCAGATTATGCTTTCTCATATTTTCAGCGGCATCCCTTGTGTCTATGTGAGAACGTTCAAGGTTAAAGATTTTTTGGAAATCATGTCTTCTGAAAAAATTACCAAGAGCATTAGTGTGATTAATATTCTTTGGTTGATGATTAATCACCCTGAATTCCGCCATTATGATTTTAGTTCTTACCAAGTAGCTATGTGTGGCGGGTCCCCTGCCACAGAAGAAATGATCAAAGGGATTCTGAATAAACTTCCTCTTCTCAAGTTGAGTATAGGTTACGGCTTAACAGAAAGTGATGGGATTGCTTCGTCAACCCCCTATGAAGATGTCCTTCGAAAAATTGAAGCGGCAGGGAAACTTCTCCCATTGGTGAACGCCAAGATTGTAGACGAAGAGGGAAAAGAATTACCACCCAACCATGTGGGTGAGATTCTACTAAAAGGCCCCACCATAACGAAAGGGTACTGGAGGAATCCCGAGGCGACGAAAACGGCGATAGTAAATGGTTGGTTGCATACAGGCGATATAGGGAAATTGGACGACGAAGGTTACCTCTACATTCTTGATCGTAAGAAGGAAATGATTAATCGAGGTGGGGAAAAGATATTTTCTCTTGAAGTTGAGAATGTGATATCGAGGTATCCAAAAGTATTGGAGGTTGCGGCAGTGGGTGTCCCAGATAAATATTTTGGGGAAGCCTTAAAGGTCGTCATTGTTTTAAGGCCAGGTCAGACTGCAGATGAGGAGGAAATCAAGACATTTTGTTCACAACACTTGGCAGATTTTAAAGTTCCCAAATATATTGAATTTTCAGATTCGTTGCCCAGAAACCCAGCCGGTAAAGTAGTTAAGGGAGATCTTAAATATATTAAAAAGTGAATTGAAGAAAAACCCATTTTAAAATTAAAAGAATTCCTATCTGTAATAGAAGGGTAATTTATGAAGCCAAATTCATTAGTCGCTTTAGTCAAAGAGGCCTCCAGGAGGATTGGCAGGGCGATCGGCATTGATTTAGCAAAGGAATGGATCTCCGTTGTTGTGAGTTATCGATCGAGACTTGATTCCACTGCAGAGGTTGCCAACAAAAGATTGGTGGCTATTACTGATTGGGGAAAACCCAAAGAAATGAAATAAGTTAAGAAAATAAACCCTAGTAAAGTGGTAAATTCGGAGTTCGAGACTCGGCGTTTAAATTAAGAGTTCTCAGGACTCCGGACTGTTTTTAGGATATTGCCATAGAAAGGGATATTGGGAAATACCTAAATTAAAGACGAATGACCAAGTAAAATCAATTCATTTGACAACCCTGAGATGAAAGATTTGGAAGAGCAGCATTTTGGTCCGGTCTGGTTTATTCCGGGGGAGAATAAAGGAAAGTATCCTTTCTGTCATTCCTTGTATATCGAAGGCGCAGGGGTTCTTATCGATCCCGCTTCAGACCGGGAAAGGCTTGTTCGATTGCGCGAAACTCAAGGGGTTAAGATGGTTTGGCTCAGTCACGCCCATGAGGACCATTTCATGCACCTTGACCTGTTTGATGACCTGCCGCTTTGGATCTCAGCTCAAGAGTCGATTCCTCTTTCCAGTTTAGAAATTTTTCTCGATTCCTATGGGATGGATAATCATGATTTCCGAAACTACTGGAAACAGATGCTTCAGGAAGAGTTACACTTTAAACCCAGAAAGCCAACAAAATTCCTTCAGGGCGGGCAGATCATCCATTTAGGGATGGTTACCGTTGATGTCCTCTCCACACCCGGACATACCCCCGGACATCTCGCTTTCTTTTTTCGAGAGCCAAAAGTGCTTTTTATCGGGGACTACGACCTCACCCGATTCGGCCCGTGGTACGGCGACGCCCGCTCGAGCATCGAGGAGACAGTTGATTCAGTGAATTGTTTAAAAAGAATTCCCGCCGAGATTTTTCTTACAAGCCATGAAACCGGAATATTTATCGGAGATCCGGGGAAACTCTGGGAGGATTACTTGGAGGTAATCCATGAACGGGAACGAAAGTTGCTTGATTTGTTGAAAGAGCCCAGGACCATGGAAGAGATTGTGGAAGCGTGGATTATTTATGGCCGTTCACGGGAGCCGAAAGCTTTTTTCGAGTTGGGCGAGCGGGGATTGATGAAAAAACACTTGGAACGGCTGATGAGATTTGGCGGAGTGGTTCAGGAAAAAGGTAAATACTTCAAGACAGGTTGACGGGAAAGCGATGAAGCTCGAAAAAGACCTCTATGCCTATCTGTGGCAGAATCCTTATGAGAATAATTGCAACACTTATTTGATCCGTGGAGAAGTAACCGCTCTCATCGATCCGGGTCATTCCCGCCATGTTTCCAATCTTTTTCATCAGATGGGAGAAGATGGGATTTCTCCGGAAGAAATCAATCTCGTCATCCTGACCCATTCCCATCCGGACCATTTCGAAGGCCTTGATGCCTTTATGAATAAACCGGTTAAGATCGCCATGAACCGGGACGAGGAGCGCTACCTGATGACAAGTGGAAAACTCCTCTTTGAGATGATGCGGCAACCTCTGCCGGAATTTCGGGTTGACTTTTATCTGAAGGAGGGAGAACTTCATCTGGGCAAGGAAGTCTTTCAAATCTATCAGACCCCAGGGCATTCCCCGGGTTCTCTTACGATCTATTGGCTGGAGAGGAAGGTCCTCTTCACCGGTGATCTCGTTTTTTATGGGGGCATTGGAAGGACAGACTTTCTGGAAGGAAATCCTAAATTAATCAGGGAAAGCATTGAGAGGATATCCCATCTGGATACGGAGCTCTTGCTGCCAGGCCATGGGGAACTGGTCATGGGGAAGGAGAGGGTGCTTCAGAACTTCGATTTCATACGGCAGAATTTTTACAACTATCTATAAATGTTAGAGGCGAATGAGAGGATAACGAGGAGGTCGACCCGGAATTTCTTCACCTGTTCCTCAGATGATCAAACCAGGCGAGATTTTCTTTTATTATGTCTGGGATGGGCAACTGATAAGGACAGCGGGGCAAGCATTCTCCGCATTCCGAGCAGTTTCTGGCCTTCTCTAATAAATCCTTCATCCATCCAATCTCCTCAACTTCAGGACCGAACCGCTTGATGATCGTCTTTAATCCCATGGCAAACTGAATTTTGATCTTTGCCGTGCAGGGCAAACAGTAATCACAACGTCTGCAGAATTGGCGGTTGAACTCCTTCTTCAGGGCTTCCATTCGCTCTTTGTCTTTCTCAGTCAGGGAATAGCCTTCAGCAAATATCTTCCAATTCATGCGAGCCAGTTCCAGGGTCTCCGATCCCGGAATGGGGACGATGTTCGCCATGGAGAGAGTAAACCTCAAAGCTGGGCCAGCTTCTTCAATCACTCCGCCTGAGAATGGCTTCATGGCCAATACCCCGATGTCTTTTTTCTGGGCCAGAGGGAACACTTTAAAAGCTGCCTCAGGTTCTAAAAAGCTATAGCAAGCCATGATGACTTCAAAATGTCCGTCCTCGATCGCCCTCTCCAAAACATTGAGGTTGTGGCTGGTGATACCGATATGATCAATTAATCCTTCGGCTCGGGCACGTGTTAGTCCTTCAAATGCTCCGCCGGAGGCCATGACCTTTTCATAATCTTCAAAATTGGAGACATTGTGCAGATGGTAAATATTGATTTTTTTCACCTTCACCTGTTTAAGGCTCTCCTGGACGTCATTATAAATCCGCGCCGTTTTTACGTGAGATTTTGATGAAAGAACAACGGGTCTGTCTATTTTCTGGAGCGCTAATCCAATCCGGTGCTCGCTGTTTGTATAACCCCGGGCGGTATCGAGAAGATCTGTTCCCATTTCAATCACCGTTCGTATCACGGAAACCGCTTCCCGCTCCCCCACTCGTTGAATAGGAATTCCACCCCAGCCCAATTTCGTCACTACTAAATTCGTTTTACCCAGTCTGACTTTCTCCATCTGCACTCCTGACCTCAAATATTACTCTGAGGATGTCTGACAAATCAAGTCGTATCCCTTATAAGGCTCTCAATTGCTGTTTGATCTCTTCCAATTTTGTCTTGAAGGACAGATTTAATTTTTCATTTTCTTTTTTCCAGAGTTCACTCCCTTCGATATGAGGATCCACCGCACTCCCATAGAGTCCTTCTTTTCTCAATGCCTCTGCAAATTGAACCTTTACTTCTTCTTTGACCTTCCGGTGTTCTCCTTGATATTGGGAAAGAATATGGTGGAAACTTTGTTTAATTTCATCAATCGTTTTTTGTTTTAATGATTCAATTCCCTTGAGGATCCTTTCATCATCATCGTTCAGAGAAAGTGCTTCGATCCATTGAGAGAGAAGAGATTCTTTTACTGTGGTCGATGTCCTTTCATCCATTTTCTCAATCTCCTTCAGAATTTCATTTAAGGGGAGATGACCCTCCCGGTATCGGTGAAAGA
>DCUS01000002.1:0-14670 GCA_002327885.1 Syntrophaceae bacterium UBA2208
ATCTCTAATAAAAGGAGGAAGAGATGGATAAAGAAAAAGAAAACGTTCTAAAAATGGCAAAGGAAAACGACGTCAAATTTATTCGGCTCTGGTTCACGGACATTCTTGGATTTTTAAAAGGATTTGCTATCACCATTGATGAACTGGAGGGAGCTCTTGAAGAGGGAATGGGATTCGATGGCTCTTCCATTCAGGGCTATGCCCGAATCGATGAAAGCGACATGATCGCCAAACCTGATCCCAAAACCTTTCAGATCATCCCCTGGAGACCAAAAGAGAATGCAGTGGCCAGAATGTTCGCGGATATTTATGAACCGGATGGGACCCCTTACAAGGGAGATCCCCGATGGGCATTGAAAAGGACACTCAAAAAGGCTCAAGATCAGGGCTACATCCTTTACGTCGGCCCCGAACTGGAGTACTTCTACTTCAAGGGGAATGACGGAACGGAGATACTCGACAGAGGAGGCTATTTTGATCTCACCCCTCTTGACGTCGCCACCGAGCTTCGGAGAGAAACTATTTTAACATTGGAAGCGATGGGAATTCATGTTGAATACAGCCATCACGAAGTGGCTCCGAGTCAACATGAAATTGATCTTCGATATACCGATGCTCTGACCATGGCAGACAATGCTATGACCTACCGGCTTGTGGTCAAGGAAATTGCTTTGAAGCATGGCGTTTATGCCACCTTTATGCCCAAACCCATTTTTGGTCAGAATGGAAGTGGCATGCACACACACCAATCTCTTTTTAAGGGTAATCAGAATGCCTTTTTCGATCCGAAAGAAGAATTCAATCTCTCCAAGATTGCCAAGTCCTATATGGCCGGAATTTTGATGCATGCCAAAGAGATCACCTCCATCACCTCCCAGTGGGTGAACTCTTATAAAAGACTGGTTCCGGGCTACGAAGCGCCCGTCTATATTTCCTGGGCACGCAGAAATCGGTCGGCACTCGTTCGGGTTCCGATGTATAAACCGGGAAAGGAAAAAGCCACACGGATGGAGTATCGATCTCCAGATCCAGCCTGCAATCCATATTTAACATTTGCCGTAATGTTGGCCGCTGGGTTAAAAGGGATTGAGAAGGGCTATGAACTTCCTCCTCCCGTTGAAGAAGATATTTTTGAGATGTCTGAGGAAGCAAGGAAACGACATGGAATCGAATCTCTTCCGGGGAACCTTTTTGAGGCCATACAGATCACGGAGCAAAGTGAATTGGTCAGGGAAACATTGGGAGATCATATCTTCCACAAATTTATTGAGAATAAAATAATCGAATGGGATCAATACCGAACCCATGTCTCCCATTTTGAATTAGAGAAATATCTCCCCATCCTGTAGTCGATTTGAAAAAAATGAAGAGAGGGCGATGGATAACCCTCGAGTTAATCGGAGGTGCCTAAAGGGTGAAGAAGAGGCAAGACA
The DNA here is from genome assembly GCA_002327885.1 of Syntrophaceae bacterium UBA2208. Taxonomy (GTDB): domain Bacteria; phylum Desulfobacterota; class BSN033; order BSN033; family UBA1163; genus UBA1163. The sequence goes on from DCUS01000002.1 coordinate 1,434, forward strand.
AATTAACCTGGAAAAAATACATTGAAGATTTTTTACAGCGGAATCCTGGTCTGAAGAAAATCGACGATCCACAGAAACTCGAATATTACCGCACAGACCTCAATGTGGACCTCCCGCCTTTAATTCGCGACCTGATGTTAAAGAGCCTTCCTGACCTCATCCTTCAGCCCATCACCGAGGAGCACCTTCTCGAACTCTTTGCCATTGCCCGGGAGCACAAAATCCCACTGACGGTCAGGGGGGCCGGAACCTGGGGATACGGTGGAGCCGTACCCACCCATGGAGGAATTCTCATCGATCTGAGTCTGATGGACACCATTGAAGTAAATCCCCAAACCCATGAACTGACCGTTGGACCAGGAGCCCGTTTTCTCGATATCGAGAGGGAACTCGAGCATTATGAATTGGACCTTTCCACCATCGCCTCCGGCAAAGGAGGGACCCTCATCGGCTGGATGGCAACAGGCGGAATGGGCATTGGCACGTTTCGCTACGGCCCGGTCAGGAATCAAATCGTCTCTCTCCGGGTGATTACCCCCGCAGGAATGATCAAGGACCTCTCCGCAGAAGATCCAGAGATGAGCTACTTCATCTCCACCGAAGGGCAGATGGGAATCATCGTCAAAGCAACCCTTCGGGTTAATAAGCGGCCTGTCCGTTGGTACCCCATCGTTATCTCCTTTGGAAAATTATCTTTTACTTATGATTTTGCTAAACAAGTCGCCTGCCACCCCTCTTTGAAACCAGAGGATATCGTGGTCTACCATTCTGAATTTATTCGCGCCTTGGGACTTTCGCCAGATGGGAAAGAATTGATTGATATTCACCACCTGGTCCTGGTCGCCTTTTCCGATAAAAATGAAATGAGTGAATTTAGGGCTTTTCTTGCAGAAAAACAACTCATTCCGGTCGACGATAATTTTGCGAATACTCTCTGGGAAAAACGCTTTCTGCCGATGTCAATTAAACACCTGGGACCTTCACTGCTTGCCAGTGAAATGATTCTTCCCATCGACCGGGTAACCTCCTACGTTGAAAAAGTGAGCGAGTGGGGAAAACACCTGGCCGTCACCCTTTATCCTATTGCCCATGTGGTCAACCGGGAAGAGGTGCTATTTCTCGCCATGTTGGCTACGGATAACCGAAAAAATATTTTTTATCTGGATCTCATGTTCATCCCGATGATGCTCAGGCTTGCGGTCGAATCCTACGGCGGGAAACCTTATGGGATAGGTGTATGGAATACGCCTTTTCTTCGCAATCTCTACTCGGCGGAAAACCTGAGACAGCTCATGCATTACAAAAAGAAAGCCGATCCCGCTGGAATTCTTAACTCAGGGAAATTCTTCGCCACCTCAGGACGTTGGGGCTCCTTTCAGAAAGCCTTGTTCCAATCGGATATTTTTGACTTCGGACTCTCCACTTCCCAGTGGCTCATGTTCAGGCTTCTTTCCTTTTTCCCGGCGGAGAAACTGAGGCTTCGTACCCCCATCGTTTCTGAAAAGCTTGAGGGGATCTCGAAGGACATTCTCTCCTGTGCCCAGTGCGGTGCCTGTGTCCCGCGCTGCCCGGTCTACCGGGCGACGGGAGACGAAACCCTCACGGCAAGAGGCAAACTCCTAACGATTAAAAAGGCACTTGAAAAAGGAGAGCTTGACCTCTCGAAAGCCATGCCCCTCTATTTCTGTCTCCGATGCGGTCGCTGTGATGAGGAGTGTCAAGCCCATTTGAAACATCTTCCCCTATTCGAGGGTCTGGAAAAATATTTGGCTGATTCCGGGAATTTCCCGATCGGAGAAGTACAGAACTTCATCCGTGAGATGGAGAATAGTACTGAGTTCCATCGTTTCTTAGACGTTGTGCGAACGGGTTTCGATCAGAAGATCCGCGAAAAGCGCAATACCTTTCCGAGATACCGTGTTGGAATCAACGAAGAACACTGCATCCATTGCGGTACCTGCGTGGATGCTTGCATTTATAGTGTTCGAAAGCGAGGAGAATCCGACCCCCGGCTCATTCTGATTGAGGATGAGGGGCTCTGCCGTGGGTGCGGTTCCTGCCTGGAACGATGCCCCCAGGTGGCGGCAGGATTTCCTGCAACTACGGTTGAACTTCATCCATGTTACCTCCAAATAGATGATCCCTATTGGAACGCCGAAGTCGTGACGCACATCGACCTCGAAGCGACGACAGGCAAAATCCCTGTTTCAGGAACCGGCCAGGGAGATCCCCATCGTGGATACGGCAATGACGGTATCCGTTTCGGACATTTCCACATCGTTGGCCCTGCTCAGAACTTACTTTATGAGAGCACCGAAGATGCGATCGCCATCGGGATCGGAAAACGGCCGAAGTATTTGACCTTTCGTGGTGAAAACCTTGAGACCCCCCGCCCCCGGCTAATTCGCTTAAAGACGCCCATCCTCATCGACGTCCTCCCTGTAAACGGCTTTAGCAACGACTCCATGGATAGGAATGAAGAATTATGGTTGCCCCTGTTTGAAGCAGCCCGGAGTTTAGGAACCCGCATCACAATGCGTCTTGAGGAAATAATATATTTTGGAACAAGGATGGGGGATCGAATTGATTCATTGATCTTAAGGTTGACTGCTGCGGAGATGAAAAATTTTCTTGCCGGTGCGAAATGGCCTCAAGTCCTGGAAAACCATTTTCCGGATTTGGTGGAAATAGAGGTGGAAGACGACCTTCTCAAACAATCGGATCAAATCAAGCTCCTTTTCCCCGAATCCACTGTCCTTTCAGCAGTGGTTAAAATTGGGAAGGGGTTTGTGGACCCCGGCCTCCAACCAACCATGACCTTCCGGAAGAAACTGGAAGCTCTCCTGCATTCACCTTTTGATATCCTCTGCATCGCCTCGGATTATAGCCCGGAAAAAGGCTATTACCTTACAACAGATGCCGTTCCTGCCGTTCACCGATTTCTGGTGGAAAATAAGCTGAGGCACCGTTTTTCCATTGTTGGTGCAGGCGGGATACGGTCAGCCGCGGATGCGCAGAAGACCGTCCAGCGGGGAGCCAATGGAGTGAAAATAGACTGGCCAGTCCTCCTTGTCGCCGATCCTCAGGCCCGGCAAAAATTTTTGCGGGGAGAAAAAATTGAACTATTACATGAAATCTCGGTCCTAACCAGGCGAATCGCCAATTTAATCCGGGTCTGGAATGTCCAGGTCACGGAAGTTCTCGGCGCTTCCGGTTTCAAGGATATCAAGAAAACCGTGGGGGAGGAGAATCGTTTGGTCATCTTTGACGACCTGGAGGATAGAGTTTACGACCTTCTCCAAGACCCTTCTCGCCAGGAGCGAAACAAACATTTAAACAAGGAACGGATTGAACGGGAAGGCCTCATGGCTGGACATGGGTGGCGTTACACTCAATTAAAGGAGATGGTCCGCCCCACCCTTCCTCCTCATCGCTTCTATGACTCTAAACTTCCGCCTCAATGTTATCGTATCTTCGACCAAGACCATGTCTGGCCAGCCTCGCTCATTTCCTCTGTAGGTCGCATGGCGGGTGGCAATCAAGAAACCCTTCTTCTGAAAAACGCAGAATCATGCGGCAATCTGGGAGATGGTTTCGATGCGATAAAGATCCGGTTTGCAGAGGGTCCCGATGAGATTCCTGAAAAAAAACTGGATGAAGTCTCAACCGCCCTTCAGTTGACGCCAGGGCTCCGCCTCAAAACCCCCTTTATCGGGGCCGGGATGTCCATCGGGTCCATTGGACCTGGGACTTGGCGTTCGAGAGTCCTGGCAACCCGTACCCTTAAGACTCAACTTGACACAGGTGAAGGCGGATATCCCACCTTCTATATTCTTGATTCGAAGTGGAACCCTCTTGAGATGACGGACCGACAAGTCATCCTTTTGGGCCGTGTGATGGAGGAAAGAAAGCTCATTACGGTGGAAGAAGCGATCCGCCGTTCTCAAAAGAAAGAGGCTCTGTTCCCTGAATATAAGGAGATCGGTGAGATTTTAAAAAAATATCCCTCTTCCATGCCGATCCAGTTTGTTCCGATAATCACCTCTGAAGAGGAACCTTATGTCTCCACCCAGCTCAAGACAGGGCTTTTCGGAGTCACCAAGGAAACCATCCGCCGTGCAAGACGCATCGTCATCGCTTATAGCCAGGGAGCAAAACAAGGCGTCGGAGGGCACCTTCTGGGAAGAAAGGTCTTCGGCCTCGTCTCAAGACTTCGAGGCGTCCCTGAAGGTGTGAGCCTCATTTCCCCTTTCCCTTTCCACAACTGCTATTCGATTGAGGATGTCAAAGCATTTATCGATGCCATCCGCATGATCAACAGGCGGGCGGCCATCTGTATCAAGGTCTCCCCTTCTCCTGACATCGAATTCATCGTCTCGGGTCTCGCCCGGATTGCCAAGGATGATAAGATGACGATAGAGGTCTGGCTCGATGGACCTCGGGGAGGAACGGGTGCGGCTCCGAATATCATCAAAGGACAGATGGGAATGCATATGGAATATGCCATTCCTATCTGTCATGAAAAACTAATGGACTCCGGATTAAGGGATCACATCGTCTTCATGGGAAGCGGCGGGATTCGAACATGGGGAGACATTATCAAAGGAATTACGTTAGGACTCGATGGCGTCGTCCTCGGAACGGCCGATCTTGTGGCCATCGGTTGTGTCAGGGATCGGAACTGTGAATCAGGTTGCCGAAGCGGCATCTCCACGATCAACCCCAAAATGCAGTTGCTTCGCGATGTGGAATTGAACACCCGTCAGATCATCAACTTCCGAGCTGCTCTGCAAGCCCAAGTGGTCCGGGCCATTGCAGGCCTTGGGATGAAAGATGTCCGACAGCTCCGGGGGCGCTATGAATTTCTCGAATGGCCCTCCTTAGAAGAACGGGTACAGAACCACCGACATCCACGTCTTAATCCTTCTTTCGATTTCTCTTCAGCAAAGGGGAAACACCCGGGACCCCCTGCCCAAGAACCTCTATCAAGAGAGTCGATTCCATCTCCTTCCGATTGTGGCGTGGCGGCAATCGTCTCTAACCGCATCATCCCGAACCATGTCATGGACCTCATGCTTGACCGGATGGCTAACCGGGGGATGGACGGCGTTGGAATCTGGAAGGGAGGGTGTTACCCCGATCATATGGATCACTATGCCATTCACTTACTGGTCAAAGGTATCTTTCAAGACGACATTGAGGCAGAACACCTTGCTCGCAATCTCGGGTTACATTCTAAAAATATCCGGCAAAAAGCGAGAGAGAAGGTTTTGAACGTCCGCATGAAGATCATGGAGCAGATCTTTGAGAAGTATTTTGCGGGTCTTGAAGTGGCCGATGACCAGGGTGACTTGAAACGATGTCGGATCCCTTATCGGCGCGGTCCCCAGGGGCAAGAGGAAGATTTTCGTCAGTTTGGTGAGAAAGACCCGGGCGACGTGTTTCGATTCTTTGTGAGGGTCCGACAGGAAGTGCTCTTCCGTTTTATAGAAAATGATCTATGGAATGACGCCATTTGGCCTCCGCGGCAGATACGTTATCCAAATCTGAAGATTGAACATTACAGAGAGAATAAAGACTTTCTGCAGGAAGCNNCTCCCCGAAGCGCCGGTAAACATTATCCATCGCCGGCTGGCCACGGGTTCTGTGGTCGACCAGATGAATTCCCATCCTTTTGCCGAGCTTCACACCGCTTTGACCCATAATGGCGAGACAACGAATTATCGTACCATGCTCAACCGCGTCACACAATTTAACTTGACCCCACTGGCTCAAACCGATACAGCCGTGGCGTCTCTCAAACTTCATCTGCTCAGCCAGTACTTGCATTACCCCTTCGACGTTCTCGTTGAATCCTTCTCCCCCACAACAGGATGGAACCTGAACCGGCTGTCCCCGGAGCTCAAGGAGCGCTTCGAACGAATTCAGGAAGTGGAGCTGGAAAGCGCTCCGGATGGTCCCTATCAGTACCTTTGTGGTCGCATCGACCCTTATCATAGAGTGATCGAACGTTTAGATATTATTGATCCATCATTGCTTCGGCCTAACGTGGCCATGCTCTATGACGATGGAGAAAACTTTGTAAGCATCATTTGCTCTGAGAAACAAGGAAGTGATGCGGGGTTGCAGGAACTTTATCGCCTCGGATTGATTCGAAGCGACATCGCTCCTTTGATCCTCACGGTCAATCCGGGGATGCTGAGCAGGGTGTACTACGATGAGAAAGGAAGGGTCACGGGTCATGAGGTATTGGATAAATTCGGCACGAAAATAGATATCCCTCACGGCACATTTCCTTCGCTAACCCCAACGCCCTCTTCGAAGGGCGATGAGAAGATCGATTCAGAATCTGATCCCTCAACCTTCTTCCAAGACCGATTGCCCAGATGGAATTTTGCTGAATTTGAGGTGTCTTTAAAGGAGATGACAAAATATCTTCTTCCTTTAAAGTCACTTGAAGAGCTGTCAAAGGTCAATGACCAGTTAGCCGGCTGGAACATAGGAGGAAAAGACCGGGGAGCTTTAATGCATATCGTTCGCGATCACATTGATTCATTGCTGGATCATGTAAAGGATGAAAATGGAATGTTTCGCGTAACGTTAGAGAATGTCAGAAAATTAAAGCAACCGGAAGACCCAAAACAGATGCTGGTGGTCGATGCCCGAGGATTTAAACCCGAAGGGATTGATCCTTTAAGTGTACTGAGTTGCTTCCTCGACCACGCCCATCGAATGGGGTGGCGAAGATTCACCGTTTACAGGGTGGAAGGGCAACGGGGTATTGGTATGGGGATGGGTTCCGGTAACACCTGGGATACGATCATGGATGTTTATGGAAGTCCGGGTGAGTATTGCGGTGCATTCAATATGGGTGTCCTGCTGCGGGTACATGGACACGCCCAGAATTTTACCGGAATGGTGATGCATTCTGGAACCCTGGAGATCCATGGTGATGTGGGCAAGGTGCCAGGTTACTCCGCAAAGGGAGGAACATTCAATATCCTGGGTAATGTCGTAGATCGGGGATGGGTCTGTTCGGTCAGTGATCCCCGGGGCCCCGGACTGCAGGTAAATATCGTTGGCACGGCTTATGAACACCTCTGTCAGGCCCTCATGGGAGGATCCGTGATGATGTTAGGGCTCTACTGGGGAAATGATGGGACCCTCCGTCGAATGGATTCACCCTACCAAGGAGGAAAGATCCTGGCAGGCGCCTCTGCTGGAGAGATCCTCTTTTATGATCCCAAGGGCAGACTGGATGAGGCTCAGGTCAAGAGTTGTATGGCGAAACCAATTGATGACAGCAAGTGGGAAGAAATGATGGAACGTCTTGTCGGTCTGGGAAAGATTTTTTATCTGGGATTTTCAAGGAAAAACAGGCATATCACTGCTCATATCGATGGAGAGCTACAAGACATCACTCCTGAGAACTTTCGATGGATCTTACCCAGGGGAGAACTGGAGGGCTACCATTAAAGGATCATTGCAAAATGGACAACACCCAATTAGCAATTACCATTCAGAATCTAAGCGACAGACTAAATAATTTTGCTTGAAATCTTCCCAGGGACTTGGTATCATCATAAAAAAAACGGGGAGGTAGAAACCATGGCAGTGAGGATCATCATCGACCGGAAAGTGAAGAAGGGGAAAGAGCCGGATTTCGCTAAAATATTAAGAGAATTACGGTCCAAAGCAATTCCCTCAAAAGGCTACATCTCAGGGGAAACGCTTCGGGCACAGGATGACCCTCATAACTATATCGTGATCACTACATGGCAAAACGTTGAGGACTGGAAGGCGTGGGAAAAGAATGCGGAAAGAAAAAAGATCCAGGCCAAGATCGAAAAACTGATGGCCAGGCCTACCAGAACGAAGATATACTTGTATGCCTAACAAATCATTAAAAACCTGATTCTTTTGAGGGCGCCAAACTTCCGTCATCCGGGTTAATGGGTTTCCTCCGTATTCACTCCAGGGAAATGTTATTGCAGGCTCGCGAATTTAAAATAGATGTGTAAAAATATATAGATGAAATAGGGGAATCTTCATATGATCAAAGGATTAAAACATCTTAAGGGCCCTCGATCCTGTTTATCCGGGATCGGGGGTCTTTTTTTATGGGGACAATCTCCCCTCCTCTTCCCTTCCACCAAAAGGGTTGAAAGAATTTGAATAGGAGAAAATCATGGGAAAAGGTCAAAAAGCCCTATTGGCTTTAGAGGATGGGGCTATTTTTGAAGGGTGGTCTTTTGGAAGCTCAGGAGAAAAGGCTGGAGAGGTTGTTTTTAATACGAGTATGACCGGCTACCAGGAAGTTCTGACCGATCCCTCCTATAAAGGTCAGATCGTCACCATGACCTATCCCCTCATCGGAAACTACGGGATCAACCAAGAGGATATTGAATCTCGTGAGCCAAAAGTGGAAGGATTCATCATTAAAGAAAATAGTGCCGTCTTCAGCAATTGGCGCGGAGACCAATCCCTCTCCGATTATTTAATCAGGCATCGAATCATGGGCGTGGAAGGCATGGATACCCGGGCGATCACCAAGCATATCCGCCTGGCGGGTGCAATGAAAGCCGTCCTCTCCACGGAAGACCTTAATCGAGATCGTTTGGTTGAAAAGGCCAGGATCTCTCCAGGCCTGATCGGCCGGGACCTGGTCAAAGAGGTCACCTGTAAGAAACCCTTCCCGTGGACAAATGGCAATGATTCTCAATTTTCCCCTCATCTCCCTCGGCCATCGACCACCTGCTTACGACCCAAAGTGGTCGTCGTGGACTATGGGGTCAAATACAATATCCTCCGATCCCTTTATGATGTGAACTGCGAGGTGACAGTGCTTCCTGCATCCTCCCGAGTAGAAACCATTCTTTCCAATCATCCGGATGGGATTCTTCTTTCCAATGGCCCGGGAGACCCTGAGGGAGTCACCTATGCTATTGAAACCGTCCGTCAGCTGATCGGGAAGAAACCGATCTTTGGTATTTGTCTCGGACACCAGCTTTTGGGGTTGGCCCTTGGAGGAAGAACGTTTAAATTGAAATTCGGCCATCGGGGAGTCAATCAACCTGTTAAAGATTTAAAATCAGGCAGGGTGATGATTACTTCCCAAAATCATGGGTTCTGTGTTGACCCCGATTCTTTGGATCCGTCAGAAGTGGAACTCACCCAGATCAATCTCAATGACCAAACCCTGGAAGGGATGAGGCATCAACGGCTTCCCATCTTCTCCGTACAGTACCATCCCGAAGCTTCTCCAGGACCTCATGATACGCAAGACCTTTTTGTAGAATTTGTAAAAATGATGGAGCGCCATTCCAATGCCTAAACGGACAGATATCAAAAAGATTTTGATCATCGGCTCTGGGCCCATTGTGATCAGCCAAGCCTGTGAATTTGACTACTCCGGGACCCAGGCCTGTAAGGCGTTAAAGGAAGAAGGATTTGGGGTCGTATTGGTCAACTCCAACCCCGCCACCATCATGACCGATCCCGAGATGTCCGACCGGACCTACATCGAACCCATCACTCCAGAAATCATAGAAAAAATCATCGATCGGGAAAGGCCGGATGCGCTTCTTCCGACGTTAGGCGGTCAGACCGGACTCAACGTCTCGGTCGCCCTTTATGAATCCGGAGTGCTCCAAAAATATGGCGTTCAAATGATCGGGGCCAAATATGAGGCCATTAAGAAAGGAGAAGATCGAAATCTCTTCAAGGAAACGATGAAGAAGATTGGACTCGATCTCCCCAAAAGCGGATTGGCTTATTCTCTCTCGGAGGCCATGGACGTGGCCAAGGAGATTGGTTTTCCTGCGATCATCCGACCCAGTTTTACTCTGGGCGGGACAGGGGGCGGCGTCGCCTATAATATCGAAGAATTTGAAGGAATGGCGGCCCGTGGACTTGAGTGGAGCATGATCAAAGAAATTCTGATTGAAGAGTCTGTTCTCGGTTGGAAGGAATTTGAACTCGAGGTGATGAGGGATCTTCACGACAATGTCGTCATCATCTGTTCGATAGAAAATCTTGATCCGATGGGCGTCCATACCGGAGATAGCATCACCGTTGCCCCGGCTCAAACATTAACGGACAAAGAATATCAGAGGATGAGAGACAGCGCCATTCGAGTCATTCGAGAGATTGGAGTGGAGACCGGAGGATCTAACATCCAATTCGCGATCCGTCCTGAAGATGGGAGAATGGTCATCATTGAAATGAATCCAAGGGTCTCCCGCTCTTCAGCCCTGGCCTCCAAAGCCACCGGATTCCCCATCGCCAAAATGGCAGCGAAGTTGGCGGTAGGATACACGCTCGACGAAATTCCCAATGACATTACCCAGAAGACACCTGCCTGTTTCGAACCCACCATCGATTATTGTGTGGTGAAGATACCGAGATTTACCTTCGAAAAATTCCCTGGGGCAGATCCAACGCTGACCGTTTCAATGAAGTCGGTGGGCGAAACCATGGCCATTGCCCGGACTTTCAAGGAGGCCCTTCAAAAAGGGCTTCGCTCTTTGGAGACCGGAAGGCATGGTCTGGGTGCAGATGGCAAGGACAAATTTCCCTTCCCCACCGAAATATCCAACGAAACCAGGCGCTTCAACCTTCGTGAGGAGATCAAGAAAAAACTCTCCACCCCTAATGCAGAAAGGATTTATTATCTTCGACATGCCCTGCTTTTAGGGATGAAGGTGGAGGAGATTCATGAGTTGACCAAGATTGACCCCTGGTTTCTCAACAACATTAAAGAGATCACAGATCTTGAAAATGAGATTCGCTCTTATGGGACAAAAGTGAGGGACCTGGAGCTCTGGAAAAAAATACTGACTCCCGATCAGCTTCAACTTCCAGACTCTCTCTTAAGAAAGGCAAAAGAGTTTGGTTTCTCCGACTACCAATTGGGTTATCTCCTCGGTTTCGACGAAACCACTCTTCGGACCATCCGAAAGGAGAAAGGAATTCTCCCTACCTACAAACTGGTGGATACCTGTGGGGCCGAATTTGAAGCCTTTACGCCCTATTACTATTCGACTTATGAAACGGAAGACGAATCCCAACCCTCTTCAAGAAAAAAGATCATGATATTAGGCGGAGGTCCCAACCGAATTGGCCAGGGAATCGAATTTGATTACTGCTGTGTCCATGCCTCCTTCGCCCTGAGGGAGTTGGATTACGAAACGATCATGGTAAACTCCAATCCGGAAACAGTATCAACGGACTACGACACCTCGGACAAACTCTATTTTGAACCNNATCGTTCAATTTGGAGGTCAAACCCCTCTCAACCTTGCCGTCCCCTTAGAGAAGGCAGGAGTGAAAATTATTGGCACCACTCCTGATAACATCGATCGAGCTGAAGATCGAAAACGCTTCAAAACCCTTATTAAAAAATTAGGTCTCATTCAACCTTCCAATGGTACGGCTAACTCGGGTGAAGAGGCAAGGAGGGTCGCGCAGGAGATCGGCTATCCAGTGGTCGTAAGACCTTCTTACGTGTTAGGGGGAAGAGCGATGGAGATTGTTTACGACGAGGAAGCCCTGGAGGGTTTCGCTCTCCGTGCCGTGGAAGCCTCCCCTGAGCACCCTATTCTCATTGACAAATTTTTAGAGGATGCCATCGAGATCGATGTCGATGCCGTGGCGGATGGAGAAACCTGTGTCATTGCCGGAATCATGGAGCACATCGAACAGGCGGGAATCCATTCGGGAGATAGCGCTTGTGTCACGCCACCCTATTCCCTCACCGATGATTTGATTGAGGGGTTGAAACAAAATACCTATGCCTTAGCCAAGGAACTCCAGGTCATCGGCCTGATAAATATTCAATATGCAATCAAAAATGATACGATCTATATCCTGGAGGTCAACCCAAGAGCCTCCAGGACAGTTCCTTTCATCAGTAAGGCGACAGGAATCCCCTGGGCAAAAGTGGCGGCTAAGGTCATGGTGGGTCTAAAGCTCTTGGCTTTGGGGATCCGGGGAGAGGTGGAAATCCGCCATATCGCTGTCAAGGAATCGGTCTTCCCGTTCAATCGTTTTTACGGTGTGGACACAGTGCTGGGCCCAGAAATGAAATCCACCGGAGAGGTCATGGGAATTGATGTCGATTTCGGGATGGCCTTTGCCAAATCTCAAATCGGCGCTGGAGTCAACATTCCACTTAAAGGGAAAGTTTTCATCAGCGTCAAGAATCAGGACAAACGTTCCATTATCTTTCTCGCTAAAAAATTGGTTGATCTTGGATTTGAAATCGTCGCCACGAAAGGGACGGCAAAGGTTTTGAACAATAACGGAATTCCTATCCAGCCCGTATTCAAGGTCGGTGAAGGGAGGCCGGATATCGTCGATCAAATTAAAAACAGGGAGATTCATTTGATCATCAATACCCCGAGTGGAAAGAAACCCAAGGCGGATGAGGTCGCCATCCGGAGTCAATCTGCGGCGCATAATATCCCCTGTGTCACGACGCTTTCCGGCGCAGAAGCCGTCGTCAATGCCATTGAATCCTTTAAGAGAGGAATGTCGGTGAAATCGATCCAAGAATACCATCGGGGAATTATATCCTCTTCCTCTCTCCTTCAGAAACCTTTCATCGCACATCCAACGGCCGGATAAATGGAGGACCCACCTATGGGAGTATTGACAAGAGGAGAAATATTAAAAGAAATCCATCAGGGAAATATTGAAATCGAACCCTTTCAGGACGACCAGGTCGGACCGGGTTCCATTGACCTCCATTTGGGAAAAGAGTTCAGGGTATTCAAAAAGCTAAGAAACGCCTGTGTGGTTGAGGATAGCATATCGGTCGAAGATCTCACGGAACGTCTCACGGCAGAAGAATCTTTTACTCTGATGCCGGGGGAGACCGTCTTGGGGATCACTCGTGAAAGGATAAAATTGTCTGCTAATATTTGCGGCTGGCTTGAAGGGAGAAGCCGCTTTGCTCGAATGGGCTTGGTCATTCATATGACTGCGGGATTCGTCCAACCCGGAATTAACAACCGCCAGGTCCTTGAGATCGGGAACCTGGCTCCCTTCCCCCTTGTCTTGAAACCCGGAGTGCGAATCTGTCAGATCATCCTCGAGCGCACCGAAGGAAGTGCTTCCTATCAAGGCAGGTTCATGAACCAAAACGGTCTTTAATATGGTTTCTCTGGTCTCTCTGTAGACCAAAGAAACGAAATGAACTGAATTAGATGAACCGTTATTCGATTGGATCTATCGT
>DCUS01000002.1:14734-15348 GCA_002327885.1 Syntrophaceae bacterium UBA2208
ACTCTTCTGGAAGCTGGAGCCGGCTTCGTCGTCGGCTCGCTGGCTGCTATTGTGACGGCTATTCTTTTCCTCTGGTTCCGTCCTTTGAAAGAAATGTTTTATCCTTATGCGGTCATTCTCAACAGCACGCCCATCGTTGCCATCGCCGCCCCCATCGTCATCATTTTTGGAAGCGGCATGGGGTCCAAAGTCATCACCGCTATGATCTGTGTTTTTTTTCCTGTTTTAGGACCCACCTTCAAAGCCCTTGCTTCGGTCGGCGCAAAGGAGATGAAATGGATGGATTCTTATCATTCATCCCGATGGCAAAAATTTTGGTATCTCCAACTACCGTTTGCCCTTCCCCAGATATTTGCGAGCTTTAAAGTGGCATGGACTCTCGCCGTGATCGGTGCGGTGGTGGGAGAGGTATTTGGAGCTTATCGAGGGTTGGGGTTTCTCATTGTAGATGCCATTTACATTATGGATACGCCCAGGGTTTTCGCCAGCATTATCGCCTGCTCTCTATTGGGTCTCTTGTTTGTCGGCGTGATCACCTGGGTGGAGAAAAAGACCATTGCCTGGCATATCTCTGAAGCGAGGAGGTGATGGTTTAAAGTTCAAAGTTCAAAGTT
>DCUS01000002.1:15397-27257 GCA_002327885.1 Syntrophaceae bacterium UBA2208
GGAAAAATGAAAAGATTCTTATTATATTTTTTATTGCTGACGGTGATCAATCTGCCTTGTTATGCCATCGGACAGGAAAAGGAAGCCATTGTCCACGAAGCCTGGTTTGTTCATATGGAATCGGCAGGAGGTTGGGTAGCCGTGGATAAGGGTTTTTACGGAAAGGTGAAAGTAAAAGAAGTTCAGGGAGGACCCGGAGTCTCTCCGATTCAAAAGGTGGTTGCTGCGGTGAGAGCGGGGAATATCGCTTTCGGGAATGACTACCCAGAAAATATCATCCGAGCGCGGGAAAAAGAAGGAATCGACCTCATCGCCCTCAGCGTTGATTTTCAAGCCAGTGCGATGAGGATCATCAGCTGGAAACCCATCAAATCATCCAAAGATATCAAGGGGGACTTTGGCATTTGGATTGGGTATGACGCCAAAGCCAAATGTGCGGTCGGAAAGGGCTGGGAGAAACAGTTTACGATTCAAAACCAAGGCGGAGACATCAAACCCTGGTTAGCCGGGACCTGGCCCATCGCCTCTGCAATGACTTATAATGAATTGATTGCCGCCCAGCGCGAAATGAAGAAAATGGGAAAAACATTTTATACGACCGATTATAAAGAGCTGGGGATTGACTGGATGGATAATGTCCTTTTCACCACCGAGGAGATCATCAAAAAATATCCGGATGTTGTCCAAGCGGTGGTAACGGGGAGGTATAAAGGGTTCCAATGGGCTCTTGAAAACCCCAAAGATACTTTTGAGATTTTGAAAAAAATTAACGAGGGGCTTGACTTCGCCCACGAGATGGATGCCGTCACTCCGATGAAGGTTTTAATGATGACGCCGGATACCAAAAAAAATGGGTTGGGTTATATCCTCCCCAGAAAATGGGAAAATGTAACGAGGGACATGTTCAAGGCCGGGCTTTTGGAAAAGATGCCCGATGCGAAAAAATTCTATACAGAAAAATTTCCAAGCGGGGTCATACCCAAATAAAGAATAATTGGAATGATGGAATGCTGGAATAATGGGGGAACAGCTAAAAATAACACATAATTATTCCAGTTTTCCAATATCCCGTCTTTTTTTTCAAGTAAACCCCGTTAGAAGGGGCGGGGCGTTGACCCCGTCCTCAATAAGGAGCTGATGCTTTCTATTTTCACCATCCCAGCATAATTGCAGGGGCTTTTTAAGGGGGTAAAGGAGACGCTGAATGTCAAACCGCACTTTTCTCGAAAATGTTGGAAAACCTTTCAGCGCCAATGCGATTGGAAGCGCCAGGGCATGGGAGGTGCGTCATCTCCATAATAGTCCGGACATTCCCCCTTTGATTTATGTCATCGAAACCGATATGGCTCAACAGTTTCTTCTCGGAAGAGGGGTGAGCGGTCGACCCAAATTCAATATGATCCGCTACATCGCTAAATCATTCACTGAGTTATTTCTTGAGCAACTCAACGGGAAAGAATTATCTCAATACATCATTCTCAGAGGCGCCTACCCGTTTGATCTCCAGTATGCATTCGGAAACGTCCCCCCCTATCACCGCCTGCTCCTCCCGACAGGTTTTATCAAACTCCAGAGGGTTCTCAATCAGAAAGGCACAGACTGGGAAATTCACGCTGAAAACTTTATCGGGAAATATCACGGAGATATCTGGCTGATTCCGGATACAGCCATTGCCTCGGGTTCAACGATCGCTTACTTTTTGAGACAGGCATTTAACCACCATCTGCCGAAACGAGTCTATGTCATTACGGCGTGCGGTAGCCTGGAAGGGATACGGCGAATTTATCAGGAATGTTTGAAGAAGAATGTTGAATTCATCCCTGTTTTCTCCCAATGCATCTTTGAGGTTTCGAAACTGGGAAACCTTCCAGAACTTCCGCTCACCGACCTTTCGGTAGTCAGTCCTGGGTCCATTACAACCAGCGAATTCTATGAGAAGGCATTTCGTCGCTACCAGGGAACCCGGATGTGTTGTGTGGGAGACATCGGGGAGAGCCTGGAAAATCCTTACCAATACTCCATCCACACTCTCTGGGAAATGAAAATTCTGGGAATGGATCCAAAAAAAGAGGATTGGAGTGTCTGGACGGTTGATGTTCAGGAAAAATGTTTTCAGAAGACTGTCCGGGAATTCAACCCGCTCCTTGCTGAATATTTTAAAGGGATATGGGAATAATTGAAGATAAGGAAAAAGATTGATGTTTCCAGGAGCAACCCCTCCGATTGCCATCCGTCTGTTCAATGTGAAAAAACACTTTAAAGATCGGGACGTAGAGGCCCTGGGTGGGGTTGACCTGGAGGTGGCTCAGGGCGAGTTTCTCTCCCTGATCGGTCCGTCCGGATCGGGGAAGAGCACCCTTCTTGAACTTCTTGGAGATATCGGCGATGAGGGAGGGGCTACCGAGGGAGAAATTCTTATTGAAGGAAAAACGCCTCAAGAATTGAGGAGATCAAAAGGATATGGAATCGTCTTTCAAGATTCCACCCTTTTCCCATGGTATCGTGTATTTGAAAATTGCCTGTTGCCCTTTCGGATAGCAAAAAGTGAACTTCCGAAAGAAGAACAGGCGAAACGAATCGAGTCATTACTGGAAATGGTAGGCCTGGACAGGAAATTCTGGCCCTATTATCCCAAGGAACTCTCCGGAGGAATGCAACAAAGGGTAGCGATTGTCAGAGCCCTCGTTTTAGATCCTCCTCTTCTCTTAATGGATGAACCCTTCGGAGCGTTGGATGATCTCACTCGAAAATCGATGCAGATGCTTCTGCTCGATATCTGGTCCAAGACCAGAAAAACCATCATCATGGTAACCCATTCGATTTCTGAAGCCTGCTTCATGTCCGACCGGGTGGTTGTCCTTTCCCACCGACCCGGCCGTGTCGTTCGATTGATCCCAATTCCCCTGGACAGACCACGGGAACGGTCCATGACAGAGACCAAAGCGTTTGCCAGGATTTGCGGAATGGTAAGGGAGGCACTGGGATCCGGAGGAGGATCGGAAGAGGACACTTCAATTAAAGAATAAAATTGGGGTGTGCGGGGCTTGTCCTACCGGAGGGTTCCAACATAATGGGCAGTGAGCTGTCGCTCCCGGACATGGGGATTGGAATAATCGGGAAGAAGCATCGGAGCTACCCGATCAGTGATGATTCCTGCTTCTTCCAGCTCCCTGTGGTATCTCCGGACATGATCCAGATTCAATTTTCCTTCTTTTGCCTTCTCTTTCGCATAGAGCGACGCACTGACTCCTGCAATCCTCCCGAAGACCGTGACATCAAGAAGTGAATTCCCCATCAAGCGGTTTTCACCGTGAACTCCACCCGAAACCTCGCCGGCAGCAAAAAATCCTGGGACGGATGTTTCGCAACGATTATTATATTCCAACCCTCCATTCTGGTAATGAAGGGTCGGATAAACCAGCATCGGTTCCTTTGAAATGTCGATTCCAAACCGCTTAAATAAAATAAATTTCCCCGGGAACTCTCTCTTCACCGCCCCCACTCCCATCAGAATATCGATCATCGGGGAGTCTAACCAGATGCCCATCTTACCCGCAGGCGTTGGGACTCCCTTCCCGATTTCAGTGCACTCTCGGATGAAGCAGGATGATTCTATATCTCTCGGTTCCCGTTCATTAACGAATTGTTCTCCTTCGATGTTGAGGACATTGGCCCCTGCCCCCCTCACCTTTTCTGTAATCAGAAGTCCTTCCGCCTGTTCTGGAAAAACTGCCCCCGTTGGATGATACTGGACGGCATGGAGGAAACAGAGCTTGACGCCGGCTCGGTAACCCATGATCAAACCGTCTCCCGTGGCACCGTAATGGTTCGTCGTCATGAACCCCTGAATATGAAGCCTTCCTGATCCCCCCGTGGCCATGACCACTGCTTTGGCCTTAACGATGAAGTATTCTTCCGTTTCCAGATTATAAAGAACCGCCCCGGCACAATGGCCGTGTTCATTTAAGATCAACTCCACGGCGGGAGCAAATTCAAGCACCTTAATATGCTCTGCTCTATTTTTTGCCTCATCCCTTAAAGTCCTCATAATCTCTGCCCCGGTAATGTCGGCAGCGTAATGCATCCGTTTTCTGCATGTGCCGCCACCATGAAGGGTCATTAATCTCCCTTCCGGCGACTTCGTAAACATGCATCCAAAATTTTCTAACCAGGCCAACACCCTTGGGGCCTCGGTAACAAGAGTATAAACCAGTTCCGGAGGATTTTTGAAGTGGCCCCCCCCTAACACATCGAGATAATGGTAATAAGGTGAATCTTTTGTTCCCTTGGAAGCTGCTTGAATCCCCCCCTCGGCCATCATCGTGTTGGCATCCCCGTGCCTCAATTTGGTAGCAATCAATACCTTGGCTCCATTTTCCTGAGCCGTCAATGCGGCAGATGTTCCCGCCCCTCCCCCTCCAAGGATGAGGACATCCGTCTCATAAGCCGCCTTTGTTAAATCGATCAAATCCGGATTGACTCGGCTCTTCGCTTCGAGAAGGCTCACGATCTCCGGTGAAATGGCATAACCCTTATTGGGTCCTACACGAATTTCTTTCCTCGAACCTTCTTTAAAATCCGGGTGGTACTTTTTCAGCCGCTCTTCCCTTTCTTTCAAAGAAAGCGATGGAAACTCCTCTCCCCTCCTCTTCTTTTCTATTCTGGCGGTTCGTGTCGCCTCCACTTTCTTGATTAACTCTTTCAATTCACTTGTATAGGGCATGACATCCTCCCATTACCTTCCTGCATAGAGCAGAGGGCACAGCGCATTGAGTTGACAAAAATAAATTACAAATTATTTGGCCCTATGCCCTTTGCGCTATGCTCTATGCATTTTTACAAGTACGTTTTGTCTTTGGGTGTCCAATCTTCATCAGCCTGTTCAGGCTCAATCTCCCTTTGGTTATAAAGGTCTTTCAATTCCTCTTCATCCGTATCCATTAATCTTCTGAGCATTTGTTCATATCTCCCCTTCTCAATCTCCATCACCATTGAGGCAAGATGTTCAGCCTTGGGGGCGATGTATTTACCATAGAGCCGCCTTCCCAAAATGGCAATATTGTACTGGCAGATCTCCGCCGGGCACCGGGAGGTACAGAGACCACACATCACACAGTCAAAGGAGAGTTCAGCCAACCGTGTGATGTCTCCTCTCATTGCAGCAGCGATATAGTCCATGACCTCTATATCCATCGGGCAGGACTTGGTACAGGTATTACATTGCAGGCACCGTAAGAGTTCAGGGTAAGCTTTGACCAGGGTATCAATGTTAGGTTTTATCTTCTCAATGTCATAGATGCTTTTTGTGGCCGGGAAGAAAGGGATCTGTGTGAGATACATATTGGGTTGAACAATCGTCTGACAGGCCAGACCTACCTCGATCTTGTAACTCTCCGGAAATCGGTAGACGGTTCCGCAGGCTCCGCATATCCCTCCCCGACAGCCGCATCCACGGATCAATTGATAACCGGCATACTCCAGAGCTTTTTGAATGGTAATGGAGGAAGGAACTTCATAGCGCTTTCCCATGATAAAAATAGGCACCCGTTCTTCCTTTTTTATTTCTTCTGTTGGCATTGACGGCCTCCTGATTTCACGCAAAGCGCAGAGCGCATGGGGCATGGCGTGAACACATAAATATTATTTTAAAAAATATTTCTAAAAAAATGAATTGTCAATTTTTGTTATTGAATCCTTTCTCTTTTACACGATGCTCTATGCGCTTTGCTCTATGCTATTTTTCTAAAGGGCTCCAGATTCAATCTTCAATTCATCTTCTCTAAAGGTTGCCACAGGGGGAACCTCTTCTATGTTTCTCCCTGGAACATACTGGAACATTTTTTGTATCCTATCCCCCACGCTCCGAAAGAGGGTGGCCACCGGCAATCGGCTCGGGCAGGCGCTGTCGCAAAGTCCACACCCGATACAGGAAGTGACCATGTGGGACATCCGGATGAGGTGAAAGATGAGCGTATCGGTTGGCATTCGAATTCCACCCTTGCGATCCGCCCATCTTAGGAATTGGTCTCCATCATGCTCAAAGACCGCTGTTTTGAAGACGCATTCTTTACAGTAGCAAATCGGACAGGCCACCATGCAATTATGGCATCGGACACAAGTGGAAAAACGGTCTAAAAAGGACTGGAGATCCTTAACGATTTCTTTGAATTCCTGAAAAAGGACGTCTCGTTTCTTCGTTCTCTCGGCGATCACTTTATGAACCACTTCCCCCCTTGAGGCGGGCTCCTGATCGGAGAAAGAGAGAATCCCTTTTTCTTCGATCTCTTTTCCTAATCGATCCCCGATTTCAATACCGATCTCTTGATCCGCCTTGTAGCCAAACAGTTTAATCATCACCTCTGCCTGAGTCACGGGGTATTCACACATTTGACAGGCTGCCCGAAATGCATACCCAGAAGGAGGTGAACTATCACCCCCTTCCATACTTTTGAGCAATCCTTTTGTCAGTGGAGCCCCACCTTTTCCTTCCTGAACCATCTTCGCATAATCAGGCACTTCAAACGTCCCAGGACAATCGATGCCAATGAGATAGAGGTTTTCCAGCTTAACTTGTAGGAATTTTGCCAATTCAACAGCGGCTCGTATCTCACATGCTTTTAATACGGCAGCAACTTTCATCCCCAGATTTTTAACACTGAGATTGGAGACGACCCTTGCAGACTGGACCGGCATGGTAGGTGAGAGAACACACGCTCCATTCAATTTTTCCGGATCCCGGATGAGTGTTTGCACGAATCCATCTTGTGAAGGGAGGGCCTTGGGAATGACCATGGCCTCCACAACTTCTTTTTCTAAAAGCGACTTCAGAAAACCGATAATCGCTTCTTCTGTCTTCCCCTCTATCACTTTGAGCGCTGCCTTCTTCGCCATGTTCGGTAATGCTCCTTTCCCCTGCACCACGCAGGGTGCAGGGCAGCCCTGAACCTCATATGGTCCAGGGCGCGTCTGTAAAAACCTCTATTATGCGTTCCAAAGTTGTTTCATTGGATTTGGCCCCATCTTCTTTAGGTCATCGACCATCTTGGTTACCGTGTCCGCGAATAGTTTCCCTTCGCTGGCACTGATCCATTTGAGCCAGATGCGATTTTCTGTAAAACCCATCTGTTCAAGGATACCCTTTAAAATGGCAACCCTTCTTCGAGCTTTATAATTCCCTGTTTGATAATGACAATCTCCCGGATGACAGCCTCCAATCAATACCCCGTCCGCTCCATCAATGAGGGCTTTTAGCACATAAATAGCGTCTACAGCCCCCGAGCACATCAAATGGATAATGCGGATGTTGGGCGGATATTGTTGCCGAGTGGTTCCGGCAAGGTCTGCTCCAGTATAGGTGCACCAGTGACATAAAAAAGCCACAATCCTCGGTTCAAAATCAGCCATCTCTTTAACCTCCGTTAGTCGTAAGTCGCGAGGCGTTAGGGGTTTATAAACTAATTAATGTCTGTTTATAAATTGCCCACTCAACCAGAATCGTCATTCCGGTGAAAGCCGGAATCCAGTACTTTCAAGACCTTCTGGATGCCGGATCAAGTCCGGCATGACGGAAAGGGCTATTTATGGACAGACACTAATTAGTCTTTGATCTCTTTCGCCTTACGCCTACCCCCTGACGCCTTACGTTCTATTAGTCGATGACCGCATCTAAGGCGGCCAGATTCAATTCTTTTTCAAAGTTCCTTTGCTGAGAGGCAGCGTTCCTGCAAGCAATCACGCAGGACCCGCACCCCTGACAGAGCGATCCAATCACTTCTGCCTTCCCCTCCTCCTCATTAATAACCCTTGCTCCATAAGGGCATACCGTCACACAGAGGCCGCAGCCACAGCATAGCCTTTTAATCACGTAAGCTAAGTGGGCCTTTTCCTCGATCGCTTCTTTGGACAAAAGCGCACCCGCCCGGGCTGCTGCCGCATTCCCCTGAGAGATTGCGTCTTCAATAAAATTAGGCGAATGGCAAAGGCCGCAAAAGAATTTTCCACGATCCACCGAATCAAGGGGAGCGGATTTGGGATTGGCCTCCATGAAAAAACCATCCGGATTGAGATCCACATCGAAGATCTCTGCCAACGCCTTATGGTCATTCGGTTCAATTCCAGTGCTGAGGACGACACGATCGGGTGACAGGGTGACAGAATGATTCATTGCAGGATCAAACACGGAAACTTGAAGATTTCCACCCTCAAGAGCAACCTCCGGTTTATTTTCCAGGTCGTATCGAATGAAGATCACCCCTTTTTCTCTTGCTTCGTGATAATAAGTTTCATAAAACCCGTAAGTCCTCACGTCTCGGTAGAGCACATAGATTTTAATATCCGGATCTTTTTCCTTCAACTTCAGGGCATTCTTCACCGCATGGCCGCAACAGATACGACTGCAGTAGGGATGTTCTTCATCTCTGGATCCAACGCATTGAATCATCACCAACGAATGAACATCTTCCAATCCTTTATCGTTCAGATGGATCATCTTTTCCAATTGCCTCTGTGTGATCACCCGCGAATCTTCTCCATAGAGGTATCCTTTGGGAGCGATCTCCTTACCCCCGGTGGCAAGGATCAATGCTCCATGGTCAAGGATCTTTTCTTCTCGTAGAGTCGGGTCTTCGACATTCTGATGACGAATCTTTGTTTGATAATGGCCGTTCTTCTTTTCAAATCCGACAACATCCGCCTCAAAATAGAGGTGGATGGATTTATTGACTTCCACTTGCTTGATGAGTTTATTTAAAAGGTCTTGTGGATTTGACCTCCTCAAGGTGTAGAAGGATTCTCTCAGGTTCCCCCCCAACTCTTTTCCTTTCTCGATCAAATATACTTCGTATCCCTGTTCTGCTAAATGAAGAGCGGTGGTCATGCCGGTGAGACCTCCGCCTACTACCAATCCCTTTTTATTGATTTTCTGTTTCCCTTTTCGGATCGGCTGAAATCGCTTCACTCTTTCTACTGCCATTCTGATCAGGGCCATTGCCTTCTCGGTGGCTAAATGGGGATAACTCTGATGGACAAAAGCGCATTGTTCGCGAATATTCGCATACTCAATAAGGGAGGGATTAAAACCCATCCCTTTCGCCATCTCTTCCATCGCTCCCCGAATTTCTCGATGGGAACAGCCGGCGACGACAATCCGGTTGAGTCCTTGCTCTCCGATTCTCTTTTTGATGAGATCCAAATCTTCCGGAAGGCAGGCTAAACCCACTTCTTCCACATGAACCACCTCTCTCAACAATTTTGTCCCTAAGGCGAGATCGAAAAACGATAGGCTTTTCTTCAACTCCTCGCCGCAATGGCAGAGGAACACCCCTATTTTGGGAATCTCCTCACCCAGAGCTCCTTCCATAGGATATTCTTTTTGCGGCTGGGGAAGGCGTTGGGGGGCAAGAAAGGATGCCGCCGATGCCGCAGCACTTGAGCCCTCTACGACTGTATCCGGAATATCTCTGGGGCCACGAAAAGCCCCTCCCACAAAAATACCTTTGACCGAGGTTTGGGCAGGATCAAACTCATCGGCCTGGCAAAAACCATGTTGGTTCAACTGGACGCCCATTTTCCCTGCCAGATCTTTAATCGTCTGCGGAGGTGTAAAACCGACAGAAAGAACGACCGCATCAAACTCCCGCTCTTCAAACGTACCATCCTCTTTTACATAAATAATCAAAAGATTTTTTGTCTGCTGAAGTTCTTTAATCGAAGAGATGGCACTCCGGATATATTCAATCCCGTACTCCGTCTTGGCCCTCTCATAATACCGTTCATAATCTTTTCCCATGGGCCGAATATCCATATAGAAAAAAGTGATTCCAAGATCGGAAGATCTGTCTTTCGCAATCATGGCCTGTTTGGTGGCGTACATGCAGCAAATAGTGGAGCAGTGATCCTGACCGCAGGAGGGATCCCTTGAGCCCACGCACTGGATAAAGGCAATTTTCTCCATCCTTTTCCCATCCGAGACCCGAACCGGCAATCCCTGCGTCGGGCTTGACGTGGAGAGCAATCTCTCGAACTGAATGCTGGTCATTACATTTTCATATCGGCCAAAACCATACTCCCCTTTCCTCTGGGCCATGAAAGGTTCAAATCCAAATCCCAGGAGAATCGCTCCGGTCTCAATATTTTCTTGCTCTTCTTTCATATTGAGATCGATCGCTCCCGGGCTGCAGACCTTCACGCATTCCTCACATCGGATACAGGTTTTGGGATCGATCACTAAACTGTGAGGGATCGCTTGAGGAAAGGGAAGGTAGATCGCTTTTCGTTTCTCCAGACCCCCACCAAACTCCCGTTCCACCTCTACGGGACAAGCCTTGATACAGGCTCCGCAAAGGGTGCAACGTTTTGGATCGACAAATCTGGGTTTTCGAAGGACAGTGACATTAAAATCTCCCCCCGTTCCTTCAACCTTCTTCACTTCTGAATAGGGCAACAATTCAATATTGTCATGAAGATGGCATTCATAAATCGGACAGAAAGCAGGTGGCGTGGGGCTCATGAAACAGACTCCACAGGAGTTGGTTGGGAAAGTCTTATCCAAAAGCGGGAAATAGCCACCAATCGCCGGCCCCTGTTCCAAAAGGAATACCTTGATCCCCATCTCCGCTAAAAGAAGCGCGGATTGCATTCCCGCAATTCCTGCGCCGATCACCAATGCCGACGATTTGTCACCCCTCGTTTTCTCTTGCGCCATTTGTCATCCTCTGAATATTGTTTGAGGTGAGAGGCTTGAGAGTTAAGGCAATAGATTCTGCCTCCAACCTTTAACCTCATACCTAATACAAGTTTGATTCCATCAGGAAAGTCCTAACGACTCCAATAAATGATTAGGAGAGATCAAATGTTTCTTCCACCAGTTCTCTCTCTTTTTAACATCAAAGGCCACTCCCATCAGTTCCGTAAAGTAAAAAATGGGGAGACCCAGGTCCTGCCTCATCTCCAGATTCATTTGGCAGAGGCCACAGGAGGTAACGATACATTGAGCCCCCGCTTCTTTTGCCATAGACACAATTTTTCCTACCAGTTCCTTCACCACATCACCATAGGTCATGGCCAGATCTGCGCCACAACAATCCGTCTTATAAGACCACTCCACGGGCTCGGCTCCGAGGCTCTTCATCAAACGATCCAGATATTGAGGGTTCTCCGGATCATCCAATTGGGTAATTTTAGGATGTCGAACTAAAGCGCATCCATAGTAACAGGCAGGAGTTAATCCCTTCAAAGGCTTTTTCACCTTTTCTTGCACTTTCTCTAAACCGATTCGATTCAGGATCACATCCATCAAGGCTAATATCTCAAGCGAAGGCTCATAGGTAAATCCTACGATCTCTTCAATCTCTTTTCGTCCTGCCTCGTCATTTTTCAGAACATGCTCGGTCCTCTTTAAATAGCTGAAACATCCGGCACAGGGAACAACCAGAGGTCCTGCCTGAGCAGATTGCGCTTTGGAGATATTCCTGGCCGGGAGGCAGAGAGAAAGGAGGCGGTGGAGGCTATGGGTCGCCGCCGCTCCGCAACAGTTCCAATCCTCGATCTCAACCAACTCCACCCCCAGGGTCTTAAAAACCTCATGGGTCGACAACCCGTATTCTAAAGATGAAGAATGATCCGTACAACCCGGAAAGTAAGAGAATTTCATTCTAAAGCCTCCGTAGCCCTCCAAAAATTCGAAATTCGAATATCGAAATCCGAAACAAATGCAAAATCCAAATAACCAAATTTCCAAAACAACATCATCCACCCTTTAAATTTTCGATTTCGGTCATTCGACTTTGTCTCGAAATTCGTATTTCGTGATTCGGATTTATTTCTTTTCGCATTTCTCAAAAATCCTTTTGATCTCCCCCTT
>DCUS01000203.1 GCA_002327885.1 Syntrophaceae bacterium UBA2208
ACTCCTTTACCGGTTAATAAGAACTCCCGGATCTGGTTGGAGTGTGCCATACCACGAGACTTGAGGATGTACAGGCCACGATTGCGCTCGCCTCCAATTTCGATGTCGCGAAGCAGGAGCCAGGTGTCGGCTAACGAAGAAATACCCACCTCCGTCAACTCAAGAGAACCGGTCGCCGCCGTCAGGGTCGTAAAGAGCGCCGTTATCTGATTGAATTTCATCTCGTCCAGCAAACGAGTCAGCATGGCCTTGACATCGGTTTCGTTGGCCACGCTACTGAGATTCGTCACGGGTCCACAATGATAACTTTCGGTTTGAACTCCTCAATGAACTTGTGTATTGACGCCAGATGGGCCTCCAACCCATAAACAGTCGGCCGCTCTGCATGAAATTGTAAAAGTCCCTTTTTCACCCATTGTTGAAGGTCGATGCCAATCGATCCCATATTGCGAATAATCTGAGAGGGGGACTCTTCAAAGGCAAAAAAGACGGATCGCTCCCCGCGGCGGCACGCTGCATCGATAAAGTGTGCCGCAACGCTGGTCTTGCCTGTACCGGCAGTGCCAGAGACGAGAATACTGCTGCCACGGAAATATCCCTTTCCTCCCAGCATGGTGTCAAGGCGAGGGATGCCTGTTGAGATTCGTTGACTTGCGACCGTATGCTTCAATCCAAGAGAGGTAATGGGCATGACGTCTATGCCCCGTTCGTCAATCAAGAACGGGAACTCATTGGTGCCGTGTGTAGAACCCCGGTACTTCACGATGCGCAGACGGCGGGTGGAGATCTGATTGGATACTCTGTGATCGAGGAGGATCACGCAGTCGGAAACATATTCTTCAAGACCATGCCGTGTCAGGGCATTATCCCCTCGTTCGCCTGTGATGATGGTTGTCATGCCTTTCTTTTTCAGCCAACGAAAGAGACGGCGAAGTTCTGCCCGGAGGATGGAAGGATTGGGCAATCCCGCAAAGAGCGATTCAATCGTATCCAGGACGACTCTTTTGGCGCCAATCGAATCGATCGCGTTGCCAAGGCGAATGAAGAGACCTTCGAGGTCGTATTCGCCGGTTTCTTCAATCTCGCTTCGTTCTATATGAACATAATCAACTAATATTCGCTTGGAAGCGGTCAGGCGATTCAGGTCAAAGCCGAGAGAGGCTACATTCTTTTTCAGTTCCTCAGCGGATTCCTCAAACGACATGAAGACCCCCGGTTCATTAAACTGGGTCGCCCCCCGCACAAGAAACTCGATGCCGAGAAGGGTCTTCCCCGATCCGGCGCCGCCGCACACCAGAGTTGGCCGTCCCCTTGGCAATCCCCCATTCGTAATCTCATCAAGCCCCTGAATTCCCGTAGGCACCTTTTCTAACCCCCGAGGCATCTTTGATCTAACCATTTTTCTCTCCAATTTGGACACTTATAGAACTCTTTCTTATTCTGATATCCGGTATTTTTCCAAATGACCATTCTAAAAACAAGATGTGAGCCGAAATACTCTTTCATCCGTTTCTATGTAGGACAATCTAAAAAAGCTTGTTTGCAGAGAGAGAGAGAGAGAGAGAGAAGAAACCCNNTGCAAGTACTATTGAAAAAGCTCTTTTTTTCCGATAAAGGATTCAGCATCTATGAAGATCTCATGGGTCGGGAACACAATTTCCCAAGAAAATAATTCCCAAATCCCCCCTTTTCTAAAGGGGGACGATCCGCAATCGAATACGATGAAATCATTGATAATTCGTCGAGGGTCGAATTTCAGAACATTCTTAACACACAGGAAAAAAAATGTCCATAAAAATTTTTGATTCCTTTCTTTGTGCCATTTTGCCACACTTGTTCCAATTATCCACGATTCAATAACATCCTTGATTCTTTACTAATTCCACAATCTGTTGAAATAAAAGGACTCTCTCTTTCTCCTACTGCTGGCATTTCCTTTGCTTTTAATATAACTGAAATCGGGACAGAGGAAGTTTATTGGAGGATCCTTCAATGAAAAGTACGTGCCTTATATTCTTGATTCCCCTCGTCATTCTTCAGGTAATTTTTCTCGCCTTACCCCTCTATTCTGAAGAGGCAGATCTTTTTAAAGAAAATAAGGAAAGGGGCATTGCCTTCATGAGCGGCGGGGTGAGCCAAACGGAGCGGGAGATTCTTAAGGATAGAGCCAAGGGATACTCTCTAAAGTTAGTATTCTCGAGTGAACGAGGAGAGTATCTCTCAAATGTGATCGTCAAGGTATTCGATCAAGAAAATCAAACCATCTTAATCACTGTTTCGAATGGACCCTGGCTTTTCATCGATCTCCCAACCGGAATGTACAAAATAGAGGCCAGTTTCAGGGCGGATCGAAAGAGGATCTCCCGCGTCAAAATCGAACAGGGAAAGCAAAAAGTTTTCCACCTCCGATGGTAAATGAACCCATTAGATAAGGCGAGGCTTTGATCCCGCACTATGCCTGCCTGCCGGTAGGCAGGGGTGATTCGATGCCATGAACAGTTTCATTGATTTCAGAGAATGGGTTATTTCGGCAAGAACCATTGATTTTAAATGATGGCGAGAAGGTGGTAGAAGGGCATGATTCTCGAGGCCCCCTCCTTTGATAACTATTCCAAGGAGTGACCCGTTAAAAATTCTCTAACCCGCCTTCATTCAGTGTCTGCTTTTCCTTATTAAAGAGAGTCAGATCTTTTGGGTCAACTCTTTATAAAATTCCAATGTTTGTTGAGCGATGCTTCTCCAGCTAAAATGTTTTTCAACCCTTTCCCGAGATTTTATCTTCATTCCTTTCATTTTTTCTGACGAAGATAAGAGACGGTTGATCGCCGTTGCCAGATCTTTAGAAAACTTTTCTGGATCTTTGGGTTCCCAAGGACAAGTGTTGTCAGGTTCGAAAGGGACCAATAAACCAGTTTCACCATGGATCACCACCTCCGGGATGCCACCAATGGCTGATGCTACAACCGGAGTTCCGCATGCCATCGCCTCCAGGTTGACAATCCCAAAAGGTTCGTAAACCGATGGGCATATAAAAACAGAAGCATGACTGTATAGCGTGATGAGATCGGATTTGGACACCCATTGGCGTATCCAGATAATCTCATTCGAGGTTTGAGCCCGGGCTTTCTTCACTTTCTCTTCCATTTCTCTTCCGATCTCTTCCGTATCAGGAGCGCCCGCACAGAGCACGATCTGTATCCCCGGTGAAATGTATTTGATGGCATTGACAAGATGGATGATTCCTTTTTGCCGGGTGATTCGCCCAACGAAAATAAGGAAAGGCTTGTCAGGATTGATTCGGTACGAAGTGATCAGGGAAGGATCAGGCCGGGGTCGATATTGATTGACATCAATTCCATTGGGAATAATACGTATTTTTTCAAAAGGAACTTGATAGAGTTTATGAACCTCCATCTTCATCGATTGGGAAACGGCAATCACCCCGTCTGCATTTTGATAAGCCGTTTTTTCCAGCCAGGTGGTGGCTCTATACCCAGACCCCAATTGCTCCTCTTTCCAGGGGCGGTGGGGCTCTAAGGAATGGGTCGTGAGAACCAGAGGGACGTTGAAGATTTCCTTGATGAAACACCCGGCAAGATGGGTATACCACGTATGACAATGAACGACATTGGTTTCTTCCAAAGACCCCATCATAAAGATATTCCGGAAAAGGGTGTCCAATAATTTTGGATGACGGAGGTCCTGGAGGGGAAGGTCAGACGGAAGCTGGATCCCCTTCACTTTTTTATTGACGGAATCTTCTTTTTGATCGCCAAAACAGAGGATCTGGATTTCGTGCCTTCCCTCATCGAAACAGGCCAGCTCTCGTGAAAGATATTCGACATGGACGCCTGCTCCTCCATACACATGAGGGGGATATTCATTCGTCAGTAAAGTAATTCTCATCGATTAAAAGTGCCTGCCCAAGATCCAGAGTTAAAAAAATGGGTTCCCTTATTGGCACCCCNNACAATTTATATAAAAATGTGACGACAAATTTCTCAAAGTCTCGAAGTCCTTCGACGGTCATATATTCATCGGGGTTATGCTGACGCCCTCCATGCCCAAGCCCTCCTGAAATGACCGGCATCTTAAGAATTCTCGAGAAGACGAAATAAGGAGCGGCCCAGGTAGCCAACGGCCATATTTCCGGATTCCGACCATGATCGCGATAGGCGGCTATAAATTTTTGAACGATCTCTTCTCTGAAGTCTGTTTTGGACCAGGTGTAGTTGTCTCTCACGGTTACTTCAATATCATCGTAGCCCTTTTGGATCAGGTGTTTCTTAAATTTTTCAACCACCTCCTCCGGCTCCATGTTCGGACCGAACCGAATATCCAGCTTCGCCGTAGCGGACCTCGGTAAAACCGTTTTTGTTCCCTTCCCGTAGTAACCTGCATGAATGCCATCGATATTGATAATCGGTTCGTAAAGACCCTTTTTGAGAAGTTCCACACCCTTCAATCTATATTTGAAACAGAGCGCCTTCATCTCTTTGAGGAATGCCTTTTCATTGAAGGTTTCTTCCAGTTTTTTCAGAAGTTCCATATCCGTTTCACCTGGAAGAGCGACATTTTCATAAAACCCCTCGATAGTGATTCTTTCGGAATCATCAACGAGGGTTCCCATCGCATGAACTAACCGCCAGACCGGAGATGAGATCCATGCACTCACGGAACTATGAAGCGATTCAGTCGATCCCCCCTTTTTACCCCCTCTGCAGGTGAGATCAAAATAGACAATGCCCTTGAGGCCAAGATGAAGAGTGACCTCTTTTTTTGATTCCTCATAAAAGTCAAAATCCGCAGCGCCTACTCCCTTTAATTCATTCCTGTGTTCCCGAATGAATGATTCAAAGTGGGGGCTTCCGATTTCTTCTTCACCTTCAATCGTGAAGATAATGTTGAGGGGGCACCTATCAACCTTTACGATGCTTTTCAGGGCGTTGAATAACCCTGCCAGGGCGCCCTTTGAATTGACGGCACCCCTGGCAATGACGCAGGGACCAAGATTTGGTAAATTCTTAATTTCTGCTCCAAAAGGGGGGATCGTCCATCTGTGTTCATCAACCGGTTGGACGTCATACATGCCGTAAATGATCAATGTCTTTTGACTTCCCGTATTCAG
>DCUS01000050.1 GCA_002327885.1 Syntrophaceae bacterium UBA2208
CACGAGTAATCGTGGGGCGCCCGTTCCAACATTAAATTCAAAGGAGGAAAGAAAAAATGAAAACCGTGTGGATCGGGACGATGGCCATAACATTTGTTTTAGGAACCGGACTGTTAGCCTTGATGTATATTATAGGAAAAATGGTTCTCTCCTATTCGAAGAGTATGAGTTAATACCCGTTGTCCATAATCCATCATTCTCCCTCGCCATTTCTTGACAAACAACAAATCTATAAACATTTTTAAGTTATGAGGTAATTGGTTTTTGAACAATACGTCAAAAGTAATGGATTGGGTTTTACCATTGGAGGTGGAAATTGCAATGAAGGTTTTGGCTTTTTTTGTGTTGCTAATAATACTATTTTCTATCGGTGGCTGTCAAAAATCCGATGCCATTCAACAAGGGGGAAAAAGGGATATGACCAGAGAGGATGAGACAATAAAAAAGGCAACTTTCGCAGGAGGCTGTTTTTGGTGCACCGAGGCGGATTTCGAGAAATTGCCTGGTGTGGTGAAGGTCATATCCGGCTACACCGGGGGGGATAAAGAGAACCCGTCTTATGAACAGGTATTGTCCGGAAGGACCGGACATGTGGAGGCCATCCAGGTTTATTATGACCCCTCAAAAATATCCTATGAAGAATTACTCGACTCCTTCTGGAAACATATCGATCCCACGGATAAAGGCGGACAATTTGTAGACCGGGGTCCACAATACCGGAGTGCAATATTTTATCATGACGAAGAACAAAGGCAATCGGCAGAAAAGTCGAGAGAAGCCTTGGACAAATCCGGAAGGTTTAGCGAACCAGTTGTAACGGAGATTATCAAGTTAGTTAAATTTTATGAAGCAGAGGCATATCACCAGGATTATTACAAAAAACATCATCTCAAATACGGTTATTACAGAGAGGGATCCGGTCGCGACCAGTTTTTATGCAAAATTTGGGGTTATGATAAAGAAATTCCAAAGGCCAAGAAGGAGGGGGTTTATAAAAAGCCTGACGATGCAACCCTGAGAAATAGACTTTCTTCTTTGCAGTATCAGGTCACCCAAGAATGCGGTACCGAGCCCCCTTTTCAAAATGAATATTGGGATAATAAGCGGGAAGGAATTTACGTCGATGTTGTTTCAGGAGAACCCCTTTTCAGTTCGCTCGATAAGTTTGATTCCGGGACGGGATGGCCAAGTTTTTCTAAGTCCCTGAAACCCGATCAAATTGTAGAAAAAGAAGATCACAGTATTTTGATGAAGCGCATTGAGGTGAGAAGCAAAAATGCCGATTCCCATCTCGGCCATGTGTTTCCGGATGGGCCAAAGCCAACAGGGCTCCGATATTGTATCAATTCTGCGGCGTTAAGGTTTATCCCCAAAGAGGATTTGGAAAAAGAGGGCTATGGAGAGTATCTGAAGATTTTTGTAAAAAAGTAAACCTCGTTAGAGAGTCCGGCGCGGGTGGCAAGAATTTAATCTTTCTCTAAAATGATTCTTGCATCGACCGCCACCGCCCTATTTCGGTAAGCGAATATCGGGTTCAACTCCAGTTCCTTGATCCCGGGATTTTCCTCTATGAATCTGGAAAGTTTAAGAATAATGTTCACCAGAGAAGAGATATCGGCTGGTTCTTTTCCCCTGTAGCCCTGTAATAACGGATATCCTTTAATTTCTTTAATCATTTCCTGGGCGTCTTTTCGTTCCACT
The DNA here is from genome assembly GCA_002327885.1 of Syntrophaceae bacterium UBA2208. Classification (GTDB taxonomy): domain Bacteria; phylum Desulfobacterota; class BSN033; order BSN033; family UBA1163; genus UBA1163. The sequence goes on from DCUS01000050.1 coordinate 1,702, forward strand.
GGAATCACTCTGAAGGAAACATCCTTAAGCAATTCTACAAAAATACCCCCTAAACCGAACATGATGACAGGTCCGAACTGAGGATCTTTACTGGTGCCCACAATCACTTCGGTCCCCGGTCGGACCATTTTTTGGACAGAGATTCCATGAAGAAGGGCCCTGGGATATTGTTTCCTGACTTTCTTTAAAATTTCATCATAGGCCTTTTTAACTTCGGCAACACTTTGGACGGAAAGCTTAACGCCCCCCGAGTCACTTTTATGAATCACATCCGGGGAAGCTATCTTGAGCGCTACCGGGAAGCCCATTTTCTGACTTAATGAAACGACCTCTTTTTGGGTCTTTGCTAATTTGGTCTCTACGATGGATATCCCCGCCTGCCTGATAATTTTCTTGGATTCAAATTCGGTGAGAATCGACCTGCCTTCTTTTTTGACTTGATCGAAGATCGAAAACTTCCCCATTATTTTTCTCCCTTCTTCCGGTTTGAATATTGATAGGCAATCCCGAGCGCTTTAATGGCCGCTTCCAGTTCCGAAAAAACCGGAAATCCCAAATCTTCCATTCGACCGGACATTTCATTAACGAGAGGGATACTTGGGCCATAGATCCAGGTTGCGATGGTTTTTTGATACCCTCCATGCAAAGATTCATAAAATTTTAGATATTCCTCTACGAATTCTTTAAACGGGCTGGTCCAGATAACATTGAAGAGACAGTCGATCTGATCATCTGCCAGAACGGTTTTTAAAACATCGGAATAGATCTCCATGTAATTATTCACGGCCATGGGCGGGCCAATATCGACCACCGCTTTTCCCAGGCCGGGGAAAATTGCATTTAACCTTCCGGCTATTTCAGGAGACAGCCGGGCAGCGGTTAAACCATACTTCGCTCCCTCATCGATGGCTAACACTCCCGCCCCTCCGGTAAAGGTGACGATTCCCAGCCGATTTCCTTTTGGCAAGGGTTGGAGAGAAAATATTTTGGGCAACTCAAAGAACTCGTGGAATGTTTCAATACGGATGATTCCTGCCTGCTGGCAGGCAGCGCTGAAAATCCGATCATCCACAGCCAGCGCCCCTGTGTGGGAAGCAGATACCCTTGCTCCCTCCTTTGTCCGGCCGGATTTCAAAATCAAGATAGGTTTTTGGCGAGAAACCTTTTTTGATATGTCCAGGAATCTTTGACCATCTCGGATGCTTTCGAGGTACATGGTAATGACTTTTGTCGTCGGATCGCTTTCCAGGTATTCAAGGAGATCACATTCATCCAGATCGCATTTATTCCCGTAATCACATATCTTGCTCACCCCGTAATGAAGGTCAGCATAAGGGAATGCCTGGGGGTTGATCATCCCTGTTTGAGCACAAATCGCTACTCCCCCCGGTTTAACTTTTTCATATCCCGGTTCATAGGGGTCGGGAATGAGGCCATTGGCAGAATTCACAATGCCTGCCGTATTCGGCCCGATGATCCGAATTCCCGCCTCTCTGGCGATCTTTACCATCTCATTTTGCAGTCTGGCGCCTTCCGCATCTCTTTCTGCAAAACCATCTGAGACCACAATCACCGCTTTAATCTCTTTTTCGGCGCACTCTTTGATGACATTTAGGACGAATCGGCGATTGATCATAATGATCGCCAAATCTATTTTCCCGGATATTTCCCTAATGGAAGGATAAGCCTTCAACCCGAGGATTTCTTGATAGGAGGGATTAATGGGATAGATCTTTCCTGTAAAACCGGCATTTAGTAAGGTTTTGACCACCACATAGCCGCCGAAATAGCCTTCCTTTAATGATCCGATCACGGCAATACTTTCTGGTTCAAAAAAAAGTGGCAGGACGCTTTTTTCTGATTTCAAGGCTTCATATCCCATGGAGAATCTCCCTTCTCCTTTATCCCTATTCAAATCATAGGCTAAAAGGTAACAATTTTACGTGGGGATTTCAACTTGATTTTTAGCTTGCTTTCCCTTTGATAATTTCTTAATGATTAGATCTATATGATGAAAGACAATATCCCTTCACATTTTGGTTGGGTCATCGTTGGTTTCAGTTTCGTCACCCTCGCACTCGTCTACGGAGTCTGGTATTCGTTTTCTGTTTTCTTTGTAGCTCTTTTGAAGGAATTTGGTTGGAGCCGTTCGATCGGTGCAGGCGCCTTCTCATTATTTATCATCATCAGCAGCATTGTCAGTCCTTTTGTGGGAAACATGGTCTCGATGGCTAAACCGAGGGGGGTTATTCTTTTCGGAGCATTGATGTTGGGGGTCGGGCTTGCCCTTTGCAGCTTCACTTACACCTGGTGGCAATTCTATTTATTTTTCAGCCTCATCACAGCAGTCGGTCTGGGGGCATCTGGGTGGGTGCCCCACATCACCCTCATCCAGCAATGGTTCAAAGAGAAGAGGGGATTGGCAACAGGAATCGTTTCCTCCGGAATTGGGATCGGGATTTTGGTCTGTGTTCCTTCTGCCCAGTATCTCATTATCCAATTAGGATGGCGGGCGGCTTATCGAATGATGGCAATTTTCATTCCCCTCATTGTGATCTTTTTGGCGCTTCTTTTTTTGAAAAAAACTCCACACAGCGCCTCCCATCAAATCGAAGCAGGAATTCCTGTGAAGGCCATAAAAGATCCATTGATCATTAACGAAGATTGGGCTTCACGGTCATGGACAGTGCGCCAAGCTCTTGCAACAAGGCAATTCTGGCTCCTGGCTCTTTCCTCCTTTTTGGGAAGTCTCATTATTCAGTCCGTTTTTGTACACCAAGTAGCATTTTTTGTGGACCATGGGCTGGAAGCTCTTTTTGCTTCTTATATCGTTGGTCTTGTTGGCGTTGTGAGCATCGGAAGTAAAATCTTATGGGGGACATTGTCCGATAAAATTGGAAGGGAGATGACTTATACAATGGGAACCACATGTTTCTTGCTTGCATTAACCACTCTTGTCCTATTCAGCATCTTCTCTTCNNCCCATCATGACATACTTTTTCCCTATTTTTTTTGGCATGGGATACGCTTCAACGGCTGCCCTTCCTCCTTTGATCACGGCTGACTTTTTTGAAGGAAGAGCCTACGGGGGTATTTTCGGATGGCTCATGGCATTTGTCGGAATCGGAGGAGCCTTCGGAGCCTGGTTTGCCGGTTTCCTGTATGACCAGGTGGGAAGTTATTTGCCTGTTTTCATCATCATGGTTATTGGTGCATTTTCTTCTTGTGTAAGTATCTGGTGGGCCGCTCCCAGAAAAATCAGGTTGGTGCCCGGGAAAAGAAAGAATGATTAGAGGATGAATAAACCCTACTTTTTAATCAGGCTAATCGATCAGGTGGACATCTAAAAAAAGATCTCCCTGCTCCCCATCTTTCCCTTGTTTGCCTAATCCCTTTAAACGTAAGCGCGTTCCCTCTTCCATACCGGGAGGAATGGACACCATGAGGGTCCTCTTTTTTATTCCCTGAGGGATGGAGATCATCTTCCGGGTTCCAAATCGGGCTTCCCTCGGGGTGATTTTGATGATCCCCTGAATGTCAAGCTCATCCGGGAGGGAGAGAGGTGTCAGAGGTTGAATGCGAGGGGTTCTCTTGCGTTCGGTGTAATGTTTGAGTCCGCCATCTAACCCTGTCCTTGGAATCCAATCAAATATTTTTATAAAAAAGAGACCTGCGACAAAACCGCCGATATGGGCCCAGAAGGCAACGCCCCCAACATTCTTCGGGGTGAGGCTTGCGGAAAATAATTGTATGAGGATCCAGTAGCCGAGGAAGACGAAGGCAGGGATTTCGATGAATTGGAAAAAGAGAAAAATGGGTATCAATGTCATGATCCTGGAACGGGGATAAAGAAGGAGATAAGCTCCCATGACACCGGAGATCGCTCCGCTCGCCCCGATGGTAGGGATATTGGAACTCCAATTCGTAAAAAGGTGGATCAGACCGGCTGCCACGCCACAGAAAAGATAGAAGACAAGATATCGAATATGTCCGAGCCTGTCTTCGATGTTATCTCCAAAGATATAGAGAAACCACATATTCATAATAATATGAAGGAAGCCTCCATGAAGAAACATGGAAGTCAGAAAAGGAAGAGTCTGCTCGAACGCTGTGAAGTGAGGAGAGAGTCCCGGATCGGAGTATCGGAGGGGGACAATCCCATAGAGATAAAGGGCTTCTTTCAAGGCAGGGCCTTGAGCGAGTTGCCATAGAAAGGCAAGCACATTGAGAACAATGATGGCGACATTGACAACCGGAAAGGTTCTTGATCGAATGGCGTCTCGAATGGGAATCATGAGATGAAAATTTAAACCTTAAATGTTAAAGTCCAAATATCAAATTCTGAAATAGCTTTTTATTTTATAGTATAAATCCTCGAAATTTAGAAAACAAGAAAAATTGGAATATCAAAAGGGTAATCAAATAATGCTTGATTTTTAATATGTTGTAAGTTAATTTGAACAAGGTAATAGTTTGCATTTATGACCAGATTCCGATTGGAAAAACCCGCTTAGTATGGCTATTTGTTTATTGATAATTAATCGTTGAATATTGGTCATTGATTCGTTAAGAAAGGTCCCATCGTCTAGTGGCCTAGGACACCGGCCTCTCACGTCGGTAACGCGGGTTCGAAACCCGCTGGGACCACCA
>DCUS01000013.1 GCA_002327885.1 Syntrophaceae bacterium UBA2208
AAATTAAAAAATTCTAATCTTATTTTAATCTTCTTTTAATGTTAATGGTGTATAGTGATAATCAAAGAATAGATTAACTCTTTCCTCCTCATTAACCCTTTAACCCCAAAAGAATCCATCGAGCTCAATGAACTCGGTGGATTTTTTATTGGCTTAAATTCCCCCTAATGATTTCAGCTTTCATCCAACTTTTTAAAGTCAAACCCATCTTTTAAAAAAGAATCCTTGATTTCCTTAATATCGATGTTTTCTCGCACCGCATTGAGGACCTCCGATTTCCCCTTGACCTCCCCAAGAAGAATGCAACCCACCACTTTATTTTCTTTGAATGCAACCTTACAGTAGACACATTCTTCTAAATCACTTTTAACAACACACTCCAATTTGCCTTCTGTATCGATGTCCCCGGCAGAGGTGAGTTCAATACCCGCCACCTTTAACGTATTCGAAACAACTGTCCCTTCGTAAAATGCGTTTCCCCCTGACATATTGATTCCAGCTATCTCCCCTTGTCGCTGGGCCGCTGGCCAGATCCCATAAACGCGTCCCCGGTGCTCCGCAACATCCCCTGCTGCAAAGGTGCCCTCCATCTTTGTTTCTAAACGATCATTAACCAAAATTCCATTCTTCGTTTCCAGACCCATGGCCTGGGCCAGTTTGATATTCGGCCTTACTCCGGCTGAGATGATGACCATCTGGCCTTCGACCGTCCTTCCATCTTTGAGGCGCAACCTTTCCACTGTTTCCTTTCCAAGAATTTCCTCGGATTCGCCATTGAGAAAAAAGGAGAATCCCATTGACTCCATTTTTCCCTGCAGGATTTTAGCTCCTTCCGGATCCATCTGTCTTGGAAGGATTCTTGGATTATACTCAATGACAGCCACTTTGATGCCCCGCCTCAAAAGAGCTCCCCCTGTTTCCAATCCCACGAGCCCTCCCCCGACGAGGATAGCCTGCTTGACACCGTCTGAAAATTCCTTCATGCTGATTGCATCCTTCATCGTTCGAAGCGTGAAGACGCCTTTCTTCTCCTTCCCCTTAATGGGCGGGACAAAGGCATACCCGCCGGTTGCGATGAGCAAGTGGTCATAAGGGTAGTTTTTCCCTTTCTGACTGGAGATCTCCTTTTTTTGCGCATTAACTCCTGTGATCCCCTCTTCTAAATGGATTGCAATCTCCTTGCTTTGGTACCATTCCCTGGTATGGATCGTCAGGTTCTGGATGGTCACCTCCCCTGCAACGTACTCTGGAAACCGAACCCGGTAATAAAACGGATAAGCTTCTTCTGTAAAAATGCGTATTTCCCCTTTTGAATCCGCCTCCCTGATCTTGACCGCTGCTCTTGCGCCCGCCACTCCATTCCCGATGATGAGATATCGCTTCATTTCCACTCTCCTCTCTGCTTAGAAAATATTTCTGAAATAGTCTACACATTCATCCATGGGCAAAGCCTGAGGTTTTCTGCATAAACGGATAAAATTCCACTCCAAACCGTCTCACTAAAGTATAGAGATAACAAAATATTTGCACCGAAACAAGCCTAAATAACCAATTTTTGTCTCTTTTATATTGATTTCATTGATATTCGTCTGTTAAGTTAAAAGCATATTTATCTAAGGAGGTCTAAAAGATGTCAGAGCCACAAGCCATCATCCACACAAAATTTGGAGAGATTACTTTGAAGTTTTTTCCTGAAGTGGCGCCCAATCATATTAAAAGTTTCGTCGAACTCACTCAAAAGGGATTTTATAATGGAACCACTTTCCATCGGGTCGTCCCGAATTTCGTCATCCAGGGGGGAGATCCCAACTCAAAAAATCCGGACCGGTCAAACCATGGGATGGGAGGCCCGGGTTATACACTGAAAGCTGAATTTAGCAATAAACCTCATCAGCGGGGAACCCTTTCCATGGCAAGATCTGCCCATCCGGACAGCGCTGGCTCACAGTTCTTCATCTGTGTTGCGGCAGCACCCTTTCTGGACGGGAAATATACGGTTTTCGGTGAGGTGTTGAAGGGGATGGACATGGTCGACCAGATTATATCGCAGCCGAGAGATGCGAACGACAATCCAATCGACCGAATCGAGATGACGATTGACATCGTCACAGGATAAAAGCCATTAAAAAAAATGAAGATACCTTCGGGAGATGAATGGGGCCATGACCCTTCGGTCCAGAGTCTGCGGCGGGTCTTTTCATATATGGAAAAAGCCCAGTTTGAATTGTTGACGCATTTGAATATTTCTTTTTTTGATAAGAGACTCCGCAGTATCCGTGAGCAAGCTCTGGAGCTTTTCGAGAAAACCTGGTCTCGGGCGGTCAGACAGGGAATCATCGGGAATGAGAGAGAAGCTGCCCCCTTCTATCTCCACTGTCTTGAAAGGGCTTTGAGGTCAGGGGGGGGTGAGGTTCCTATAGACAAGCTCCCAAAGAATGAAAAGATCATCCATTTCCTCAAAGAGGAACTACCATGATCCGCCTTCGTTTGTTTGGCCGATGCCGTATCTATCACGACCCCGTAAGCCCTGTGCTTCGCGCTCCGGCTCAAATCGGATGGGAGGCATGGTTTCGCAGCATCGATCTGGTCACTCCACAACCCTTGAAAGGGGAGGAGCTCCTTCTTCGCACGCGTGGCTGGTGGACGGTGGAACCCAAGGAGGTGGCCGAGGTAATCAAAAAACATGGGCGGTTAATCGTAGGCGATCAAGGAGAATTGATGGTGGAGTTTGTAGATCAAAAGTCTGTTGAGACGCTTTCGGTTTCATTGAAAGAGCATTTCGGAAACCAGGTTCTTCTTTCTCCTTAACACGTGGAAGTGTTTGACATGAAAAAAAGGCTTTACCGAATTCATCATAAACCACCCTCTCAAAAGGCAGGTAATTATCAATCGATCGAAGAGACTCTTAAAAAATTACAGAAGCCCGGTCCCAAAGGAGGCGACTATCGAGAGCGTTCTCTCAAAATACACGGCCTCATCTGTGCTAAATGCGGAAGAGAATTTGAAGAAAAGACAAGGCACCTTTTAACCGTTCACCACAAAGATGGAAATCACTTGAATAATCCCCATGACGGGTCAAACTGGGAAAACCTGTGTGTTTACTGTCACGATGATGAACACACCCGGGAACTCTT
>DCUS01000020.1 GCA_002327885.1 Syntrophaceae bacterium UBA2208
ACGATGGACCAAACCCGCCATCTTGGCTCCCCCCAGAAAATGCATTAAACCATTCGCCCAGGGGGCATGGGAAAATTTCAAGGGAAGGCCGGTTAGGACGAGACCGATAAAGGTCACCATCATCGTAAAATGAAGGACGATATCAAAAGCGCTAAACCGTCGATACATCTGGCCTTCCTCATCGGGTTTTATATGCTGAGGGAAAAAGATCCCTTTTGCCCTCAGCTCTCGTTTCTCCCAGAAGTCTTTCCGCCACCAGAGGAAGGAATGGATCCAGAAGACCCCAAAGACAGAAACAAGAAGTGTTGTCATGATCATGAAAACCGCATAAAGCACCGGCTCTCGTTCTGGATCATTATGGGTCGCGTGGGGAAGCCACATGACAAAATTAGTATTGGCTCCCGGGTGACATTTTCCACAGGTTTCTACCAGACGCTCTTGTGAGACGAGTGATTTGGGGTTACCCATTGGAAGGATATTATGAAAACCATGGCAATCGGCACATCCCGCTACCAATCGTGGGTAGCCCAGATGTTCCACCTTCCCATGGTAACTTTCGTAGTAGGTCTGAGTGGCAATGGTAAAAACCTTGTTTCTCTCCATCATCTCTTTATCGGCATGACATTTCTGACAAACCTCCGTGTGGAATTCCCTCCGAAATTCCACTGTTTTTGGCTCATCACCTTTTAATAAAGGAATTTTGTGGAGACCATGGCAATCACTGCAAGTCGCTGAATCAGGGTTTCCTTCATAGACTGCTTTGCCGTGGACGCTTTCAGCGTAACCATCGTCAGAATGGCAGGTAGTACATTTCTCAATGACACGGACCTTATCCCCCTTCCAAGGGGTTATTTCATGAATTTCCTTATGGCAGTCTTTACACTGAACATCATTGATGAAATGGGCGCTCGCATAATGCTCTGCCCCTTCCTTTTTATGACATCGATGACAGGTGACGGGTTCAGAATGAATTCGCCCCCCTTTGGCCTTGAGATGGTCGTTGACGTCGGTGATATCCCAGTGGCAACTGTTACAGGAATTCGCTCCATGAACAGACTGGGCAAACTTTCTTTCACTGATTTTCGTATGGCAGCCTAAGCAATCGGAGTTGTCAATACATTCATAGCAGTATTCCCGGCCCTTAAGGATGAATTTTTCTCCCTTTTTTCCAGGCTCGGAAGGGTTGGTTACCTGTGCCGGTTTGTCACTCTGCTTTTCAGGGGCTGGTTTGATTGCCCATAAACTCCCAAAGCTGAAAAAGATTGAAATAGAAACGGTGAGGGAAATAAGGATTGATCTTTTGAATATGGATTTCATAAGCCCCCCGGAAACAACAAGATATGGCAAAATTACTCTTATAACTCTTTAAAATTAATAGGAATTTTAAATTTTTTGGATTTAAAATTGGGAAGAATGTGATTTTTCTAACACAACCAAATGCTGAAGTCAATAATTTTTTATCCCAATTTTTTGATATTATTGAAACCCACCAAGGTCAACCAGTTGCTCTCCTGTAACCGCTGAACAATTTGGGTGAACCTTTGGTCCAATCGCCTTTCAATCTCTTCCGCATCTTTTTTAAAAATTCCTGAAAGGATGAACCATCGTTTGGGGAGGAAGGCCTTTTTCTTTAACATCGACTCGATAACCTGAACGTGGATATTGGCGCAAACCAAATCCGCCTCCTCTTCAATAAAATCCTCTGCTTTCCCCATCCTCACCTCAATCCGTTGAGATTCTCCATTGGACAATACATTTCGTAAGGCTGTCTCTACCGCCAATTCATTACAATCAATCGCAAGCACCTTTTCCGCTCCCCATTTTGCAGCAGCCAGGGCAAGAATCCCTGAACCTGTTCCAAGGTCCAAAACTTTTTTCGGCCTCTTTTTTTGATAAATCTCCCATAGGGCTTGAAGACAGGTTCGAGTGGTCGGGTGATACCCCGTGCCAAAAACAACGCAGGGATCTAAAAGGACCAGGATCTCTCCCTCTTCGACCGTTCCATTTTCCCACGGTGGAGAGATGACAAGATTGCCCACTTTAAAAGGTTTCAATTCTTCTCCGGCCTGCCAGGCCCTGTAGTCCAGGACATTTTTTGAAACGAGAGGCATTCTCCTCTTTATGATAAATGATTCCACTTCCTCTTCGTGGGGTTTCGAAAAGAAAAGGAAAGAGACCTCCCCTTCATTCCAGCAGCCGATGAAGTCCTCCTTAAAAAAATCCCTTGAATCTGAAATGGTTCCAGAAATCTCATAAATATAAAGGGTTTGATAAGGAATCATCATTCTAATTTATAACATGGCGCTGGTTCTCTTGACAATTAAGGAGAAAATACTCAATATATAAAAAAATGCACCATGCGGCCTGCCTGACTGTATCCTCTTACCCTGAAATAGCTAAGGTCGGGGTTTGCGTTAGGCAGGGTTCCGAGAAACGGGTTTAATGATGCCGACCTATGCATACAGGGCCGTGGATAAGGAAAAAAGTTGCGACCATTGTGGGTCGGGGTTTGAAATCATCCAGAGGATGACCGAGCCTGCGCTCACTTCCTGCCCGCGTTGTAAAAATCTTATTTCCCGCGTTCTCTTCGCTCCTGCCGTGGTGATCAAAGGAAGTCCTCTCGCGGAGACAGATCGGAAGATTAAAGAATACGAAAAAGAGGGGAAATGGAGCCACGCCGCTGAATTAGCAGATAAGGAAGCGGAGAAAACGAAACGAGAAGATTTAAAGACCCGTGCCCTGGAGGATTATAAGAAAGCGGGCTATAATTTTGATAAGTACGATACTGACACATAATTCTAAAATGATGGAATACTGGATTATTGAGAGGTCAACCAACTACAAAATAACAAAAATAACAACGAGTTTAGCATGAAAGAAGCAAAGTTTCCTCCGCCCAATCTTCCATTATTTCAACCTTCCATTATTTCATTTTAATTGTATGATCACACTCAACCATGTTCAGAAACAGTTCGGAAGCCGGGTCATTTTCAAGGATTGCTCCCTGCAGATCGGGGTGAGGGATCGGCTTGGCCTCATCGGCCCCAATGGCTCCGGGAAGACAACTCTCTTCAGATTGATCTTGGGAGAGGAATCGGCTGACGGAGGAGAGATCCTCATCGCCAAGGGGGTCAAGATTGGATACCTCCCTCAGGAAGTAATCTCTTTCAGGGGCAACACTATTTTGGATGAGGTTTTAAAAAGTTTGACAAATATCACGTCCCTCCAGGATAAGATGAAAATTCTGGAAGAGGAACTTTCCTCCATTCAAGATCCAAAAAAACAGGAAAGACTGGCAAACGAATACGGAAAACTCCAGGAACGATATACCCTCCTCGGAGGATATGGCTTGGAGGCCGAGGCAAAGCGTATCCTCCAGGGATTGGGATATCAAAAAATGGATTTTGACCGGTTCACCGATGAACTGAGCGGGGGATGGCTGATGCGAATTGCTCTGGCAAAAATTCTTCTTCAATCTCCTGACCTTCTTCTTCTCGATGAGCCGACCAACCACTTGGACCTGGCATCGCTTATCTGGCTGGAGGAATTTCTGGCCAATTATCCTGGTGCCATGATGATTGTTTCACACGATCGGGTTTTTCTCAATCATCTCATCGATCGGATTGCAGAAATTGAAGGTCAAAAGATCGATCTCTATTACGGGGACTATGACCATTACCTTGAGGAAAAAGAGGCTCGAATACAAATTCTTGAAGCCACGTATAAAACTCAGCAGAGGAAAATTGAGCAGACGGAAAGGTTTATCGAACGATTCCGGGCTAAAAATACCAAATCGAGCCAGGTTCAGAGCCGAATCAAGATGCTCGAAAAGATAGAGCGAATTGAACTTCCGGATAAAGAGAAAGAGATTCGATTTCGGTTCCCCGCCCCGGCACGAAGCGGCCATAAGGTGGTGGAGGTGAAAAACCTTCATAAACGGTATGGAGAAACCGTGGTCTATCAGGGAATTGACCTGGCTCTCTACCGAGGAGATAAAGTGGCTCTGGTGGGCCCAAACGGAGCGGGGAAATCAACCCTACTCAAAACCCTTGCCGGTGTTCTCGATTTTGAAGAAGGGGATGTGGTTTTAGGGAAAGATGTGACTCGTGCCTATTTTGCCCAGCACCAGTTCGATATTCTCCGTCCTGAAAATACCGTCTTTGAAGAACTCCTCTCGGTGACTACGGATGAAAGTCAGACCGAGCTTCGGACGATTCTTGGGACCTTTCTTTTTAGCGGAGATGACATTGAAAAGAAGGCCTCTGTTTTAAGTGGGGGAGAGAAGAGCCGACTCATCCTGGCAAAAATGCTCCTCAAACCTGCTAATTTTCTTCTCTTCGATGAACCCACCAGCCATCTCGATATCCCCTCTCGAAATGTTTTGGAAATGGCCTTGAAACAATTTCAGGGGACCATCTGTCTCATCACGCATGACCGACACCTGATAAACGAGATTGCCAATAAGGTGATCGAAATTGATAAAGGAATCCCACATCTCTATTCTGGAAATTATGAATATTACCTTTACAAAAAACAGCAGATCTCATCGGAAGAGAGGAGGCAAGAAGTAAAGAACGAGGCGAAGGTCAGGGTTGAGGAGAATGAAAAAGTTGAAAAAAAGAAGACAAAATACACGGCTAAAGAGGAGAGGCGAAAAAGAGCTCAGGAGATGGATCAATTTAAAAGACAACTCTCCGGTCTTGAAAAAAGATTTCAAGAGGTTGAAAAATCCTTATATGACGCCACCCAAAAACTGGATCAACTCGACCAGAAACTTTCTAACCCCAATCTCTACTTAAATCAGCAAGAAACTTACGAAACCGTTCAAAATCATAAACAGGTGAAAGAACAGATAAAAGAACTGACCCACCTCTGGGAATTCCTCGCCCTGGAGTTGGAAGAACTGAAGCGGATGAATATCCCGGCAACCGCCAAAGAGTAGTGGCCATTTGACAGGTTTTCCTAAAAAGTTTAAACTTGAGTCGGTAAACAGTAAGAGGCATATCTGAATTTAAGGAGGGAAATAACGTTGGTTAAGAAACTTGTTGTGTTGGCGGCTTTCTTGGTGACTCTGTGTTTTAGTGGGGCAGGATGCTTCAAGGGCGGGGCTTTTGTTGGATTAGGGGATGGTCAATACTATGACGGGCCGTATAGAAACGGCCCAGAATTCTACTACTACTATGATGGCGGGTTTTACGTTTATCAAAGCGGTGATTACCGTTTTCATCATTACGTACCGAAAGACCAGCAAGGATATTACGAGGAGCAATATCGCAAACATCACGAACAGGATCATCGCGATCACCCTAATTCACGGAACCGACATCCGGGACACCCCGGACACCCTCCAAGAGGGGAAGAATGGAGGGAATGAGGCATAAAACAATTTCCCGTATCCATTCCCCATCTCCATATCCTTAACCTTCCTGTTGCCTCCTGGCTCTCTTAATATCTTCCAGATAAAACTTAATCAACGGTGACATTTCTGGGGGGTGCCAGTCTGTCTTTCTGGGTTCCTCGGGCCAGGTAAACGGCAGATGCCAGACCTCTCCCGGGCTTTTGGCTTTTTCAAGGACCTCCAGAGTTTTTAGCAGAACTTGCCGCTGCCCTTCGTGGTCTCCCACCCGTCCAACCGGCCTTCCATAAGGATATTCAATGGCAGCGGATCTCGGAATCCCAACTCCCCGATGAAATTCATAGGTGGGCGTGAGAACAACTGTAGAAAACCCAGCTTCCTCCAAAAACCTGGCGGCCAGTCCAACGGACTGACAGCAGAAGGGTCAGGCAGGAGTCATCAGAACGGCTTCAACCCTTTCCTGTTTCATCCTCTTGGAAATCGGCTCAATCGCTTCTTTTAGAAAATCGTTATTTTCCCATTGATAACCATAAAAGGAAAAACAGGAAGGAGCGAGCAGACCGATTCTCCCTTCCTGTTCTAATTCGGACATTCGTAAAAGTGGCAGCATCACATTGATATCTTGCCCAATATATTTTGTATTAATGTGAAGATGGTTAACGTCGATATCGTTTTCGGTAGTTCCCCTCGGTATGATTCGATAGGAGCGGTCACCCCAAAAGATTTCTTTCTTTTCCCTCTCCATATCAAAAGGAGGATCTGTTTTTAAACTGATCCCGGCACTGGTCACCAGAGCGATCGTCGTTTCACTCAAGGGCTGGGTCATCGGTGTCCAGGGAATATACTCTTTAAAATCCTCATCAGGAATGAAGGTCTTAACCCAGGCTTTTAAAGCCGGCGGTAGAAACCGAAACCCATCCACTTTTTTATCCTGTTCCACAGTCTTCTCCTTTCTTCAGCCTCTTTTTCATAAATAAGGAACGAATCATGCTTGGTTTAAACTCCAGTCATAGGGTTGATATCGGATGCGAAATCGGTCCCTGTTTTTCTTTAGGAAATCCTTTTTTTCTCCCTCGTCAAGGTAAATCAGCAATGTATCAATCAGAGCTTGATCGTTTCCCCCAAAATCGGTTTTATACCATTTAAAGATCATAGAGAGGAAGACGATCCTTTCCGGAAATGGAATCTTCACTTGGGGACTATTGATAAAGCCCGCCGTAGCAAGTTCGAGTTGAAAATCGATTTGTTCGGCTTCGTAAAAACCGATTGGAGGACAGGACCGTGCACCGCAGACCAACGCGAAATGAATCCTTGGATCCATAGGCACCACTGCGAATTCCAAACGGGGATCCCTCCTTTTAAATGGTTTAAAAAATCGGTAAGGATGCCTTCGATTTCCTCGAAGGATTCCATGTTCCATGTCATTCAAAGAAAAACGATGACCCTCGATCTCATAGGTGACTCGATCAAAGAAACCATAAGCCTCTCTCACGGATTGTCGAAGCCCTAACTCTATGACTCCATGAATCACGGCGGTATTATAAAGATTGATCCAGAAGGCAAGTCTTCGCTCTCTACTCTTTAAAGCGGTTAAGTCAAAGGATTTCAGTCTGCCGGTGAGGTCTTTATATCGCTCAAACTCTTCCGATCCCCGAATCTTTTGATAGGAGACACTACCCTTTTCGATATCGAGGAATTTTAACTTTAGATCAGCCAGGGCTAACACCAGGACGATATCTATGGGCTGATCCAACTCCCTATTCTCCTGTTCCTGACGATTAAGAAGAAAAAACCTTTCTTCTCTTTTAAATTTTTTCATGAGTTTGGGGATGAATAGAGAAAAGACAAAGAGGATCAAAGAAAAAAGGACCTTTCCTGAATAGAGCACACCCCAGTCGCCACTGCTCCAAACATTTCGGAGGGTACCAATAAAAAAGGTAAAAATAAATGTACCCACAATGATCCCCAATGCCGTCCCCCAAAAGTAATCCCAGAACTTAACCTTCGTTAATCCCATTCCAAAGTTCATGGGAGTAAAGGGAAAGTAGATCATTCGCAAATAAAAAACCGTGGCGAATCCATTCCGTTCAATGGCCTCATCATATTTTTTTAAACGATCTCCGATCGCCGAGGCTGCAAAATCCCTCCCTAAGGTTCGCCCAATCCAGAAGGCAGCACCGGCTCCGATCATGGCCCCTACCCAAACATACAAAAACCCCCAGTAAGTCCCGAAAATGGCAGCCCCTAATGCTGTCAGTAACGTGCCTGGTATGAATAAACATACTCCTAAAGCATATATCATGACAAAGATCAGAGGGGCACAAAAACCTGATGCCTTTACGAAACGGATGAGGGCCTCCTCTGTGAGAAAGGCCTTGAGTGGTGTGAAACGGAAGGCCAGAATTGCAAGGATCATAAAGATTAATAACATAACGACCTTGATGGTTGCCTTCCGATTGATCTTCATCGACTCACAACAGAGGAGGATCGCCAACCCCTTTATTTCAAGTCAGCCATAAAAAAAACTTGAATATGAGCCCGCCTCTTATTAGAATTGATTTAAAGTACTATTTTCCTCAGGATTGTCTATCAGAATTATACCGGAGTCCCAGAGGATTTAAAAGGGAGATAGGATGGCAGAACTTTTTTCCATCCACCCGGTCGCCGATTTTCCAACAGTGGATCGACTTTCTTTAGAAGTTCTACAAGTCAATCTGGGTTACCGCTGTAACCAACAGTGCATCCACTGCCATGTCAACGCAGGACCTGAACGACCAGAGATGATGGAAAAGCCCGCGATCGACCAGGTCATCGATTTTCTCCGCTCATCACCCATTAGACAACTTGATCTTACCGGGGGAGCGCCTGAGCTGAATCTGCACTTCAGATATTTAGTCCGGGTTGCGCGGGAGATGAACATTGATGTAATGGATCGCTGTAATCTTACGATCTTAGAAGAGTCGGGGCAAGAAGGATTATACGAATTTCTGGCTCAACATCAGGTGGAGATCATTTCTTCACTACCCTGTTATCTCAGGGAGAATGTGGATTTCCAGCGGGGAGATGGAGTGTTTGATAGGAGTGTTCGCGCCCTTAAAAAATTGAATCAACTGGGTTATGGCCAGAAAGGGTCAGACCTCACTCTCAACTTGGTCTACAATCCACTGGGTGCTTTTTTGCCTCCTCCACAGAAGGTTTTAGAGGAAGAATATCGGAGAGAACTGGGCCAACGCCATGGCATTGTTTTTAACCATCTCTACACCATTACGAATATGCCGATTCATCGGTTTGCCCTTCGCCTAACCTCTAAAGAAGAATATCAGAGTTATATGTATTTGTTGCGGAAGGCGCATCAGGAAACCCATCTCCAGTCGATCATGTGCAGAACCCTTATCAGTGTGGACTGGCAGGGGTATGTCTATGATTGCGATTTCAACCAGGCGCTTGGTCTCCCACTTCGACTGGGAGAAAGATCCAGCGTCCATCTCTCAGAACTTAGAGGAATGGATCTTAAAGGAAATCCAATTCCACTCCTGGACCACTGTTACGGTTGTACGGCTGGCCAGGGAAGCAGTTGCACAGGAGTGTTAAGGGAATCATCAGATCACAAATCAAAGGCAACAACCTAAATTCGAAACGGATTTAAAAATTGGATGGGTCATTGATAATTGAAATTTGATATTGATTAATGAAGCTCTCCATCATCATTCCGGTTTTAAACGAAGCCCCGATGATTGTCCAGACCCTCCGTTGTCTTCAGCTATTCCGGAGGAGAGGTCATGAGGTGATCGTCGTCGATGGTGGAAGCGATGATCAGTCTCCCTTGATGGCAACTCCCTTTTCCGATAAAGTGATCCAGGGGCTCCGGGGAAGAAGCCGGCAAATGAATACGGGCGCTGAATCATCAACAGCGGAGATTCTGCTCTTTCTTCATGTCGATACCTTCCTGCCCCACGATGCGGACCAACTGATCATCAAGGGAATGAACGACAAGTGTAGATTATGGGGCCGTTTCGATGTAAAACTCTCAGGAAAACGTCCCCTGCTTCGTATCATTGAGTCTTTGATGAACTGGCGATCCAGGCTTTCAGGCATCGCCACCGGTGATCAGGGGATCTTTGTAAAACGGGAGTTTTTCGAGAAGATCGGTGGTTTTCCGGAGATCGATCTCATGGAAGATATTGCCTTATGTAAGATGTTGAAAAAATACGGCCGCCCTCTCTGCCTATGGCAACGTGTTACCACAGCAAGCCGTCGTTGGGAGGAGAAAGGCCTGTTTCGCACTGTCCTGCTTATGTGGTTTCTGAGGCTTGCCTACTTTTTTAAAGCGGATCCGAAACGATTGGTAAAGCTTTACTATCCATAGCTCGAATGACACTCATGACTTAGAAAATAATCCCCATTATCTCCCTCTTCTCTGGTGGGAGAGCCTGCCTGCCGGTAGGCTGGGGACGGGGTGAGCATGAAAAAACCGGATTGCTACATCCTTGTCTTTGCGAAAGCCCCCATTCCCGGTGAGGTAAAAACCCGTCTGTTCTCCTTCATGGATCCCGAAACCGCTACAGCCCTCCATAAAAAACTTGTTTTTCAAACCTTGAATATGGCTGTGGAGTCGAAATCGGGTTCTGTTGAACTCTGGTGCGCGCCCACGATCGAACATCCATTCTTCATTCAATGTGCCGAAAAATTCAAAGTCGAACGCCATTGCCAGGCCGAGGGCGATCTCGGCAGACGGATGGCCTATGCCTTTGGCGAGACATTAGAAAAGGCTCCGATGGCTCTCCTGATCGGTACGGATTGTCCTTCTCTCAAACCTGACGATCTGAAAGAGGCAAAAAAAGTCTTAAAACAGGGCACTCCTGTTGTTATCTCACCAGCCGAAGATGGGGGTTATGTCCTCATCGGTCTCCGTCAATATGAATCCACTCTCTTCGAAGGAATCTCTTGGGGGACTCACTCTGTCTTAAAAGAGACCAGAGAGCGGCTTCGCAGATTGAAGTGGAGATGGAGAGAACTCCCTGAAAGGTGGGATGTGGACCGGCCCGAAGATGTGGAGAGGTTAAGAAATTCAGGTTTGATCGAATGA
>DCUS01000168.1 GCA_002327885.1 Syntrophaceae bacterium UBA2208
TCCGATACGACATTTATTTTTGAGTACTACCGAAATGGAACTGGATTTAGCCGCCTTGAGATGAAAGACTACTTTGCATTTATCGACAAGGGTTACGACCTGTTTCTATTAAAAGGGAACAAATCCCTTTTGAAGAAAGCATCGGATGTGACGGAAGGCAATTACGGAAGAAACAACCCATCGAAGGACTACCTTTATCTCCGCATCAGCCAGAAAGAGCCCTTCAACATCCTTTATTTTACGCCAGCCATCACAACCATCATGAACCTGAATGATCAAAGTTTTTCCCTCTCCCCGGAATTCCTGTACACCGGTTTCACGAATTTGGAATTCCGACTCAAGGGGACTGCTCTGGTCGGGCAGAGCAAAACTGAATTCGGCGAAAAACAGAACGATTACAGGATAGAATTAAGGGTGAGATTCTATTTCTGAGGGGCCAAAATCAAACTAAACAACGTACCCGAAAAGACCCTCATGGCTTGGGTTTGTAGACGCCCCGGCTGTCATGGACAGGGGGTTCAATCTTTTCAGGAAATTTGGTTTTATAGGCATCGACCCATCTCTTTATATCGGGGTGATCTTGAAATTCCTTTGAGAGGGGAAAGGAAGTAATTGTAAAAGGATTTTTCTTTTCAAATTGTTGCAGGGTACGTTCAATATTTTCCACGGCTCCTTGCCATTGGCGTTTTTCAGCTTCTGAAGCTTTTCCTGAATTTAGTTGTTGTCGGAGCCTTGAAAGATTATGTTCATAAGTATCTTTAACCTTAATATTATAAAAAGTGGTCTCCTTGTTTAAGATGTTGAGATTGAGTTTTTGCGCATACATCCCTTTTGAAGAAGTCTGAAGGACGATTGTGTTCCTGAAAACAGGGGGATTGGAGAGATGGACCCCTGTATGGGCTCCTATGATGATATGGACCCCCTGAACTTTTTGGGTTAATTCCACATCCTTGGGATAACCGAGATGACTCAGGAGGATGACGAAATCGGTTTGAGCTCCAAGTTCTTTGACCATTTCATGTGCCGTTTCGATAGGGTCTCGTATAATCAACCCCTTTTTTCTCGGATCAGAAGGGCGTGAAAATACATCCGGAGAGAGGAGGCTAAAAATTCCGATCTTCAGTCCATTGACTTCTTTTGTGACATAACGCCTAAAAACTGGATTCCCGGAATCCTCATCCATCACATTGGAAGAAAGGAAGGCGCCGTTGAATTTTTTCGAAAGGTCCATGAGAAATTCCTTCCCGGAGCTTAAATCGTCATCTCCGATTCCGATAGCATGATAACCCATCAGGTCAAGACTCTTCAGGATGAGATGTGCTTTTTCGTTTAACTTCTTTATTTCACCTTCTGCATGGGGGCCTGTGTATTTTTTGAAAAAAAGGTCCCCCGCATCTAAAAGGAGAACTCCTTTCTCCTTCTCTTTGATTTCTTTTACCCAGGTTGCTCTTCTGGCCAGACCGCCAAAACGAATGTTTGGCCCTCAGGATGGACAGGGATCGATTTCCCCATTGATATTGTTTGTATAGAGAATGGTAACGGATTGGGGGAAGGTTCCACCGGATGAAAAACAGACGCCGGGAAACAGAAAAAAAGATAGGATGAGAGGGATAACTGCGAGATGAATCTTCATATTTCGATCTCCAATTCTTTGATTTTCTCCCAGAGGGTCTTTCTTGAAATCCCCAGCATATCTGCCGCCTGCCCCTTTTTCCCTTTTGTTTTTTCCAGCACATTCTGGATATATTCTTTTTCAAAAAGCTTCGTGGCACTGGAGAGAGGTTTTGAGGCGCTGATCTTTTCACAGATGTTGTGAACCGAGGTCGGCCCGCCGGAGACCTCATCCGGAAGATTCTCCGCTTGAATGGTTTTTCCTTTGAGCAGGGCAATGGCCCGTTCGAGCATGTTTTCAAGCTCCCGGATATTTCCTGGAAAGGAGTATCGGAAAAGGAGCGCCTTTGCTTCTTCAGATAGGCCTACAATTTCTTTTCCCATTTTATTAGCAAAGTTATCTGTAAAATGGTTGGCCAGAAGAAGAATATCCTCGCGCCGTTCCCTTAAAGGAGGAAGAGTTATCGGGACCACATTCAATCGATAGTAAAGGTCTTCTCGAAACGCACCTTTTCGAATTTCGTCTCTCAGGTCTTTCTGAGTCGCAGAGATCAAGCGGACATTGACGGAAAGCGTCTCGTTTCCGCCCACCCTCTCAAATTGTCTCTCCTGGAGAACGCGAAGGAGTTTCACCTGAACCCCCGGAGAAATATCTCCGATCTCATCAAGGAAGAGAGTTCCTCCATCCGCCATTTCAAACCTTCCCTTCCGTTGCTTCAACGCTCCGGTGAAAGCCCCTTTTTCATGGCCGAAGAGTTCACTCTCGAGCAGAGTCTCCGGAAGGGCAGCACAGTTGACCTTCATGAAGGGTCTGCCTTTCCTCGGGCTTTGAAAGTGGATGGCATTGGCCGCCACCTCTTTCCCCGTCCCGCTTTCCCCGTAAATGAGAACAGTCGTGTCGGTTTGTGCAACCGTCTCAATCAAATCATAAACTTTTTGCATTGGCGAACTCTTTCCCACCAACCCTTCCAATCCATACCGTTCCTCCACCCTCTTGCGGAGAGAAATATTTTCCTCCTCCAATTCCTTCATCCTGAGAATTCGTTTAATGGTCAGGAGGAGCTCATCCATAGCAAATGGTTTTGTTAAATAATCATTGGCGCCTTCCTTCATCGCCATCACAGCCGAATCGATGGACCCATAGGCGGTGATCATGATCACCTGAGTTTCAGGATCGATCATTTTGGCTTCTTTAAGGATTCGAATGCCATCCATGTCCGGAAGCTTCAGATCCGTGATCACGATGTCCATCGGGTTCTCTCTGACAAGCGTTAACCCCTTTTCCCCGGTTTCGGCAACGGTGACATTGTAGCCTTCGGTCACCAGGGCGTCCTGAACTGTCATTCTCATCAAAGGTTCGTCGTCAATAACGATGATTTTTGTTCGTTCAGTCATAATGTTTACACACTCCTACTTCGAATAAATCGGAAGCTGAATTTCGACCGTCGTTCCTTTTCCTTCCCGACTGGACATTTGAATGGTGCCTCCATGCCGCTCAACAATTCCTTGAGTGATCCAGAGTCCAAGGCCTGTTCCGCTCCCATCGCACTTTGTCGTAAAAAAAGGGTCGAAAACCTTTGAGAGGATATCCTCTGGGACTCCTTTTCCTGTGTCCGATATTGTCAAAACGAGTCGCTCATTCAAGCCCACTGCGCCAATCCTCAGCGTTCCTTCGTCCTCCATGGCATAAATCGAGTTCAGAAAGATATTGACAAAGACCTGAGACATTTGATTTCTGTCCACCTCAATGGACGGGAGCCTATCCGAGATCTCTTTGACCACTTCAATCTGTCTTTTTCTGATCTGATAATCGAGGAGTGAAAGTGATTTTTCGATGATGGAGTTTAGGTCGGTTTCGGACCGTTCGAGGTTCGGAGACCGTGCATACTCAAGCAGATTGGAAACCGTCTTTTGAATTCGTTTAATCCCATCCTCCATCAGTTGGAAATACTCCTTTTGTCTTTCGGGAGTGAGGTCTCCTCTTCTGAAATGATAGATACAATTCAAGAGGCCACCCAGAGGATTGTTGATTTCATGGGCGACCCCGGAGGTCAGTTTTCCGATGGCAACCATTTTTTCCGTCAGGAGAAGGTTCCGCTGCGTCCTCTCTCTTTCTTTTTCATCGTCTTTAATCCTTTTTAGTAACCGATGGAAACTTCTCCGAAGAATTCCGATTTCATCCTGTCTGGTTATAGAAATGGAGGAGGGATATACCCCTGGTTCTGTTTCATCCATTTCTGTTGAAAGTGACTTTAAAGGTTTGGTAATAAAGCCAAAAAGTAAAGCGATACTCCCCGTGGCAAGTAAGATAAAGAATCCGGTGTAAAGGATGTATTTCAATACCATTGAGGAGACCTCTTTTTTTAAATCCTCTAAAGATATTCCAACCCTTAACGTCCCCCACCGTTTGGTGGAGATGGCCAGAGGTGTGGAAATATCAAGCACATTATCGGATGGGTATTGAAGAAGGGTGTTCCATGAGACCAGGCCCTTCTTCGTTATCTCATCCTGATATAAATTCCCAACTTCAATCATGGAGTTATGGGCCATGACTTTTCCTTTCGGATCAAGGATCATGGCAAACACGATATGGAGGTTTTTTCTCTGCATCAGGTCTGAAATGTAATTGTCGAGCAATCCCCCTTCCTCAACAAGGCCGATCTCTTCATAGAGCATGGTATTGGTGCATGAGATGGCAAGCGTTTCAACAAGGGCCTTCCCTTCCCTGACGATAGCATCCTGTAGGAGTTTTTTCCCCCTCGAAATGTTCCAATAGGCCAGGGCAGACATGGCTATTACGATGAGAATGGAAAGGTAAATGGAAAACTTTCCTTGAAGTGTGCGGACCGGAAAAATTCTTTTCATTCCCTGATCTGGCTTCCTCCCTGATGCTCTTTTTCGACAATCCGGAGAATCTTTCGGATGGAGTTATAGTCGGAATCAGAGGCCTCAGTAAATCCATACTTAAACTCTTCATCCCATTCGGTCATCATTTTTTGGTGAATCGGGTTTTGTGCATTCAGACGAAGAAGAGCCATCTTAACCGAATCGATCATTTCTTTCGGAGCGTCCTTTCTGACGACAATCGGAACCGTGGGAATGGGATCCGTGAAAATGATGAATCGAAGTCCCTCTTTTTGATATTTGTAAGCAACGATATCCTTAACCGCTCCCGCATCAAACTGACCTTTCAGAACGGCGTTGACGACGGAATCATGATGCCTGAGAAAAGAGTATTCTTTCATCTCTTTCAGACGAATATTAGCTTTCATGAGATAATATTCAGGAAGGATGTGGCTTGCCGTGGACCATTCCTGGCCAAAGGCGAAACTCTTTCCTTTGATGTCTTCGAGTTTCCGAATGGGGCTGTCCTGGCGAACGATAATAATCCCATGATAATAAGGTTTCCCGTCTTTGCTGAGTGCTCGGACAATTGGTTTTACCTCATATTTGTCACTGGCCTTGATGTACGAGACAGGACCGCACGAGGCGATTAAGATTTCTCTGCGGCCCAGTCGATCAATCGTATCCTGATAGACTCGTGATAGTTTGATTTCGAACCGGTAGGGAGTGGAATCGTTTAAATAATCGATGAATGGCTGGTAAAGCTGATACATAATGCGTGGGTTATACTTGGGACAGAAGCCAAAAGGAAATGCCTGTTTGGAATAAACCCCTCGAGGTAAAAATATGCAGGCGGATATGGAAACGATGAAAATAATCGGAAAATATTTTCTGCCTCTATCTTTAAGCATGGCCTTTCCTCATCCCCTCCGATAAAAAGAAAACTAATCTACCTCAAGCTCAGCGATGCTTACCGTTCCGAACGCATTTATTTTATTCCTGTTTCTTTTTCAAACAGATCAAGAATTTTTCGAATAGGGTTGTAGTCTGAATCCTCCGCTTCTATAAATCCATACTTAAACTCATCATCCCATTTGGCCATTATTTCTTGATGTCCAAGGTTCTTTGGATTTAACCTGAGAAGCGCCGCTTTAACGGAGCGAACCATCTCCTTCGGGGCATCCGCTCGTACGACAATTGGAACGGTGGGGATAGGATTGGGGATATAGATGAACCGAAGCCCTTTCCCTTGATATTTTTGGGCAACAATATCTTTAACAGCCCCTGCATCAAATTCCCGGTTGAGCACTTCCTCTACGACAAAATCATGATTTCTCAGAAAAGCATAG
Source organism: Syntrophaceae bacterium UBA2208 (assembly GCA_002327885.1). Lineage (GTDB taxonomy): Bacteria > Desulfobacterota > BSN033 > BSN033 > UBA1163 > UBA1163. The sequence goes on from DCUS01000168.1 coordinate 5,805, forward strand.
TGTTTCAAATCTTTCAGTGAAATCCCTGACTTTAAGAGATGGTATCTTGGAAGGATATGTCCCGCCGTGGACCATTCCTGNNGGGTAATAATGGTGCTACGGTAATAAGGGTTACCGTCTTTATTCAGGGTTCGAAGGATAGGTATGACTTTGTATTTTTCTCTGGCCTTGATATAGGGGATGGCGCCACATGAGGCGATGGGTGTCTCTCCCCGAATAAGTATTTCAATTGTGTCTTGATAAAAGTGGGGCAGCTTCATTTCAAATTGATAAGGCGTATTGTCATTTAAGTAACGGATGAATGGCTGGTAAAGCTGATGCATTGTCTGGAGATCATATTTCGGGCAAAAGCCGAACGGTATAACCTCCTTGGAAAAGACGGGTGCGGATGAAGAAATGAAAAAATAGACGAAGAGGGATGTAAATATTGCTCCTCTGTAATTCATGAATGCTCTCATTTTAACTGATTTCTTTAAGAAAATCTCTCACTCTATCCTCAATCAAATCCCTGACCTCCCGAAAATATTCAATTGATTTCCCTTTGGGGTCCGGAATGTCCCACTCTATCATCTTTTTTGTTAGGACAGCCGGGCAGGTTTCTTCGCAACCCATGGTAATCAAATAATCCATCTCAACGGGAGGAAGTTCATTTAAGCTCTTGGGCCGTTTGGAAGAAAGGTCAATCCCCTTTTCACCCATGACCTCAATGACCAAAGGATCAACGGCAGCAGAAGGTTTGGAACCCGCGCTATAAACCTCTAACTTTTTTCCTCCGAGGACTTCGGCAAACCCCTGGGCCATTTGGCTACGCCGGGCATTCTCGACGCATACAAAGACAATTTTTAATTTTTCTTTCTTCATGTGGGAATCCTTTCTTACGAACACTTTATCCGAGTCTGTTCTTACATTTTAACTCAGGTTTATGAAAGGTGCACCGGAAAAAGATGAAATAAAGATTTAACGAAAGTGGCCAATACGAGAGACACACTCTTTATGGGGCCTTTTTTTTCTGCCCTGCAAAATAGTCCCTGTACTCCTTGAGGAGAATGCTTTTGTACTCCCGCCGGGCGGTGGGCGGGATATAATTATTATTTTTCTCCAGCCTATCGAGGATTTCTTCGGAGGTCTCCTTATTCGGCTGTCTGCCTTCAGAGTAAAGGTCGGCCAGTATCTCATTCAACCCATTAACCCGGATCTTTGTGCCATCAGTAAACCTCAGCATACGCCAACTAACTGCTGGCGCTTCGGAATCATCTCCTCATGTCACTCATCCTTTCACGTCAAACTGTGACATATTAATTTTCGACATATTGTGCCTCCCCAATTTTCATTTATGATACCTGACGTTTCAGGTTTTCTGCTTGCCCATCATGCCTATCATTTTCATCATGCCCTGCATATCCATACCACACGACTTCATCATGTCCGCGCAGAAGGGCATCATCTCTGCCATCATCTTTTCGGGATTCTTCATGAAAATCTCTCTGAATGAGGGCATTATCAACTTCATAAACTCAATTTTCTCCTCATCCCCAAGGCTGTCAAACTTATTTTTTAAGTCTTCAATCATGATCTTGCCTCCTTTCATAGCATGGCGTATTGTCAAAAGTGATCTACCCCTTTGACTTTTTCTTTCATGGATTCATGGCTTCCTTATTCGTTATCATGGCTTACAGGAGACGTGACAGATCCCGGTCGGCGTTTCAATAGCATAAGGGAAATACTTCCGTTTCAACCATAAGGCCACATTCACGAGGCTGATCAAAACAGGAACTTCCACCAGGGGGCCAATGACTGCAGCGAAGGCCTGGCCGGAATTGATTCCGAAGACAGCGACAGCGACAGCAATGGCTAATTCAAAATTATTCGATGCCGCGGTGAAACTCAGAGTTGCGGATTGTTCGTAAGAGGCCCCTACCTTCTTCGAGAGGTAAAACGATACGAGAAACATAAGCACGAAATAGACAAGCAAGGGAATCGCCACCCGGACCACATCCAGGGGGAGCCGGACGATATATTCCCCCTTGAGAGAAAACATGACGAGAATAGTAAAAAGCAGAGCGATCAGAGTAATCGGGCTAATTTTGGGTACAAATTTCTCTTCATACCACCTCCGTCCGAGTGTTTTCAGGCCAATAATCCTCGAAAGAACGCCAGCAATGAAAGGTATTCCGAGATAGATGAAGACACTTTCAGCAATCTGGCCAATGGTAATCTTGACCGTCATTCCCTTTAATCCCAACCAGGGAGGCAGGACAGTAATAAAGATGTAGGCATAGATGGAGAAGAAGAGAACCTGAAAAATGGAATTGAAGGCCACCAACCCGGCACAATATTCCCTGTCTCCGGAGGCAAGATCATTCCAGACAATGACCATGGCAATGCATCGGGCCAGGCCGATCAAAATTAAGCCCACCATGTATTCATGGTAGCCGGATAGAAAGGCAATGGCCAAAAGGAACATGAGGATGGGTCCGATCACCCAGTTTTGGATTAGGGAAAGGGCAAGGACTTTATAGTTTCGAAATACCTGGCCCAGTTCCTCATACCTTACTTTGGCCAACGGTGGGTACATCATCAGAATAAGTCCGATGGCAATGGGAATATTGGTCGTCCCGACCTGGAATTTATCCCAGAAGTGGACGATACCAGGAAACACGTATCCCCATCCCACGCCGATAAACATCGCCAGGAAGATCCACAACGTCAGAAACCGATCCAGAAAAGAGAGTTTTTTAATCACCTGTTCCCCTGCCATATCCTATACCCTCCTTATTCTATTTACCCCTTTAGAAGTAATGCCTCACTCGGTTTCGAGTCGCAACGGTTGGAATTTCTAACGGGGTTTATTCCCATCATGAGAGAGGGGCATGCTTCGTCCTCACAGGGTGTCCCTCGGACCAGCGGGCAGCCTTAAATTTCATCATTGCCTTGCAGCCACCCTGTTTCTTCAGCCCTAATAACTTCTCTCTGTCCATGCGAAATTGCGGGAGATGAGACAATTGTTCTTTTAAAAAATCGAGCTGAGCCCTGTGGACATCATCTGCTGGTTCCTTTAGCCAATAGTGCATCCATACCCCTGCTCGTTTGCTATTCGCCAGGCCAGAGTGTTTCAGGAAGGCCAGGTGTCTTGATACCTTGGATTGGGGTTCGTCCAGGACAAACATCAGGTCGCAAACGCAGAGCTCACTTTGCGTGAGCAGGACCATGACCCTAAGCCTCGTCTCATCTGAAAGAGCCTTAAAAAATTGCACCAATTTTTCCATATTATATCACCTCTCTATGTTTAAATCCGCATATGCAGATATATACATGAAACAGTTTCAATTGTCAAGAGAAAAATTAGACACAGCCACAGAGATTGAAGCCATCACAATAACCGTCTCAATTCCTTAAAAAAAATCCCCCTTCATCCCCCTTTGCTAAGAGACTGTGTCGTAATGTCATTCTGAGGCGAAAGCCGAAGAATCTATATAATAGATTCAGTTGAAATCATCAGATTCTTCACTTCGTTCAGAATGACAAACACAGCATTCTCCCCATTACGACACAGTCTCTGAGGGGAGAGGGTCAGGGTGAGGG
>DCUS01000057.1 GCA_002327885.1 Syntrophaceae bacterium UBA2208
GATTTAAAAATCTAAAATCTTAAATTTTCTTAATTCAGTCGTTTCACCAACTCCTCTGATACCTGCCAGATATCTCCGGCTCCTAAGGTAATCACCAGGTCCCCCGGAGCAATCTTCCCGAGGAGATGCTCAACGATTTCTTTCCTGTCCCCCAGATAGGTGACATCCTTATGGCCATATTCCCGGAGTCCTTCACAGAGAGCCTCCGCCTCCACGCCTTCAATTCGATCTTCTCCTGCCGGATAGATATCGGTAAGAATGAGCACATCGGCATCATAAAAAGCAGTGAGGAAATCTTTAAATAGGGCTTGAGTCCTGGTATAACGGTGGGGTTGGAACACCGCAACGACCCTTTTCCCCCACCCCGTCCGCGCGGCCTTGAGCGTCGCCATAATCTCAACGGGATGGTGTCCATAATCATCCACGATGAGGATTTCCTTCTTTTCTCCTTTGATCTGAAATCGCCTCTGAATTCCGCTAAAATTGCGAAGCGTTTCCTGAACAACCTGGAAGGGAATATTCAGTTCAAAGGCGGTGGCTAAAGTGGCCAAGGCATTATAGACATTGTGCTGCCCTGGCATTCGAAGACTCAGCCTTCCTATTTCCTGACGTTGATGGACGACGTCAAAAGAGGTGGAGAGCCCCTCGAAGACAATTTCTTTGGCCTGAAGGTCAGCTTGTGTCGTTAACCCATATGTGGTAAATCGCTTCTTCAACCTGGGGAGGAGACTCTGTATATTAGGATGATCAAGGCAGAGAATAGCCAACCCAAAAAATGGGATCTTATTCAAAAAACAGAGGAACGTCTCCTTGATCTCATCGATCCCTTTATAATAATCAAGATGCTCCGGATCGATGTTGGTCACCACGGCAACGGTGGGCATCAATTTTAGAAAAGAACCGTCACTCTCATCGGCCTCGGCAACCAAAAAGTCACCCTGGCCAAGCCTCGCATTACTGCCGATGCTGTTTAACCTTCCTCCGATCACAACCGTCGGATCGAGACCGCCTGCCGCCAAGACCGTGGCAATGAGAGAGGTGGTCGTCGTTTTTCCGTGGGTTCCAGCAATGGCCACCCCGATTTTCATTCGCATCAACTCTGCCAGCATCTCTGCTCTTGGGATGACAGGGATGAATCTCTCCTCGGCGGCTTCGACCTCGGGGTTATTTTGACGAATGGCGGAGGAGATGACTACGACATCTGCTTCTTTCAGGTTCTCCCTCCGATGACCGCAGGAAATTTCACATCCCAAAGACTTGAGCCTTCGGGTCACCTCGGTCTCCTTGATATCAGAACCGCTGATGGTGTACCCCAGATTGAGCAATACCTCGGCAATCCCGCTCATGCCAATTCCACCGATGCCGACAAAATGAATGTGATGAATCTTTCCCCTTCGATACATCCCAGTTTCTCGCGTTCTCAGTTCATTGAGTTCGTTGAGTTAACCCAATAGACACAAGGAACCCAATGAGCTCAAAAAACCCTGTTTTTATTTTCTTGCCAGGGCATAGCAGTGATCCACGATCTCCCCCGCTGCTCTCGGTCTCGCCAATTGTTGAATCGCCTTCTCCATCCTGGCCCGTTCCTCCGGGCGTTCATAAAGATAAAGAATCATTTGGGTCAACGATTGGCCGCTTAGCTCCTCATCCGAAATCATTCTGGCTGCCCCGAGATCGAATAATTTTTTTGCATTGATCCACTGATGATTGTGGGCCGCATAGGGATAAGGAATGAGAAGAGCGGCCTTTCCACAGACTGCCAGTTCGGCCACCGTGCTCGCCCCTGATCGGCAGATGATCAGATCGGAGATCTGGTAGTAAGACCCCATCTCTTCAAAAAAAGGCCTGACCAACGCATCAAATCCCTGTTCTTGATAACTTTTAGAAACAAAATGGTGATCTTCTTTCCCGGTTTGATGAATGATGGTCAACGATGACTTTATCTCCTGAAGGTAGGGCAGACCTTCCATCATCGCCTGATTGATCCGATGGGCCCCTGCGCTTCCTCCGAAGATGAAAAGGGTAAGTTGATCTTTTTTCTTCATCTTTTCCTTATCTTCCTTCAGGGAAGCAAAAAATTCCTTTCTGATCGGATTTCCGGTCACGATGGTCTTTCCCTCAGGAAAATACTTCTTTGCCTCTTCAAAAGAGACAAAGATCCGTTGACTGAACCATTTAAGAATGCGATTGGTCATTCCTGGCACAACGTTCTGTTCGTGGATCGCCCTCTTCATTCTCAGAAAGAAGGCAGCCATCAGGGCCGGACCCGAGGCATAGCCTCCAACCCCCAAGACGATTTGGGGTTCAAAATCCTTCAGGATCGAGAAGGCTTCCGAGACGGCCATCGGCAGGCTCAAAATTGCCTTGCATTGATTCGGAAAGGATTTTCCTTTAATCGGTTTTACTTTAATCATTCGCAGCGGGAATTTCCCTCCCGGCAAAACCTTGGCCTCGATTCCCTTCTCCGTCCCGATAAATAGAACTTCATTTCCCTTCTCTCTCTCGACGAATGCCTCGGCAATCGCCATGCCCGGGAAAAGGTGACCTCCTGTTCCACCTCCAGCAATCACACACTTCATCTTCGTTCTACGTGGGTCGAAAGGTGAAGAAGTATTCCTACTCCCACACAATTAGCGACCAGCGATGTCCCTCCGTAACTGATAAAGGGAAGGGTCAATCCTTTTGTGGGGAGGAGCCCCAATACCACTCCCATATTGATGACCGCCTGAAGGGAAATCATCAAAGTGATCCCCAATGCCAAGTAAGCACCAAATCTGTCTCCAAGGGAAAGGCCGATCTGAATACCCCGAAGGGTCAGAATGAAAAAAAGGAGAACCACGACCATCGCTCCAACCAAACCCAACTCTTCTCCGATCACGGAAAAGATGAAGTCTGTGTGGGGAGCAGGAAGAAAGAAGAGCTTCTGCCTCCCTTCTCCCAGTCCCAACCCAAAAATACCTCCGGAGCCAAAGGAGAGAAAGGATTGAATGATTTGGAAACTGGTACCATTGGGATCTTCCCATGGGCGGATGAAACTCATCACCCTTTTATAACGATACCCAACGCTCATCAAAAGAGTGTAAGCAACTGGAATGGCAATCAAAAAAGCACCCACCATATAAATCACCCTGGCACCGCTCAGGAAGAGAAGAAGAAAAACCATTGTCGTGAGAAAGAAAGCTGCTCCAAAATCGGGCTCTTTCATCACCAAAGCGATGATGAGACCAGAGAGGAGAACCGTGGGAAGAAATCCAAAAGAGAAACTTCGAATCTTCTCCTCCTTCTTGGCCAAAAAGTAGGCCAGAAAAACAACCAAACCCAACTTCGCAAATTCTGAGGGTTGAAAGGAAAAAGACGAAATCTTCACCCAACGCATGGCTCCCCCCGCTCGATGCCCGATCCCCGGGATCAATACGGCAATCAAGAGGAGGATGGAAAGAATGAAGATCGGATAGGCAAATCGTTTTAGAATGTCATAAGGGAGAAACATCATCAGGATCATCAGAACAAAACCGACCGATGCATAAAGGGCCTGCCTCTTCAGAAAGTAGTAGGGATCCCCAAAACGGTCGCCAGCAATGATGGCGCTGGTGCTGTAAACCATCACAATTCCCATTCCCATTAAGGCAAGAGTGACCATCAACAGAATGAAATCGAGTCTTCTTTTACCCTTCACCATAACCCTGTTTCAATTTCTTGGTTTCTTTGGTTTCTCTGGTTTATTTGGTCAAACAAATGGAATAAATAAAACTAAAGAAACCAGATAAACCTACGCACTCCATGATTAAAGTCGTTTGACGGCTTCTTTAAATACCTTTCCTCTCTCCTTGTAATCCTTGAACATATCGAAACTCGAACAGGCGGGGGAGAGGAGAACCACATCTCCTCCTTGTGATTTTTGATGGGCAAGGAGCACCGCCTCTTCCATGTTCTGGGCCGCAACCGTATCGGTCTGCCCTCCAAGTTCACGGGCCATTCTCTCTTTCGCCTCACCCAAAAGAATTAGATGCTTAACTCTTTCACGGACCAATTCTTTCAAGGGACTTAAATCCCCGTTTTTATCTTTTCCTCCCGCGATCAATATCACGGGCTCTGAAAAACTCTGTAGAGATTTGACCACTGAACCGACATTCGTTCCTTTGGAATCATTGTAGAAACGAACGCCCTCGATCTCCCGGACAAGTTCAAGACGGTGTTCAAGGCCTTTAAACCGATTCAGGACATCCTGGATCGCTTTTTTCGAGCATCCGAACATTCTCGCCGCGGTGAGAGCGGCCATCATATTCTCCACATTGTGAATTCCTTTCAGGGGCGTCTGGGATAAGGAATATTCTTCCACTTTACCTTCCAGCCTCAGGAAGATGCTTTGGCCATTTGAAAAGGCGCCCTCGTCAAGTTTCTCCCTCAAACTGAATAAAACCTTTTTTGCCCTCACCTTCTCTCTATGCTGCATCACGATGGGATCATCTTGATTGAGGATAGCCAGGTCTCCGGAATTTTGATTTGCAAAAATTCTCACCTTTGCTTCGATGTAATCTTCGTAACAGGCATAACGATCCAGATGATCCTCGGTAATATTGAGCAGGATCGAGATTCGTGGCCGAAAATCCTCGATGGCCTCCAACTGGAAACTGGAGATTTCAACCACCAACACTTCCCATCGATCTTTCGCATCTGTAAAAAGGACCAGCGGCTCGCCGACATTGCCTCCGACTCCAACTCTCTTTCCCTCCTCTTTCAGCATCTCACCGATGAGCAACGCGGTGGTGGTCTTCCCATTGGTTCCCGTCACGGCGATGATCGGGACATCGATGAAGGGATAAGCGAGTTCGATCTCGCTGATCACCCGAACTCCCTGCTCGATTGCCCTTTGCATGGGCTTGATGTTCAGGTCAACTCCGGGGCTCACCACAATCACGTCCTGGTTGAGGAAAGTCTCTATTTGATGGCCTCCCCATTCCATAGAGATCCCCATCCCATTTAATTCCTGAGTCGCTGCTTTCATCTCCTCTTTCGGCTGCATCTCGGTAGTGGTCACAAGGGAACCTTTTGCCTTAAGGAATTTTGCTGTTGCAATCCCTGTTCGGGCCAACCCTACGACTAACACCTTTTTACCGCGAAGTTCCATAATCAGTTATGAATTACGACTTACGAGTTAAAAGTTAAAAGTTTTTAGATCTTTAAGAGTTTAATTCTCAACTCGTCACTCTGCACTCTTAATTGTTTTTTTGGGGCTACCTCAGCTTCAGCGTACTGATCGCAATGAGTCCAAGAATAATCCCGATGATCCAGAATCGGACGATGATCTTCGGCTCCGCCCAACCTTTCAATTCAAAATGGTGGTGAATGGGTGCCATCCTGAAAACGCGTTTCTTTCGCAATTGATAAGAAATCACCTGGATGATGACGGAAAGGGTCTCGATCACAAAAATTCCACCCACAATGACCAAAAGAATCTCCTGTTTCGTGATCACCGCGATGGTTCCTAAGGCGGCTCCCAATGAGAGAGAACCCACATCGCCCATAAAGACCTGAGCCGGATAGGTGTTGAACCAGAGAAATCCCAGGCCACTGCCGACCAGGGCTCCACATAAAATGGTTAATTCTCCACTCCCCTTGACAAAAGGGATCTGGAGATAGGTGGCAAATTTGAAATTTCCTGCGAGATAGCAGAAAAGCATAAAAGTGGCGCTGGCGATGAGGACGGGTCCGATAGCCAATCCATCCAATCCATCCGTCAGGTTGACCGCATTGGCTGAACCAACGATCACCAACATCCCAAAGAGAATGTACCAATGCCCAAGGTCCGGCATCGCCGTTTTAAAAAAAGGAAAGATCAACCTGGAATCATGATCAATGGTGGTAAATAGAATGAAGCTGGTCACAACACCGATGGCCACCTGAATGGGAAATTTGTATCGGGCCCGGATCCCAATCCCTTTTTTATCCTTCATTTTTTTATAATCATCCAAAAAACCGAGAATGCCGAATGATAGGGTGGTTAATATCACAATCCACATATAGGGATTGGCCAGGTCTGACCAAAAAAGGGTGGGGATGAGAATGGCGGCCAGGATCAGGCTCCCTCCCATCGTGGGAGTTCCATTCTTGGACATGTGTCGGGAGGGGACATCCTCTCTCACCACCTGTTGAATTTGAAATGTTCTTAATTTTTTGATTAACCAAGGCCCGATGATAAAACTGATCAGGAGAGCTGTCAGAATCGAATAAATGGTCCTAAAGGTGATATAACGGAAGACATTGAAAAAGGAAAACAGTTCGTGAAGAGGATAGAGGAGATGATACAACACTTTTTATGGCCTCCCGTCGTTCAAATTTTCTGCGATCTTTTCCATGGCCATCTTCCTTGAACCCTTGATCAGGATCCAATCTCCCTTTTGAATCCTCTGTCTTAAAAAGGAGATGGCCTCCGAATGACTCTCCACGATTCTTGCCCTCTCCCGTGGAAATCCATGACGAATCGCCGACTCGACAACTGCGGGCGCTTCCTCTCCCAAGGCAAGAAGAAAGTCAATGGAAAGCCGGCTCACTTTCTCTCCTAATTGTTCGTGGGCTTCTCTCGTAAAATTTCCGAGTTCTAACATGTCGCCCAATACGGCGATGGCCTTTCCCTCTCCCTTCGATTCAACAAGGGTTTCCAGGGCGAGTTCCATCGAGTAAGGATTGGCGTTATAGGTATCGTTGATCAGAGTCATTCCCCCTTTAAGAGAAATGACTTCCATCCTCATGGGAAAAGGCTGAAAACGTTCCAAAGCCTCTCTGGCCTTTTTTACATCCACTCCGAAGAGACAGGCGACCGCGATGGCGGAAAGGGCGTTCGGGATGAAATGTCTCCCCAATAACCGCAGATGGACCTCCGTCACCTCACGTTCCAAAATCAGAGCGAACGAGGTTCCTTCGACTCCTTTGATCCGTATTTCTTTCGCCATCACCTCTGCCGGGTGTTCGATTCCATAGGTGATCTTTTGCCCAGGGTAATAATTGGCCAGATCCCTCACCCGAGGGTCATCCTGATTCACTAAAATCGTTCCATCCCTTCTCATCCTCCGGAAGAGTTCCCCCTTTTCTTCCTTCAACCTTTCCAAACTTCCCATGCCTTCGAGGTGGACCTCCTGGATATTTGTGATCAATCCAATATCGGGTTCTGCAATCTCGGTCAATTTTCGAATTTCACCGGGTATGTTCATCCCCATCTCGAGAATAACGACCCTCTCATTTTCGGTGAGGGTGAGGAGGGTGAGGGGAAGCCCAATGAGGTTGTTTAAATTCCCCCTTGTCTTAAGAACAGGAAAGGTGGTTTCGAGGCAAGCAGCGATCATTTCTTTCGTTGTTGTCTTGCCGTTGCTTCCGGTCAAGGCGATGACTGGAGTACGATATTTTCGCCTCCAGTCATGGGCAATATCTCCTAAAGCGGAGAGGGTGTTTTTTACGGCAATGACTGCCCTGGGTCGGTAACCATTCCATCGAATGTCTCCAACCCTATCCTCTTCGACCACGACGCCGCCTGCCTTTTTTTCAAGAACCTCTATGGCATAGTGATGGCCATCAAATCGATCCCCTTTCAGAGCGACAAAAAGTTCCCCCGCGGTCAATGTTCTTGAATCCGTGGAAATCCCCTTGAAGACGGTGTTTCTTTCCCCTTGGAGGAGCTTCCCTCCAGTGGCCTTCAGGACCTCTTCAATGCTAAGGATCAATTTTCCTCCAGGGCTTTTTTCGCCTCGATCCGATCATCGAAAGGAAACTTCTTCTTTCCGACGATCTGATAATCCTCATGACCTTTCCCGGCAATGAGAACCGTATCCGAACGTTCGGCCAATCGGATCGCCATTCGGATGGCTTCTCTTCGATCCGGAATTTTGAGATAACCCTTCTGGGTTCTCCAAAACTTTATTTCGTCTTGGTCCCACACTTTTATGGGAAGGGATTTCAAACCTTTCTCCACCTCGTTCAGGATGGCTAAAGGGTCCTCCGTCCTGGGATTGTCTGATGTGAGAATAGCCAGATCGCTATACCTCCCCGCCACTTCACCCATCAAGGGTCGCTTGGTTCGATCCCGGTCACCGCCACATCCGAAGAGCGTGATCATCTTCCCTTCGTTCTGGGGATTGTTTTCCAGGATCCCCTTTAACCCCAGCAGAGCCCGCTCCAAGGCATCGTAAGTATGAGCATAGTCAACGATGATGTGAATGCCTCTCCTGTTCTCCACTTTTTCAAATCTCCCCGAGACCCCTTCCAATCCCTCCAGCCCTTCCCGAATGGTCTCTAAGGGAATATTCAGGCCCACCCCTACCGCTACCGCAGCCAGAATGTTATAGAGGTTGAAATTTCCGATTAAATTTGATCGGACAGAAAAATCACCCCTTGGGGTTCTGATCCGGCCGGAAAGACCCTCAAAGGAAGACACCACCTGATCCGCCGCGATATCGCAAGAAGGGTCCATCCCGTAGCGGATGATAGAGAGAGGAATCCCTTCCACAATTTTCTCTCCTTTGGGGTCATCGTGGTTCGTCACGGCAAACCGCCCTACTTTAAGGCTTTTCATCAAACAATCCGAGAAAAGTTTCTTCTTACTTTCAAAGTATTGTTCCAGGGTCTTATGATAATCGAGATGGTCGGAGGTAAAATTTGTGAAGACCGCACCATCAAACTGGCATCCAAACACACGATCGAGGTCAAGCCCATGGGAGGAGACTTCCATAATGACATGAGAGGTTCCCTCTCTATGCATCTCCCATAGAATCTTTTGCAGATCTAAGGATTCCGGTGTTGTGTTGGGAGCGAGGGTTTTCTTTTGAGCGAACCGATAATTGATGGTCCCGATCACCCCTACCGTGTATTTCGCTTTTTTAAAGATCGATTCCAAAAGATAGGTCGTCGTTGTTTTCCCATTCGTTCCGGTGATGCCGATGAGCTTGATCCGTGATGACGGATTCCCATAAAAGTTTGAGGAAATCTTCGCCAGTGCCTGGCGGCTGTTATGAACTAAAATCATGGTCCGATCGGAAACCCCTTGCTCTTCCTCTGAAACCACTCCCTCCGCACCGCGTTCAATCGCCTCCCCGATAAACCGGTGCCCATCTGCTTCCATCCCTCGAATAGCTATAAAAAGGAATCCCTTCCGGACCTGGTTCGAATGGTAAGCAATCCCCATAATCTCTTTTAGGGTATCTCCATGGATCTTTTTGACTTCAACGCCTTCTATTAATCTTTTCAATTCCATTTTTTAAACGCTATGCCCTATGCGGTTCTCCCATTATGATGGGGACTGAAACTTCAAATAGCAGAGGTCCCCTTTCTCAACGAATGTCCCCGGTCTGGGGTTTTGTTCCACGACCTTTCCATTTCCTGAGACCTTGATGATCAGTCCCTTCCCCTCCATCCGGCTTAAGGCATTCCGCATGGATAAACCGGTCAGGTCTGGCATCACCATCATCCCTGCTCCCCGACCCACCCTCACTCCATCAATCGGGGAGGAGTTGACCCAGACAGCTTTGGAGGGAGTCAAATCGATTCCGTTTTTCACGATCATCGTTCCTTTTGGAACCACTTGGAGGTAAGGAAGGACCTTCTCCATTATGGTTTTAAATATCGGAGCGGCAACCACTCCTCCATAGTTATTCCCCTGCGGTTCATCAATCACGACCAAAAGGACAAGCTTAGGCCCCTCAACAGGAGCAAATCCCAAAAATCCACTCATGTAGCGATCTTCAGAGTAACCACCCAATAAGGAATCCACTTTCTGCGCCGTTCCAGTCTTTCCAGCTACCTCATACCCCTCGGGCACCCCCCCTTCCCCTGTTCCTCCTTTCTCAGTGGCCCCTTTGAGCAGTGCCGTCACCTTTTTGGCCGTCTCCTCGGAGATCACCTTTCTGACAACCTCAGGTTGAAAAGATTGGACAACCTCCCCTTTCTCATTCACAATTTTCTCTACGACATAAGGCTTCATCAATGATCCACCATTAGCAATGGCGGACAGAGCCGTCACTAATTGAATCCCTGTTACAGAGACTCCCTGACCGAAAGAGATTGTATCCAGGGCCACCGGAGGCCAATATCTCGGATGGTGGACGATTCCTTTTGCTTCCCCCGGAAGACCGACCCGGGTCTTTTCTCCAAAACCGAACGCAGAAATATATCGGTAGTAACGTTCTTTTCCCATCTTCTCGCCCACCTTTGAAGCCCCGATGTTACTGGAGAATTTTATGATCTGCTGAAAGGTAAGCCACCCGTGTTTGGAGATATCATGGATCGTTCGGTCATAAACCGTATAAGAACCATTTTCGCAGAAGAAAGAATCGGATGAGCGAACCACCTGTTCCTCTAAGGCGGCGGCGGCAAGAAAGGCTTTAAAAAGAGAACCGGGTTCAAAGATATCGGAGACCGCCCGATTCCTCCAATTTTTAGAACGGTATTTGATGAATTGATTTGGATTAAAAGTGGGGTACGATGCCATGGCCAAGACCTTTCCGGTCAGGGGATCCATCGCAATCGCCATGCCTCCCTTTGCTCCCCATTTTTCAACGCCACGACCCAATTCTGTCTCGGTGATATGTTGAATCGATTTATCAATCGTCAGGACAATATTCCGGTAATGGTCTTCCTTTTTGAAGGGAACCTTACCCATGGCAATTTCACGACCTAAAGCATCTCTGGCGGTGGTCATGACATGGTTCGCTCCATTGAGCAAGGCATCGTATTGATATTCGATTCCCTCCAGACCCTTTGAATCGAGACCCACGAAACCAACCAGATGGGCTGCCAGTTGTGAATTGGGATAGAACCGTTGGTTCTCCTTTAAAAAATGGACGCCGGGAAGTTGAAGGGCCTTGACCTGTTCGACTTCTTTTGAAGAAACTTTTCTTTGAATCCATTCAAAGGGCCGGCGTTTCTTTAACCTTTGCTTCAATTCTTCCCGGTCGATCTGAAGAACCGAAGCAAGTTTATTGATCGTCTTTGGGACATCCTCGATCTTTCGAGCATCGACATAGACCGAATTGACTTCCATGCTGACCGCCAGTTCATTGTTCTTGTTATCACAGACGATTCCGCGTTTGGGAACCAGAGGAATCTGAATTTGATGCTGTAGCGCCGCCAGTTTATAGAGTTGTTCCTTTTTTAGCACTTGCAGCTGAAACATCCTTCCTGCAATCAATACAAAACACACAGAGAGAAGAACCGAAAGAAAGATGATTCGAACTTTGAACCAGTTGATTGATTTCCGTTTCATCGAATCACGATCACCTGTTCGGGGTGGGGTTTCACCATTCTCAGTTCCTCCACAGCTAATTTTTCAATCCGCGCATAGGATTTGAGTGTGGCGATCTCCAACCTCAATTTTTTATTAGACTCGGTGAACGATTTTTCCTTTTTCAGGGCATCCGAAATTTCATACCCGACCTGGATGACTTTAATTCTTGACCAAACATAGAACAGGGAGCCTCCAATGAAAAAAAGCGCGAGGGCACTAAAAAGAACAATCAGTCCCAATTTGATTCCTTTGGGTCTGGTTTTGGAACCCTCTCCTGTCCAGAGGATTCGGTCTTCACTTCTGTTCATGGTCTTGGTCATTCAAAATTCCTCTGTGTTGGCTGATACCCTCTCCGCACACCTCAGCTTGGCACTTCGGGATCGCGGATTTTTATCCCGCTCTTCCTCAGAAGGCGTCACCGGTTTTTTCGTCAGGATGCGCATCGTTCCATCTTTCTCCAGTTTTCGAAAGGCCTCCTTTACCATCCGATCCTCGATGGAGTGAAAAGAGATCACACACATTCTCCCTCCCTTTTTTAAAAGCACCCATCCGGTTCCAAGTATTTTCCTTAAATTTTCCAATTCATCATTCACCCTGATTCGAAGGGCTTGAAAGGTTTTGGTGGCAGGGTCAATTCGCCGGGAGTGAAATCGTCTGGGGATGGCCTGATAAATGATCTTCCTCAGCGCCTGGGTTGTTTCAATGGGTCCTTTCTCTCTTTCGTAAACGATCGCCTTTGCAATTTTCTTGGCCCAACTTTCCTCCCCGTAATGAAATAGAGTATATTCCAACTCTCCCAATGAAAGGCGGTTGACCAGATCGGCGGCCGTTTGATGCATCCGCTGATCCATCCTCATATCCAAAGGGCCCTCTCCTTTGAAACTGAACCCCCTTCTCTTTTCTTCTACCTGGAAGGAAGAAAGTCCCAAATCGAGAAGAATTCCATCAACGGATTCAGCCTTCATGAAGTCCGGAAGATGAATAAAATTTTTTCGAAAAATCTTGACCCTTTCACCAAAAACCAATAATGTATTTTCTGCCTCGGCGAGGGCATCCCCATCCCACTCCACCCCGATGACCACTCCATCGGGTGCGGCCCGCCTCAAAATTTCTGAAGCGTGACCGCCCCCTCCCAGGGTGGCGTCCACATAAGTGCAGCCGGAACCACATTTTAAAAAACCCATCGCCTCTTCCACCATTACAGGAATGTGTTGGAGCCCCATTGAATTACAAAACCATTTTTATCTTAGATTTCCAATTTTAGATTTTGGATTTTTTCAGTCTGCAATCTGCGATCTGTAATCTGTAATCGAAAATTAAATTCCCAGATTGGCCAGGGTCTCCCTGACCTGGTCAAATCCTCCTTCAACCTGCTGCACGACTTCCTGCCAACGGTCTCTGGCAAATATTTCTATGAATCGTCCCTCACCCACTAATACGACATCCTTTTGAAGATTCGCATAATCTCTTAAGGTCTGAGGGATAAGGAGTCTCCCATGTTTATCGATGATGCAATCGATGGCGCTTGAATAAAAATACCTCAAGAAAGAACTCATCTCCTTTCTCATGATGGAAAAGGATCCAATCTTTTGCTCCACTAAAATGTTCCACTCGTCATTAGGGAAAGCGACAAGGCAGCCGTCAAAATTGGTGATGACTAACCGATCATCATATTTTTTGTTGAGGATCTCTCGAAACTTTGAAGGAATGCTAATGCGACCTTTGGAGTCTATAGTATGTTCATACCTACCCCTGAACATTGCTTTATCCCCTCCATTTTGGGAAGCCATACCACCTTATCCCACTTTTTACCACTTGGCATGTAGAAATATCCTGAAAAATTTAATTTGTCAAGTAAAATTTTATACTTAATTGTATTTTACATTTTTGTTCACAAGACCCCAACATCTATCCAAACAGGGGGGTCTCTACCCCATATTTAGCCCCCTTCTTCCATTGAATTGTCTCAGGCACTTTTGGGTGAAAAAAACTATTTCTCCATATGCTTAATTTTATTTTGTTACGCTATGCGCTATGCTCTATGCCCTTTGCGATTTATCTGATTTGACAACCCTACCAATCCTGTCTAAAATGGGGGAAATGGTGCCAGAGACGATAAAAAAACGGGTAGAAAACCTGCGGGAGGAGATTGAATATCACAACACCCTTTACTATGTCCTCGATCAGCCGGAAATCTCCGATGCTCAATATGACCGCCTGCTGAGAGAACTTGAGAAGCTTGAAGAGGAATATCCAGAGCTTCGCTCTCCGAATTCTCCCACACAAAGAGTGGGCGCTTCTCCCTTAGAAACTTTCGAAATCGTCAGACACACCATTCCCATGCTCAGCCTTGCCAATGCCTTCGACGAAACAGAGGCAAGGGATTTTGATAAACGAGTGAAGAAGTTCTTAGGGTCCTCCGCAGATATTACCTATATTGCAGAACCTAAACTCGACGGGTTGGCGGTTGAACTCGTTTATGATCGGGGTCAATTTGTCGTGGGCTCCACCCGTGGCGATGGGATCCATGGCGAAGATATCACTCAAAATCTTCGCACCATAAAAACCATCCCTCTGCAACTTATTCGAAAAGAAATTCCGGCCCCGGAGCGTTTAGAAGTCCGGGGCGAAGTGATCATGCAACTTAAAAAATTTAAGGATCTTAACCGCAGACGGGAAGAAAGCAGAGAGCCTGTTTTCGCCAATCCAAGGAATGCAGCGGCCGGTTCGGTCCGGCAGCTCGATTCAAAGATCACGGCAGAGCGACCCCTGGAAATTTATTGCTATGGCGTAGGGGAGGTGATAGGTCGGACATTTAAAACTCATTCGGAAATTCTCCAGATCTTTCCCAAATGGGGTTTCCGGACGAATCCTAATATTCAGAGATGTCAGAACATAGAAGAAGTTTTGGAATACTATCACAGGATGAATGAGAAAAGAGAAACTCTTCCCTACGAGATTGATGGAATTGTAATAAAGGTCGATCACCTTGACCTTCAAACAAAGCTGGGTGAAATTGCTCGAAGCCCGCGTTGGGCATTGGCCTTTAAATTTCAACCCAAACAGGAGACCACAAAGATATTGGATATCCTCATCCAGGTCGGAAGGACCGGAGCCCTCACACCCGTGGCAGTGATGGAGCCGGTGAAAGTGGGAGGGGTTGAGGTCAGCCGGGCAACGCTTCACAATCAGGATGAGATTAACAAAAAAGATGTGAGAATTGGCGATACGGTGGTCATCCAGAGGGCAGGAGATGTCATCCCTGAAGTGGTTCAGGCGGTGACTTCAAAAAGAAAGGGGACGGAGAAGAAGTTCAGGATGCCTTCCAAATGTCCGGTGTGCGGGGCAGAGGTCATCAAAGAGGAGGCGATTCATCGATGCATCGGTCTGGATTGCCCGGCCCAATTGAAAGGCCGGATCAAACATTTTGCCTCCAAAAGGGCGATGGATATCGAAGGCCTTGGCGTGAAATTGATTCATCAATTGGTTGACAAAGGGTTGGTAAAAGACGTCGCGGATCTTTACTATATCAATAAAGAGAAATTGATCGCTTTGGAGCGCATGGCAGACAAATCAGCCCAAAACATCATTGACGCGGTTGAAAAGAGTAAAACCAAACCCCTATCAAAATTTCTCTATGCCTTGGGCATCCGTCATGTCGGCGAAACGACCGCAGAGGATTTAGCCCGTCAATTCTTGCATCTGGACGATTTCTTTCGCCTATCGGAAGAGGATCTCATGGAGGTGGAAGGCGTAGGCCCTGAAGTGGCAGCCAGTGTCCATCAATTCTTCGGAGATCAAAAAAATAAGGAATCCATCGAATTACTGAAAAAGGCCGGAGTAAAGGTGATTGAGACAAAAGTTAAAGAGAAAGGTAATTTTGAAGGCAAGACCTTTGTCTTTACAGGAACCCTTAAAACCTATGGAAGGGATGAAGCTCGAAATCTAATCGAATCTCTGGGTGGAATGACTGCTTCCAGTGTATCCAAAAAGGTGGACTATGTGGTCATTGGGGAAGATCCTGGCTCCAAATTCGACAAGGCCAAAGAATTGGGAATCAAAACCCTCACCGAGGAAGAATTTAAGAAGATGATTCGTTAACCCTCGTGGGATAGGATGCTTTATAAGATCGGTGCCGATATCATTGTGCTCATCCATTTTTTCTGGATACTATTCTTGTTTTTCGGTGCCGTTTGGGGAGTCAGGAATAGAATTGTAAAGGGGTTTCATCTCTCCGGTCTTTTTTTTGCCATCCTGATTCAGGTTTTTGGTTGGTATTGTCCTCTAACTCATGTTGAATTCTGGTTGAGGTTGAAACATAATCCCGGCCTCGTACATATCGGTTCCTTCATCGTCCATTATGTGGAAAAGGTTGTTTATCTCGAGCTTTCCCAAACCACCATTTTTATATTCACGATTTTTCTTTGTGTGTTTAATGCATGGATTTATTTGCGGAAGGGAAAACGGATATCATATAGATGAAATCACTCAAGTCTTTATCCATAAACCTGTCTGATGCTTCACCCCTTCTAAGGGAAGGGGTTTTTTGAATGGGATTGTTTCCCTAACTCTCTTTCAAGAACACTGTTGGGTTTGGAAATGTATTTCCTGCGGAGAGTATATTGACCAAGTGATTTTAGAGAATCGCCAAATCCAAAGGTTGAATCGCGAGAAAAGCAACAAGAAAATTGAAGGACCTATATATAGATCTTACTCAGGCGCTCCATCTGTTCAAAAAATTCTCATTTCGTTCTCGTAGGGGCTTCCTGTAAGAGTGATTTTACGCGTAGGATACGCAATACAACATTTCAAGCGAAAATCAGCGCAAATTTTTCAACTTGAGAATGGGGTAATTGTGCTATATATTAGCGGGAAGTGGAAATTGCCGTCTCGACTCCGTGGGAGGAGAAGATTTAAACTGGCCAAGAGCGAATTTTCTCGGAATATGGGATCAGGACGGCTTTTTTTATTCAGGGAATTGAGTATGGCAGGGGTATTTTGGTTTTGTGTAAGAGAATGTCCTGAAGTTATTTAAATCTTTTCATGATTTCTTCTTTAATTTTATTAGGGGGAATATTTTCCTTGTGTAATCGTTTTGTTAAGAGGGCCTCCTCTTGACATATCATTCACCCAGCTCCATGCCTATCAATAAAACAATCTAAAAGGTTTTCATGGCCATAAGGCTCACATTCGCACAAACAAGGCATCTGTGAGAGAATTTCAGGAATCTCTTTTGCTATCTGGTAAGCCTCCTTAGCCTTTCCTTTAAACAGGTGGGGATCAAGAGTTTTCGGCAGCCCAGTCTGCGGGTCGGTCATCTTTTCTTTTAATATTTTAAAGGTCTTTTCATCTGTCTTCTGGGCAAAAGTTTTGGCACGGTCTCCATTGACTAATATAAGAGAGCCAAAGGCCAGACTGAGGAAAATCAGAACTGGATAAGGTATTTTGCCTTCAGGCATATGCATTTTTCCCTTTATATATAGAACCGTAACTCATTTTTTTATATCTGAAATTTTAACAAGGCACCTTATTTCTTTTCCATCGGGTAATTGGAATCAGACCATCCAGCCCAACCACCTTTGAGTGCATAGACCTTTTTAAATCCCTTGTCTCTTAACTTCCGTGCCAAACTGGCACTTGTCCCTTCATGGAGTCAGTTACAGTAGAGAACGAGAATCTTATCCTTAGGATACTTATCAGCCCAAGATTCTATATGATCAGGGTTTTCTCGAACAGCACTTTTAATTTTTGAGTCACTCTTATTCCAGTCTCCTTCCAAACGAACATCTATGGTAACCAAATCCGGGCTGCCAAGCATGGCTTTGAGTTCATCCTTTGGCATCCTGGGAACATCCCTCTCGCAGGTTGTAAATATGCCACCCGCCAGTGAAATGATCGCTGTTAGTAATATTGACCTTCTTTTCGCCATGCTCCATCCCCTTTTTTAAAAAATAAGTATATGGTAAGCGACTTTTGAATATCAAGGCAAACTTTCCTCGGACTCTCTTCCTTTGGTAGCTATCTGTGGAACCCATACATTTTTTATTCTTATACTTGCTTTCTAACCATACTCCTCAACTTTCAGGATTGTGTTGGTCTGTCAACTTGTTTCAAACTAACCTTATGATCGGCGAGATTTTTTGGAAACTAAAAATAA
>DCUS01000209.1:0-12713 GCA_002327885.1 Syntrophaceae bacterium UBA2208
GCTTCACGGTGATTGTTTTTTCTGTAGTGACGTTGACGACAGAGGGTTGGACTTTTTTGGCAACCTCCACAAAGGCCAACCCGAGGGATCTGGCCGTTGTCAATTTATCGTTCTTAGGAAGGGAACCGGCCTCATCTTTTCCCATACAGAAAAAAAGGCCGAATGAAAGAAAGAGGATAGAAAAACCCACCATCAATCCCTTAGTCCATCTTTTGCTCATGGTCCGCTCCTTCATTTGAACTATAAAAATAATTTATCTTTTTTCCGTTGAGTTGTCAAATGATGCTGGGAGGTGGTTAGATCAGAGAGGAGGAACAATTCATGATTTCATGGATTTTCGACCCTCTATCCATGCTTTTTCAAATATTTTTAAACTGATCTCCCGAAACTTTTGGGCCGTCACCCGTTCGATCGCCTCCCTGATTTTATCGTGGGGAAACGGGAACCTGAGGTGGGCTGTGGCAAAGCCGATGAGAGCAATATTTGCGGATTGACTTGACCCCATTCCCCTGGCTAACAGATCGGCTCCAAACACATATGATTCAATCCCTTTTTCTTTTAGATATTTCTTGATTTCCTCGTTTATATAGTTCGGATCCGGAGCATTGATGAAGCAGACTCCGCCCTCTTGATCTTTCGAAGAGGGCTTAAGATAGTAAAGGGTTTTGTAGGCCTCATTCTTTTCGAGGGATAAGAGAATGTCAGCGCTTCCCTTTTTTACGAGGGGACTGTTGAAATTCCCAATCTTCAGATGGGTCATCACGGATCCTCCGCGCTGGCTCATTCCATGGTCTTCGGAACCGATCAGGGGATGCCCTTCCCGGAGGGCAAACGCCGCAAAAATACGTGTCACCAGGAGGACACCCTGCCCGCCCACACCGGAGATAATCATCTGAATATTCATCTTCTCAATCCCATAAAACCAGGCACTTACAAAATACAAGATTGCTTCACTGCGTTCGCAACGACCACTTTGGGGACTTTTTGCGAGAACAGCCTCAATACCAATTGCAATCTGCAATCAGGCGATTTGATAAATCCCTTCCTGAGCGCACACCTGCGTGCAGAGACCGCAATCCACACAGGTGAGTCGATCGATGTTCACCCGACCATCCTCTCCTTTGATCAAGGAGGGGCATTCAAATCGTTTGAGGCAGAACCCACAAGCGATACAAGCCCCCACCGCTGGCATATCGATTGCCGAGGTGGGACATTCCCGGACACAGATACGGCAACCGGAACACTTGTTGTAGTCAATGATATAACCGCTTTCGGTTTTGGAGATGGCTCCATCGGGACACTGAAGCATACAGGTGTCGCATTGATAACAGGCCCCGCAGTGAAGACACCTACTGGCCTCTGCAATCAGTGCCTCCTTCGAGGGCAAAAGATGGACTTCCTTAAAATTCTTTTTTCGGAATTCTGGTGAGAGAACAGGCTCCTCCACCCTTGGCCGGGTTTCTACTTTATCGATATTAACAGAGACTAACTCGGTGGAAACTCCTTCCGCCTCCCGATCTGCTCTTAGCTCTTCTCCGCTTAAATAACGATGAATTGAGAGAGCGGCTTTTCTCCCCGCTGCCAGGCCTTCAATAAAATTCTTGGGGCCTGTCACCGCATCGCCTCCTGCAAAAAGTCCCTCCACAGAGGTGGCGAGAGTGAAAGGATCGACATGTATCGTTTCCCAGGCGGTTTTTGGAACGGCATTGCCGAAAGGAGAAAGATCCGGGACATAGAGGGGCGAGGTGATGACAAGATCACCCTTCAAGTTTTTTTCAGGGCCTTGGACAGATAGTATTCTTGTTCTTCCGAGGCTGGTGGGATCACTGAGGACCGTTTTTCTGAAAGAAACTCCCTTCGCTTTGCCATGGGATGTTGTAATTTTTGATGGAACGGAGAGAAATCGAAAGGAGACCCCTTCTTTTTCTGCTTCTGATATTTCTGAGGCCTCCGCAGGCATTTCTCTTCGCGAACGGCTAAATAAAACCGTTACGGATTTCGCTCCCCGTCTCAGGGCTGTTCGTGCCGCATCCAGAGTTCGATCATTTCCGCCAAACACCACCACTCTAAAAAAGGCCGGGAGGTTTTTTTTCAGAGCGGCCTTTTTTAGAAATGTCAACGCATCCATGACCCCTGTGGCGCTGTCTCCCGCGAGATTGAGCTTCTTAGGCCGGTGAGCTCCTATGGCGAGGAAAATGGCTTTATATCCCCGAGCCCTGAGATCGTCAAGAGGTACTTTCTTTCCAATCTGTGTTTGGAGTTGAAACGTGGCCCCTAACTGTTTAACGATGTCCAACTCCTTATTCAATACTTCCTCCGGCAATCGAAACTGCCCTGTGCCAACGGCCAAGATGCCACCGGGAAGAGGGAGGGCTTCGAAGATGGTCACCGGGTAACCATATCGTCTCAAATCGTAAGCCGCCATCAAACCCGTGGGACCCGATCCTACGATGGCCACCTTTGCTTTTCTTTCAGGGCCTGGTTTGATCCATTCCTCCCACCCCCCTTTAAGATCCCCCCTTTTCCAGGGGAGGGGAGAGGGGGATTGATCTTGATTCTCCATGTCTGCGAGATATCGTTTCAAAAGGTTGATCGCAATAGGCTGATCGACATCGCCTCTTCGGCAAATCTTTTCACATGGCCGTGCGCAAAGCCTGCCCGTGATGGCAGGAAATGGATTCTTTTGGCGGACAAGGGTCAGGGCTTCATCAAACTTTCCTTTTGATATGAGAGCGATATACCCTCTTGCATCCACCTGGATAGGACAGGCTCCGGTACACGGGGCAATTTTGTCTTGGTATACAGGTAATAGAGATTGAGGAATGGCCCCGCTCTTTACTTGAGGGAGATCGTTTTCCGGCGGAGGGATATGGCGGATATCCACCTTGATAGGATTGACTTTGAGGACCTCTTTTTGATTGGTGATGCAGGGATAACGGGCGATGAGAACCGCCATTCCCCCCCCGGACTGTTGGGTATATTGGCGAGCCTTTCTGGCCTCCCGAATCATTCCCTTGATATCGTAGGGATTGACCACCCGAATGTATTTGACGCCACATCCTTTAACCAATTCTTCAATGGAGAGGGATTGCCCGGGATGGCCGTCCGCCGTGGTCCCGGATTCGGGAGTGGGCTGCATGCCGGTCATGGCGGTAATGGAGTTATCAAGGATCACGAGAATGAAACGAGCGCCATTATAAACAGCATTCAGGAGTCCAGGCGCTCCGGAATGATAGAAAGTTGAATCCCCGATTGTAGAGATGATCGGAATGTCTTTGCCATCTTGATGAAAAGTTTGGTAAAGACCACTGGCGAAAGTGATTGCCGCCCCCATGTCGTGGCAGGTATCGACCACATCCATGTTCATCCCCAGGGTATAGCATCCGATGTCACTGGGAAAAATGCCGTTGGGAAAGGCCTGCTTCAGGGCGTAGAAAGAAGCCCGGTGAGGACATCCGGAGCAGAGAGAGGGGCGCCGAATGGGCAAGCCAAGCCCGGCCACCAGTTTCTCGAGAGGGACCGTAGAGGGAATTTCTCCCGCAGGGATGGAGAAATCTTTACACAGATCAGCGATCAGTTGAGTCATGACTTCGGGAAGCATCTCCCCTTCGTTGGGAATCCTTCCGTCTAATCTTCCAATGATTTTAGATTTATCCCGTATTTGGAGCTCGATGACCGGTTCGGTCTCTTCAAGGATTAAAACATGATCGCATTTCTCGATAAAATCCTCCACCCGCTGAGCGGGAAATGGGAAAGGAGTTCCGATTTTAAGGATGGGAATTTCTTCGCGGAGGCCCAATTCAGTGAGGATATCCCGGGCGATCGCATAGCCGATTCCCCCTGCAATGATTCCCAGGATCGCTTTTTCACGACTCTGGTCAATGAAATTGAGAGAGGCCATGGAATTGAACTCTTCAGCAATCTTACGAAGCTTCGCGTTGAGCTGTTTATGAAGAAGGAACCGATATCTGGGTGTTGCGCTCCATCGCTGGGGATTGCGCTGAAAATCAGCTTTTCTTTCGACATTTCGAATGGGATGGAAGGTGATGGTTTGTTGGGCATGGGAAACCCTCAATACAGGACGGAGGATGACGGGAATCTGATACTTCTCCGAAAGATCAAAGGCAATGGGTAACATCTCCTGAGCTTCTTGGGGACTGGCAGGATCAAAAACAGGAACCTTTGCAAACATAGCCATGAAGCGGGTGTCCTGTTCGGTCTGGGATGAAAAGGGGCCGGGATCGTCACAACTGATGATGACAAAACCTCCTATTGTCCCGATGTAGGCGGCGCTCATCAGAGGATCCGTGGCGACATTCAACCCCACTTGCTTCATCGCCACTGCAGCCCTTTTTCCGGTATAAGAGGCCACCAGTGCATTTTCAAAGGCCACTTTTTCATTCGTAGACCACTCAACGTAGATATCGAGATTATTTTCTTTTTTGAAGCGGACGATAGCAGGTAGGATCTCTGAACTGGGAGTGCCCGGATAAGCGGCAAAAAAGTGACACCCGCTTTCCACCACCCCTCTCGCAATAGCTTCGTTTCCAAGCAGAATCCTTTGTTCTTTCTCAGACATGATTCACAGCGCCTATTTTATAAAAATGCCAAATGCCCTTTTTGGGGTCATTTGGGTTTTATTTGGACTTTGAATTTTGAAATTTGACATTAGGTTTTTTATCCCAGCAGGATTTCTGTTACTTTATCCCACTGATCTCGAATGATCCTTTGGATGAATCGTTCATCCTGAACTTCTTCCTTTTGGGAAGATTTCGGAGCCCATTTCATGAGAAAACTTTTCAGATTGACGGCCTGTTTTGTAAACCAAGTTTTGGCGGCCTCACCGGAATAAAGCTGAGAAATCTCCTCCGGTTGATCAGGCCGTATCATGAGCAACCAACCCCGACGATAAGGGTCCTTCCAAACCAGGTTAGGAGATTCTTCTACATCACGGTTCACCGCAGTGATAGGTCCGGAAAGGGGGGAGTGGATCTTTAACTTTTTCCCAGCGCATATTATTTCCGCAAGGACTTGTCCCTTCTCCAGCCCCATCCCTGCGTGAGGAAGCTTGATGGAATCTGCCTCTGTGGCGAAGGTGGAAATGATGTCATCGAGTCCTAATCTGACATCCCGGTCCATCGGTCTGGCCCAGACATGTTTCTCACTGTAAAAAAGTTCGGGCGAAAAGGTGAATCCGTTCACCTGCAAAGATTGCTTGTTCTTAGCAGGTTTCAGGGCAAAGGCGGGGTGGGTCCCGAACCGGTCTTCCATCATTTGATCCACCTCGCACCGCCAGCATTCAAAACCGTTTGAGCAGACCATGAAATCGACCAATCCGAGGCGCATGTATCTGCAATAACGGTGCGTCCCCGTATCGGAATTCTTTATTTTTCTGATCCGGTCCATCTCCATCTGAACGGCTCCGGTGGGACAGATATATTCACAGGCCCCGCAGGCGATACATCGATCGGAGTCGATCTCAAAAGGCGTTCCAATCTTTTTGTGAGTTCCTCTTTTAGAGAATTCGATGGCGTGGGCCCCCACCATTTCATTACAGGCACGGACACAGAGGCCGCAAAGGATGCAGTTATTTTCCGGGTTTTCGGCTTTGTATGGAGTTTTTCCGATGCCCAGTTCGCGCGCTAAATCCTGAACGAGAGGGACGCGAGGACATCGCGCGAGGAAAAGTTCAACCAGGATACGGCGTGCCTGAATGACTTTATCCGAATGGGTTTCTACTTTAATTCCCTGCCGGGCGGGAAAATTACAGGCTGTTACCATGCGACTCTTTCCATTTTCGAAAACTTCCACCGTGCAGAGCCTGCAGGAGCCGTGTGGGGTGAGATCCGGATGATAGCAGAGGGTCGGAATGGGAATGGACATCTTCCGGCAAATTTCGAGGAGGGTCGTCTTCTCCTTTGTTTTAACTTTTTTACCGTTAATGGTGAGAGTGATCATCAACACGTCTTTCGGAACAATGGAATATTGGAATAGTGGAATAATGGTTGAAACATCTTGCCTCAGATTTTTTCCTTACCCACCATTCCATCCCCCCATCATTCCATTATTCCAGTTTCATTGGATTATGATTGCATCAAACTTACAGGCCTCATGGCACGCCCTGCATTTCACACATTTATCCCCATCCAGTTGATGGGATTTTTTCTTCTCTCCAGAAATCGCATCGACCGGGCAGACCTTGACACAGGCTCCGCATCCGGTGCATTTTTCAGGATCAATCGAAAGAGAGATGAGCCCGTTGCAGAACTTGGCCGGACACTTTTTACTTTGAATGTGGGTTTCGTATTCATCTTTGAAATATCGAAGAGTGGATAAGACAGGGTTGGGCGCCGTTAACCCGAGACCGCATAGAGAGGTATCGATCATCACCCGGGAGAGATCCTGTAAAAGTTTAATATCTCCTTCTTTTCCATTCCCCTCACAAATTCGGTTAAGGATCTCGCCCATCTGCTGGAGTCCCTCTCGGCAAGGCGTGCATTTTCCACAGGACTCCTCCTGGAGGAATTGAACGAAATAGCGAGCCATATCCACCATGCAGTTGTCCTCGTCCATGACGATCATCCCACCCGAACCCATCATGGATCCGGCTTTCTGGAGTCGATCGAAATCAACGGGGAGATCAAGGAGACTTTCAGGGATACAACCGCCAGAAGGTCCTCCGGTCTGTATGGCCTTGAAACGCTTGCCGTCCGGAATTCCGCCGCCGATATCGTAAACAATCTGACGCAGGGTGATTCCCATCGGGACTTCGACCAGGCCGGTATGGTTAATCTTCCCAACCAGGGAAAAGATCTTTGTTCCCTTTGACCCGGATGTTCCGATGGAGGTATACCAGTCCACGCCCTTGTTGATGATGATCGGGACATTCGCCCATGTCTCGACATTATTCAGATTGCTGGGTTGATCCCAGAGACCATGCTCGACCGTATGAATATACTTGGCCCGGGGCTCCCCGACCTTTCCTTCCAGAGAAGCCATCAGGGCTGTCGATTCCCCGCATACAAAAGCTCCTCCCCCACGATTGATCTTGAGGGTGAACGTCAATCCCGATCCCAGGATGTTTTTTCCGAGAAGCCCAACCTCCTTCGCCTGTTCTATGGCAAGGCTGAGATTTGAAACGGCGAGTGGATACTCATTCCGGACATAAACATATCCCTCTTCGGAACCAATGGCATAGGCTCCGATGAGCATTCCCTCAATGATACGATGAGGGTTCCCTTCCAGCAAAGAACGATCCATGTAAGCGCCGGGGTCTCCTTCATCTGCATTGCAAATGACAAATTTTTCTTTCCCCTTTGCTTTCCGGCAGGACTCCCACTTCAGGCCGGTGAAAAATCCACCACCTCCCCGGCCTCTCAGGCCAGATTTTTTGATGATATCAATGACCTGCTCCGGCGCCATTTCGGATAAAACCTTTTCCAATCCCTGGTAACCGCCGATCGCAATATAATCGTCAATCCGGGTGGGATCGATTTCTCCATTGCTTCCGAAGACAATCCTCTGTTGAAATTTATAAAATGGAATATCCTGCTCGTGAACAATTTTTTCGTTAGTCAGAGGGTTCTGGTAGAGAAGACGATCGATGACTTTCCCTTCGAGGAGGGTATCGGCAGTAATCTGAGTGACATCCGTGATTTCGACATTCATATAGCAAATCATTTGAGGTCGGATGACCACCAGAGGGCCCCGTTCACAAAAGCCGTGGCATCCACTGGCTCGAACCTCTATTTTATCCTCGAGGTGGCGGTCCTTGATTTCTTGTCTGAATTTTTCCACCACTTCCGAGGCGCCGGTTGCCTGGCATCCCGTCCCGGCACAGATCGTGATGCACGGCTTATTCCCGTCCCTCGATTTTTTCAAGGACCGCCGCAAGTTCCGAAGGTCTGAAATGCTTGTGAGGCGAGGACTCATCTTTCGTAGTTATTGATATTTTTTCAAAACGGATTCAATCTTATTGGTGTTAATTTTTCCATAATATTTTTTATCGATCACCATCATAGGTCCTAAGGCACATGCCCCAAGACAATTGACACTCTCTAAGGTAAAGGTCAGATCTTTGGTGGTCCGACCGGATTTTACTTCCAGCCGGTTCTCAAGATAGTTGAGAACTCTTGCGCCTCCCCGTACATGGCATGCTGTTCCCAGACATACCTGGAGGGTGTGTTTTCCCTTTGGCTCGAGACTGAAGGCTTTATAGAAAGTAGCCACTTCGTAAACGTTCGTGATGGGAATATCGAGGCTTTTTGCCACCTGAACCAATGCCTTCCGGGGAAGGTAGTTCATTTTCCCTTGAATATCCTGGAGAATGCCGATCAGGGAAGCCTTCTGGTAACCATGCTTTTCAATGATTTCACATACAGCTTCTAAATCTACCGGCATCTATTTTTCTCCCCCTCCCATTCAAGATTATCTAATCCCCCTTTGTCAAAAGGGGGATACATTTCTCCTCCCTTTGGCAAAGGGAGGTTGGGAGGGATTTTAAAGGGTTTTTCAAATCTCTAAATTGATACCTACTTTTAAATTTTAACTGATACGATTGAGAACCTCAATTCCTTTCAAAAGAGTTTCCTCGGAGGCTGCGAAAGAGATCCTGACATGAGTATTTCTTTTAGAGAAGACACTGCCCGGTACAATAAAGAGGTTCTGTTGGATGGCTTTCTCTACGAAAGCTTCCGCATTCCCTCCCGGGACCTCCGGGAAGATATAGAAAGCGCCCTGTGGCTTTTGGACATTAAACTTTTCTCTGAGCCCCTCGTAGATCAAATCCCTTTTGGTTTTGTATCCTTCAATATAACTCTTCACATCAAAGTCCAAAGCCTTGACGGCTGCTTTTTGGGCAAAGGAGTTGACGCTGGAGAACGTGTATTGTTGAAGCGTGATCATCTGCCGGAGGATCTCCTTAGGACCTGCCGCATAACCTAATCTCCATCCGGTCATTCCCCAGCCTTTTGAGAAACCGCCAAAGGTTAACGTGTTTTCATAGAACTGTCCAATACAGGGACAGGATGGGGCGTCAAAAACAAAGTTATCGTAAATGTCATCGGAGAGAATGAGAAGATTCCTTTCTTTGGAAATCCTCACTGCTTTCATCAAGTCTTCTTTTGGATAGAGGGCCCCTGTGGGATTGTTCGGACTGTTGATGATGATAAATTTTGTCTTCTTTGTTAATTTTTTAATGAGTTCTTCTTCTCTCAATCGAAAATCAGGATAGGTATCGAGAAAGACCGGAACCCCTCCCATGAGAAGCACCTGATATTCATACATCACAAAAAATGGATCGGGGATAATGATTTCATCGCCCGGATTGATGAGGGCAAGAGTAGCGAGAAGCAGCCCACCGGTGACGCCAGCCGTTACCATCACCTCCTCAAAATGAACCCCCTTTTTCTTAAGATGGGAGGCGATCTTTTCTCTCAATTCAGGAATTCCTTGTGTGGGAGTATATTTATTGAAACCTCTTCGAATCCATTCAATCCCTTCCTCTTTAAGAGGTTCCGGGATATCAAAATCCGGTTCCCCAATGCTCAGATTGATAGGATCTTTCATCTGTCGGGCGAGATCAAAGATTCGCCTGACCCCTGACGGTTTGATATTCCCTAATCGATCGGAGATCAGCATCCTGTCATTCTCCTTCTTCTTTTATCTTTTTTGCTTTTTCGATCAGTTCGAGAATGGTATCAATTCTCGTCTTGGTGGGAGGTGCCAATGCCAGTTGGATTTGGTCAATTGAGTAATGTTCTCCAAGGAATTTTGATATCTCTATTCTGAATTCCCAGCAGGCCATTATTCTTCGACAGGGGAGGCCCTCATTAATGGTTCGGCAATATTTAAATGGGATTTCACCGCCTAATTGAGGGCAACGAATGATTAGGGAATCGTGTTCTTCGATCATAGGAGCTTTGACAGACTTTGAGTAATTTGGCACAATCGGCTTCAACAAAAAATCCTACGAGCCCCGAGAGGAGCCCGTAGGATTCGATTTTGATTAAACTGCTTTACCCTTTTTCAATGCCTGCGGTTTCGGCAATCCTTCAAGAGACTTGAGAGATTTTTTCATCTCTTCTTCCGGTAATACGTAGTCGACGAGTCTTCCACTGAAATAAGAGTCATAACCACCCAGATCCATCAAGCCGTGGCCGCTCCAATTGAGAAGGATGACCTTTTCTTTTCCTTCTTCTTTAGCCTTTTTGGCTTCCTCAATCACTGTACAAATGGCATGACTGGTTTCTGGAGCAGGGATGAAACCTTCGGTCCTCGCCCATTGGACAGCAGCAGCGTAAGCCTCCAATTGATTGTAAGCCCGAGGCTGAATCAATCCTTCAATAATCAACTGGCTCAAAAGGGGAGCGATGCCATGATATCTCAACCCTCCAGCATGGATAGGAGCCGGGATGAATGTATGCCCGAGGCTATACATGGGAAGGAGAGGGGTGGTGGCGGCGGTATCACCAAAATCATAGACAAAAGGTGCTCTGGTCATGGTGGGGCAGGAAGTCGGCTCTGACGGGATGATGGTGATATTGGCCCCGTTGATTTTGTCTAAGACAAATGGAAAAGCAAGCCCAGCAAAGTTGCTTCCACCACCGGCGCACGCTGCCACAATGTCCACTTTCTTTTCCCCAAATTTCTCGAGCTGTTTCTTGGCCTCGAGTCCGATAATCGTTTGATGCATCATCACATGGTTCAGGACGCTTCCCAGGGAGTATCGGGTTTCCTTGGAGGTGACAGCATCTTCAATGGCTTCGCTGATAGCGATTCCAAGGCTTCCCGGAGTATCCGGGTTTTGTTCCAGAATATTTCTGCCCGCATTGGTATCTTTGCTCGGACTGGGGACACAGTTTGCTCCCCAGGTGTTCATCATCATACGGCGATAAGGTTTTTGATCATAACTGATCCTCACCATGTAGACCTTGCACTCCAGTCCAAAGAGACAACAAGCAAAACTGAGTGCGCTTCCCCATTGGCCCGCGCCGGTCTCTGTCGTAATCCGCTTAATGCCAAAGACCTTGTTGTAGTAAGCTTGTGCAACGGCCGTATTGGGCTTGTGGCTCCCTGGAGGGCTCACCCCTTCATTCTTATAATAAATTCTTGCAGGTGTCCCCAGGGCTTTTTCTAATGCGTAAGCCCGATGGAGGGGGGTTGGTCTCCAGATGAGTAATTTTTCCATCACTCCTTCAGGGATATCGATCCATCGTTGTGTGCTGACCTCCTGCTCAATCAAATTCATCGGGAAGACAGGAGCAAGATCTTGAGGCCCGATTGGCTGCCCTGTTCCGGGGTGGAGGGGGGGTTGGAGGGGGGTGGGTAGATCAGCTTGAATATTGTACCATTGCTTCGGAATCTCATCTTCTTTAAGAAAAACTTTGTACTCCTTCATAATCTCCTCCTTCTATTGTAAAAAATCAATCAATTCATTGTTGTCCTGTGGTCACCTCCTTCCATCTTATAACTTCATGGTGATCGATCTTTTGTTTTTTAAAGTAGATTTGACATATCAATAATTGACTATATTGTCAAGGTATTTTTAATCTAATCGAGATGAATCATGGAATAAAAAAATGGCACCCAGGTTTCCCGGGGTGCCATTTTTAAATTCACAAGAGATTTGAGAAGTTGTATTATTTTTTCTTAAATTCATTCCAAGGATAATCGATGAGTTCGAGGAGCACTCCGTTGACCATTTTGGGATGAACAAAGGCAAATTTGCAACCCCTGAAGGGCCTCAATCCACCAATGAAGGGATAGCTTTTTGCCTTCAATTCATTCATGGCTGCTTCAGTGCTATCCACGTTCAACCCAATGATCATGACGCCTTCGCCTCTTTTCTCAATAAACTTCGCCACGTCGCCATCCGGGGTGGTGGATTCCATCAATTCAAATCCAACTTCTCCCAGCCAGTAGCGCGCCACTCTGATTTTCTCGGGTTCATCCACATAAGGATCATCAGGTCCTTTTCCGAGAATGGGTTCCCAGACTTTTTTTGCCGCTTCAAGATCCTTGACTGCGATACAGATGTGATCAATCTTATTTACCTTCATCAGGCACCTCCTCTCTTTCTTTCAAGTTTTCCCGAATATTTTTCCATCTCCTTTGGCCAAGCCCATTCTTTGACGAATATCCAGAAAAAACCATGAACTCATGGATTCGTCCCTATCTTTTTGAAAGATAAGCAATATTCCCTGTTTCGATGCCCCCGTTCGGAAGTTCGTTGATAATGGCGACAAAGGGGCAAACAAAGGCACAGATTCCGCACTCCACGCAGAGATCGGTGAGAATGGCGGCTTTTTCCTTTACCAGACCAATAATCCCTTCCGGGCAATCCCTAACACATATGCCACAACCTGTGCATTTGAAGACGTCGACATGTGGTACCATAATTTTCTCCTTTTCTCTTAGAGTTTAAAATTTATGTCATTCGATGCCAAGGATCCAGAGCATTCAGATCGTTTGTCGGACAGGTTGCCTTTTGAATCCTCTGTATCTTTTGAGTCATCTTAGTGTTTGATCCGGTGATAGGTTTGATAGGGCCAGAAATCAATTCTCATCCCCATTTTGTACCCATCACGAATCGCTGCGGTCCCCCTTCGAACCTGGACAGCATCGCCGATCATGTAAACATCCTTTGCATATTTGCCATATCCCACTTCCTTATTGGGGGCAAGATTCGCAAGCACAACCGTATCAGCAGGGAT
>DCUS01000209.1:12799-15727 GCA_002327885.1 Syntrophaceae bacterium UBA2208
ACGGTGTGTTTCCCTTTATCCAGGATGTAGAGAGCAGTTGAAATGGCCGCTCCAGTTCCTCCCACGATCACCACGTTCTGCCCAAGTTTGACCTTTCCCTCCAGGACATCAAAGAGAGAGACCACCTGCTTCTTGTCGCTGCCAGGAATTGATTTGTCAGGGGTGGCGCCCGTGGCAATGATCACGGAGTCCGCCTTCTCCTTCTCAAGGAGTTCTTTGGTCACAGGTGTTTTCGGAACGATCTTGGCGCCGTGCTTGTCGCATTGGGCCTTTAGGTAATTCACCATTCTTTGGAATTCCTGGTCGCCCCAGGGTCCATGCGCTGCGGCTGCAAACTGACCTCCCACATGGTCATTCTTCTCATAGATCGTGACCTCATGGCCTTTTTCCGCAGCGATGGCCGCGGCCTGAAGTCCCGCAATTCCTGACCCGACGACGATGACCTTCTTCTTCGTCTTCGATTTTTGAAAGCCATAGAAGCCCCATTCCACTTCATTCTCATGTCCCAGGGAAGGTCGAACCGTACAGCAAAGTTCCGTATCCCTGAAGAGTCGAGCCAAGCAGACATTGCAGGCAATACAGGGGATGATATCTTGCTGGCGGTCTTCCATAATCTTCTTGGGGAGAAAAGGATCGGCGATCATCGGCCGGCACATCTCCCACATATCCAGTTTGCCCTCTGCCATGGCCTTCTCGGGAATTTCCGGAACGAAGAGTCGATAGGCCATGCTGATAGGGGCCTTGATATTCTTCTTCATCCGTTCTGCGATGTAGAGCCAATTTCCCATGGGAACATCTCGAGAGATGACGGAGACAGGCGATTCCTGCCATCCGGCCGTGACACTGAGATAGTCAATCCCTGCCTTATCGGCAATCTTAATGGACTCCAGGCTTTCTTCCGGAGTATTTCCCCCTCGGTCATCGAGTAATTCCTCGCCACAGAGGCGAATTCCGATGGCCACATCAGAAGGGATGGCTTTTCGGATCCCTTCGAGAATCTCCTTCATGAATCGAGATCGCCCATGAATATCGCCGCCATACTCATCCGTGCGCTTGTTGGTATAGGCAGAGATGAAGTTGGAAAGAAGATAGCCAACGATTCCAGAGACTTCGACAATCTGAAAACCAGCTTCAACAGCCCTTACCGCTCCATCGATATGCTCTTGGATGCACTGATGAATCTCCTCTTTGGTCATCTCTTTGGGCGGACGGAATATCGGGAGTTTTTGGGGAACATTGGATGGCCCTGCCGTGTAAGGGATTTCAATGCCTCCGACCCGACCGCAGTGCATCAATTGAAGGCAGGGAACGGAGTCATGCTTCTTAATGACTTCGGCAATCTTTTTAAGACCCGGGATATACCTGTCATTCCAGATACCCATCATTCCGACATAACCTTTTCCCTCACCTTTGGGTTCGGTAAAAGCCCCCTGGGAGGTGACAATGCCCGCTCCCCCCCGGGCTTGAGCCTCCATATAACCCACTTCCTTATCGGAGACATATCCGTCTCGATAATTGAAATTTGTCTCTGTGGAGGCATATTTTATTCGGTTCTTAATCTCCAATTTGCCAATCTTGATTGGACTGAAAATATGCGGATATTTCTTAATTCCTGGTAACATAAGCTTCCTCCTTTGATAAAATTAGACCTTTAAAGACAGGTAAACTAAATACCACCGCCTCCTTCCCTTGTCAAGAAATATTTCACAAATTAAATTAAATCTGAGTGATTCCAATAGGTTAAAATTTTTAATTATTTATTCAATGATGTTCTCGTGAAAAGTCCCCGAAGCGGTCGCTGCGAACGCCTGCCTGCCGGTAGGCAGGCAGGGAAGCAATTTCATACTTTATAAATGCTTGATTTTATGAGATTGCTTCGTCGCTACGCTCCTCGCCTGTCTACCGCAGGCAGGCAATGACACGTGGTTGGACTTTTTACGAGATCCTTTCAGATAAGTAATTCAAAAAGTAATTTTTTTAAACGGTTTTAATGTATACCGTATACAAATATTAAACTTTTGTCAAGTTAAATTTTGAGGTCCGCCAAGTTTTCCCTTGACAAATTTTTAGGCTTTTGTTTAATGGATTAGAAGAGGAGCAAAGGAGAGATGAATTCCCCGGAGAATGTTAATGTCCGGACTCTAAGGAAGGAAGACCTAAATGCCATTATCGAAATTGATGAGAGGGTGATAGGGGAGAAGCGGAGGACTTACTGGGAGAGAAAGTTGGAGATGATGAACAGTAAATCTTCACAAATCTCATTGGTTGCCGAGTTGGAAGGAAAAGTGGTGGGGTTCATTCTTGGCGATATTAGCGGTTGGGAATTCGGAGTGCCAGAAACCATTGGTTGGATCGATACGATCGGCGTTGAACCGGCCTATCAGAAAAAAGGCTTGGCGACCGCTTTAGCTCATGAGTTAATTTTAAATTTGAAAAACCTCGGGGTAAAGACGATCTACACCCTCGTCAGCTGGAACGATTGGGATCTCCTCCAATTTTTTCATGCCATGGGATTTTCAAGAGGGGATATGATCAATTTAGAGTTGAAGATTTAATTTCTTCTGCTTCCAATTTCAGCCGATCCCCTGATATTGAGGGTGTTCANNATCCATTCGGTCGTATTTTTTCCTATAAAGCGTTGATTCAGAAATCTTGCCCTTAGGGATCCATTCCCATTCTCACGGGCATATTCATGTCGGCAGACCACTCCACCCAGGAACCCCGGTAGAGACGAACATTGGGAAACCCGACGACATATTTCAGGGTGAAGTAGAGATGACTCGCTTCGCGTCCCGTCCGGCAGTGAACGATCACCTCTTTGTCTTTCGTCACCCCGGACTCCGCTAAGAGTCTCTCCAGATCCCCTTTTTTCTTCCAGACCTTTATCTCCTCACCCTCTAAAGTCGTTTCCCAAAATATGTTCCTGGC
>DCUS01000016.1:0-2153 GCA_002327885.1 Syntrophaceae bacterium UBA2208
AGATTGAAGGAAATCTCCATTAATCAATCCTTGCCAAAGGATACGTTTCTATGGGTGACCCCAGAGGGGGTGGAGATTAGACCCTTGGCTCAATTTTTAAAAGGAAAGAAATTGGAATGAAGATTTCTTTTATTATTCCCAGATGGCCCAGGGACAGCTTCTGGGATGTGATCGCATTTAAATTCCCCTTGCTTTCCACTTCCCTTCTCGCGGGACTTACCCCGCTGCATCATCAAATCCGCATCATCGATGAAAGCCTCACGGAGATCGATTTCAACCAAGAGGTGGATCTGGTCGCCATCACTGCGATGACTCCTCTGGCGCTTAGAGGATATGAGATTGCGGATGAATTTCGGAGGAGAGGGAAAAAGGTGGTGATCGGGGGGATCCACGCATCCTGGCTTCCCGAAGAGGCGAAGGCCCATTGCGACAGTGTGGCCATGGGTGAAGCCGATGAGATCTGGATGGAAATGTTGGAGGATGCTGAAAAGGGAACGATGAAACTCTTTTACCGTCAGAAAGCGAGAACGGACCTTAGCCGTCTTCCCATTCCCAGAAGGAATCTTTTCCCTCCGAAGGGATACCTCTTTCACAATCTGATACAGACCACGAGGGGTTGCCCTTATGACTGTGAGTTTTGCTCGGTGACCGCGCTTCATGGCAGAACTTACCGGATGAGACCGGTTTCCGAAGTTGAGAAAGAGATCCAATCCCTGGAGCGCTCAAAGGGCTATATCTTCTTTGTCGATGATAATATTGTTGGGAATCTCTCCCATGCCAGGGAACTCCTCCATATGCTCTCCCGCTATCGGTTGCGATGGGTGAGCCAGGGGCCCATCCATATTGCTGAGGATGAAGAGATCGTTTCCCTGATGGCCAGAGCAGGATGCCATGGACTTTTTATCGGCTTTGAGAGCCTTCGCGAGGAGAACCTGGATCTTATGGGGAAACGAATCAATCGAATTGAGGCCTATGAGAAGGGAATTCGAAGGCTCCATGATGCGGGGATCGGGGTCTATGGTTCTTTTGTCTTTGGATATGATTACGATGATCCGTCGGTTTTCGATGAGTTTTTGGAATTTGCAGGGCAAAATAGGATCGAAGGAGCTTTCCTTCCTATCCTGACTCCTTTCCCGGGAACTCGAATTTATCAGAGATTAAAGCAGGAGGGAAGACTATTCACAGAGGACTGGTCGAAGTACGATATGGCGACCGTGGTCTTTCAACCCAAACGGATGACCGTTCAGGAGCTTCAAGAAGGGTTCTGGAAGGTCAATCGGTCTTTCTATTCTTTTCCCTCCATGTTGAAGAGAATCTTCAATCCCTTTCATCTCAGAAGAAGTCTGATCATCTTTGGGCCGATGAATCTCGGCCTCTGGCCTGCCGTCAAAAAAGCAGAACGGTATACCCAAAAAAATCTCTCCAATTCCCTGAAGTGATGAAAAAATGGAAAAAGGTCGGACAGGGATAACCTCCCGCCTACAGGCAGGCATGGATTTACCAATTTGATTCTTTAGAAGACAACGGTAAAAAAGAAAGCTTGAAAAAATTGTTTAAATTCTGTAATCTGCAACAAATGCTCCAGAGAGGAGGAAAAAATGACTCTACTTGTTATTCTCATTATACTTGTCATCCTTGTCATTGCTGTTGTCACGATCTATAACAAGCTCGTTCGGCTCAGGAACACGGTGAAGTCTTCCTGGTCGGATATTGATGTTCAGTGTAAAAAGCGATACGACCTCGTGCCCAATCTCGTTGAGACCGTGAAAGGTTATGCCTCCCACGAGAGAACTGTCTTTGAAAAGGTGACCGAGGCGAGATCCATGGCAATGAAGGCGACCACTCCGGCGGAAATGGCCAAGGCTGAAAATATGATCAGAGACACCCTGAAGAGCTTGTTTGCCGTAGCAGAGGCCTATCCCGAATTAAAAGCCAATACGAATTTTGTGCAGCTTCAGTCCCAATTGCAGGAATTGGAGAACAATATTGAAATGGCAAGGCGTTATTATAATGCCGTGGTACGAGATTATAATATTCAGATCGAATCATTTCCTTCAAATCTTATTGCATCGCAGTTCAATTTTAAGCAGGCAGAATTATTCCAGCTTGAAGCCCCGGAGGCCGAAAGAAAACCCGTGAAGGTCAGCTTCTGA
>DCUS01000016.1:2272-3864 GCA_002327885.1 Syntrophaceae bacterium UBA2208
TTCCATTCGGATATGATGATCAATCGGGATTCGTCCATTGTGGTTCAAGAAACGATCGATGTGGAATTCCACCAATCGAGGCATGGAATTTATCGGGAGATCCCTTTTAAATATCGGGATGAGTTCGGCAAAACCATTAAGACCCCCATAAGGGTTTTGTCGGTGACAGATAAATCCGGGAAGGCCTGGAAATACGGGGTTAAAAAGACAGGTCATCTTTTAAACATCCGAATCGGGGATGCCAAACGATATGTCAAGGGGAGCCAGACTTATGTCGTGAGATATGAAGTCGAAAATGTGATTCTCTTTTTCAACGACCATGATGAGCTTTACTGGAATGTAACGGGAAACTACTGGAAAGCACCGATCAGAGAAGCCTCCGCGACGGTGTCATTGAACACTCAGGGGAAAAGTAAATATTTAATGGCGATAGGTTATGAAGGAGGGGAAGGTTCGAGAGAAGAATGCGGATACGAGGCCTACGATCATCGCGCGAAATTTATTGCCAATAGAGACCTCCGGATGGGAGAGGGGCTGACCATTGTCTTCGGATGGGATAAAGAGCTTGTTGTTCCCCCGTCCTCATGGAAGAAATTTTTGTGGGCAATCAACCCTGGAGAGAACTGGATATTCTTACTTCCCATTTTTTCATTCCTGTATATGTTCAATCGCTGGCATCGAAAGGGAAGAGATCCGAAGGTCCGAGAATCCATTGCGGTGATGTATGAACCCCCCAAGTTTGATCAAAAACCTCTCAGCCCGGGTGAGGTAGGTGCCCTCGTGGATGAAAAACTTGATGTCAGAGACATCACTTCGACTATTGTCGGTCTTGCCGTCCGAGGGTATATCAAGGTCGAGGAAACAAAAGAGGAAGGAATTATCTTTGACAAGGCCGATTACTATCTCAAAAAAGTGAAAGCTCCTGATTCGAATCTCAATTTATTTGAAATTGAGCTGATGAAAAACCTTTTCCCGGCGGATTTGCCCGGGGCCCTCATCTCGAGTCTGAAAAATAAGTTCTATACAAACCTGGATTTGCTAAAAGAAAACCTGTATGGGGAGCTGATAAGAAAAAAGTACTTTCTCAGCAGCCCTGAAAAGGTGAGGAATTCCTATCTGGCCGCAGCCATTGCTGTTTTAGCATTTTCCATTCTTGTTTTTTTATTCCTGACACCCGATTCGGTAGGAAAAAGCCTGATTGCAGGCATTTTAACGGGCATTCCAGTCCTTGCCTTCGCAAAGTTTATGCCCGCCAAGACAAAGGCGGGTTCTTCTGCTGCCATGGATATTTTGGGTTTTCAGGAATTTTTGAATCGTGCGGAGAAAGATAGAATTGAAAGAATGGGGGATAAGAACCTTTTCTCTAAATTTTTGCCTTACGCCATTGCCCTGGGTGTGGCGGACAACTGGGCAAAGGCCTTTGAAGGGATTTATCAAGAACCACCCGATTGGTATGTGTCGCCCATGGGATTCGGAACTTTCAGCCCATACGCTTTCACTCACTCCATCAATTCCGTGACCTCGAACCTCGGCTCCGCCATGTTCTCGGCGCCCAGATCCAGCGGGGGTAGGGGTGGAGGTTTTAGCGGAGG
>DCUS01000016.1:3963-7676 GCA_002327885.1 Syntrophaceae bacterium UBA2208
GGCCTCGCCTCTTGTATCCGGTCGAGCTTTGATTTTGCGAATAACAAGTCATCGCTCAACGATAACTTTTTGATCCATCCAAGGGTTACTGATAGAAATCACATATCCCAATATATACAAATCAAATCGTAGCTTTTTTGAGGGGGGGTCAGTTGAGATCAAAGCCGGACAGATGGGTTTACCTTTCAGATAATCCTGGCATTCCATGATTTCTTAAGGTAGAAGAATGGCTGCCGCGACAACGGTTGTCCACTTGCCCTGTTTACCTACAATAGCGGGTTGGGTGATGTTCCGGCTGCCAACCATCTTGCCGCTGATTTTCCAGAGCTGTCGCTTGTTGTCCCAGCTTTCATCCTCATCAAATTCCACACCAAGCGTTGAGGCGAGCATTGCTGCAGCCAGATCTTCAGCGTAATTCCCGGCCTCTTCATCCGTTTTTCCAAAGGCATGGTACTCGCTCAGGTATCCGTAAGAACTTTTGTCGATCGGGCGCGCCAGGCCAATGGATGCGACCAGTTGACGCCTGGGTTCGTTGCTGCTGGCCCTGGCCATAACACAGAATGTAATCTGCCCTGGATAAAACAACTGCAATCCTCTCTCTTTACTGACTAATTTACAGTTGGGAGGATAGATACTTGATATTTTAGCTAAATTAAGCATGGCAATTCCTGCTTTTCGGAGTGCAAGCTCAAAAGACTGCAACTCCTCCTTGTGTTCACCAACTCCACGGGTCAAAAATAATTTTGTTGGGACAAACATTTTAAGCTTTTCCTCCTCATTTCCTGATAAGAACTCGCTTTAAGGTGAGTCAAATATACGAAAAACGGAGTTACATGTCAAACAAGAGAATCATCAATGAATAGTTCCAATTTTTACATATTCCTCATGAATCTGTTATAATCCATTTCCGTATGGTTAAAAAATTACTTAGGGGGATTTCCTCCCTCTGTCTCCATCATGACCGGAAGATCCTCCTTATTTTCTTCTTCGTTTTGGGAGTCGCATTTGTTCTGACCGGCAGGATCCGTTTCGATCCGAACTTTCTCAAACTTTTTCCCGCCGAGAGAGGCCCCATCAAACTCTACATGGAAAATCTTCAGGAAACGGGGACCTTCGATCTCCTTTTCATTCTTTTGGAGAAGGAGGAGGGGGTTGAGCCCCAGCGATTGATTCACTCCGGAAGAGAGATTTCCGAAGATTTAAAGAGGATGGAGGTGGAGGGGAGGAGGGCCTTTAAGACGGTTCGATTTCAAAAGATGGAAGAGGAGGATTTAGAAGAAACCAAACCCACCCTTGCTCTTTTTCTTACCCATCCCCATCTCTTTCTTGAGGAAGAGGATATCCCCAAACTGAAAGAGAGATGGAGCGAAGCAGGGATCAAAAGGCAAGTCCGAAAAAACAAGGTTACTTTGATCAGCCATGCCTCCTTTGCGATGAAGGACCTCATTGAGATGGATCCCTTTGAATTGCGATGGGTCTTCATGCAGAAATGGAGACAAGGGATGAAGGGATTGGAATTCGATGAACCGAGCAATTTTTTCCTCTCAAAAGATCAGACCTCCCTTCTGATTATCGCCGAGCCACAATTCCCCGCCACCGACCTTTCTTTCTCGAAATCTTTGATAGAAGGGATGGAAAAAACCATCTCCCTTGCTTCCTCACTTCAAGACAGAAGTATCCAGGTCTCCTTCACCGGCGCCCATCCGATTGCCCTGGCCGAATCAAAGATCATTCGATTCGATATGCAGAGTTCTTTCCTCTTTTCTTTAATTCTTGTCTTGATCCTATTTTTCTATACCTATCGGAGGTGGGTCACCCTCCTTTTCGTCGGGCTTCCCCTTTTTGGAGGGATCCAGTTGACCATGGGGATTGTCTCAATCACTTTGGGGAGCCTGAATATCCTGACCAGCGCCTTCGCCGCGATCCTGGTCGGGCTGGGAATTGACTTCGCCGTCCATATCTATGACCGGTATCATCAGGAAAGAGCATCCGGCGCTGATCTCTCATCCGCTATTGAAACCGCCCTCACCCAGACGGGAAGGGGGATCTGGACCGGGGCATCCACCACGATTTTTTCCTTTACGGTTCTTTTCTTCTCTCGAGTCCAGGGGATTGTCGAATTGGCATTTATCGTATCCGTCGGTCTCCTCTGCGCGCTGCTCTGCATCTATTTTGTCCTCCCTTCCTTTCTTGTCTGGATCGATAAAAGAAAAAAATCATATTTCTATTCACCTCTTCGAACTTTCAAGTTCAGAGCCCTCTCCTCTTTTTTGGAGAAAAACCCCTTTCTTTCGCTCTCTCTCTTGATTGGAATCACGCTCTTCTTTTTCTTCTTCGCCTTTCGGATCGAGGTGGAGAGAGATTTCAGAAACCTGAGACCGAAAGAGATTGCGTCCCTTCAAGTGTTTGAAAGAATGGCCAAAACCTTTGGAGGGAAAAAGTTGGAAGCCATCACGATCCACGAAGGAAAGGACCTTTCTTCTCTTTTGTCCAGAGAGGAGGGGATCGCTGAGACTTTAGACAGATACGAAAAAGAAGGAAAGATCGAATCCTTCGTCTCTTTTTCCCAGTTCATTCCCTCTCCTGAAAAACAGAGGAGGGTGGTTAAAGAAATTCAAAAATCCATTGATCTCGAAAAGGTGAGAGAAAAATTTATTAAGGAATTAAAAGAGAATGGATTCGAGACAAGCGGATTTCAGCCTTTCCTTCGGGGGCTTGCGGAGTTGAAGCAGGGAAATGAAAAAATCTATCCGCCCGAAACTCTGATGGCCTCGCTCCAACGAGGACCTTTAAAGAAAGGCCTGGAAAACCTCCTGGTTAAAAAAGAAGAAGGGTATAAAATCGTCTCCCATCTCTATTATCAGAAGGGAAAACTCTCCCTCGACCAACTGGAGAAAGAGCTAAAAGGCGCTTCGATGACAGGATCCGAGAAGGTGGAATCCGAGATTCTTCGAATTGTGGAAGAGGATCTTTTTCTTCTCACGCCGATCGCCTTTATCCTCGTCCTCGTCATTGTTTCTCTCCATTTCAAAAGGTTGAAGATGATTCTTCTCACACTGACGCCTTTGGTCATGGGTCTCCTCTGGACGGTGGGAGCCATGTCTCTCTTTGGAATTCGCATCAACTTTGTGAACGCCGTCATCCTTCCCATGATCATCGGGATGGGGATCGACAATAGCGTTCACTTGATGCACCGTTTTTTAGAAGGGGGAGGGAAAGATATGGGCTATGCCCTGCGCACCACCGGCAGGGCCATGACCCTATGCTCCCTGACCACGATTCTTGGATTTGGTTCCTTAGTCACCGCTCGATATCAGGCCCTTTCGACGATGGGATGGGTGACTATCCTGGGGATAGGTTTTTGTCTGATGGCTGCCCTTTGCTTTCTCCCCGCCCTTTTAATTTTTTGGGAGCAGAAACGGCGTGAGCATTAAAAAATACGATGCCATTGTGATGGGGTCCGGAATGGGAGGGTTGACCACTGCCTCCCTGCTTGTGAAGAAAGGGTTGAAGACCCTG
Source organism: Syntrophaceae bacterium UBA2208 (assembly GCA_002327885.1). Taxonomy (GTDB): domain Bacteria; phylum Desulfobacterota; class BSN033; order BSN033; family UBA1163; genus UBA1163. The sequence continues at coordinate 7,483 of DCUS01000016.1, forward strand.
CTTCTTGAAAAAGAGAAACAGGCGGGGGGGTATGTCGTCTCATTCAAAAGGGATGGATTTACGCTTGATGCCACGGGCTCCTTTGTCGGAGGATGCCAGGAAGGCGGGGAATTTTATCAAATTTTAAAGGAGATCGGAATACACGAGGAGATTGAATTTATCCCCATCCATCACATTCAAAACATCTATCCCGG
>DCUS01000031.1:0-3226 GCA_002327885.1 Syntrophaceae bacterium UBA2208
CATCATCCTTCCATTATTCCAAATCCCTATGTCTTTTTCTTTCCAAATTCCGGATCTATTTTCGCCAGGCCTGTGACGATGAAACCCGGAAGGGTGGCTGCCGTGACCCAGAGGAAAAAATTCTGATAGCCCAACAGCTCCTGGAGCCACCCGCTCGCCATCGAAGGCAACATCATTCCCAGAGCCATGATTCCTGTGGCAATGGCATAGTGGACCGTTTTGTATTCTCCCTCTGATACCATGATCATAAACATGGTATAAGCAGTAAAGCCGAAGCCATAGCCAAATTGCTCCACGGCAACACAGAGGTTAATTAGATAGATATTGTCAGTGGCGGTCTGCGATAGATAAACATAAACAAGATCCGGTAAATGCACTGCAGAGACCATTATCCAGATCCAGAACTTAAGTCCTTTTCTGTAAATGGCATACCCTCCAAGAAGCCCTCCCATCAAGAGTGAAATGACCCCCACCGTTCCGTAAGTGATTCCGACCTGGGATGTGGTGAGCCCCAGTCCACCCTTTGAGGCCGGGTCGAGCAAAAAGGGTACGATAATTTTGACAATCTGCGTTTCAGCAAAGCGGTAGAAGAGGAGGAAGGCGAGAATGCTAAGGAGCCCCTTTTTTCTGAAGAAAAGAGTGAGGGTGTGAAAGAATTCTCGAGAGAGAGGCGTCGAAGCGTTCCGTCTTGCCGGATGGTCTGCAGCCGGATAAGGAAGAATAAAATAATGATAAAGGAGGAGGCCCGCAAAGACGCCAGCTGCCAAAAAGAATGCAATCGACCAGGCGGCAGGGATAGCATGACCGCTTCCCTCAAGAAAACCTGCGAAGATAACAAGAAGACCCTGAGTGGAGATCATGGCGATGCGATAGAATGTTGCCCGCACCCCGACATAGGCAGACTGGAAATCTTCCGAAAGTCCAAGCATATAAAAACCGTCAGCGGCCGTGTCATGGGTGGCCGAGCTGAAGGCCATCAGCCAGAAGAAGGCAAGAGTATATTGAAAGAACTGACCGGCCGGGATGGTGAATGCAATGCAGGCCAGTGATACTCCGATGAGGAGTTGCATGAGAAGTATCCAGTAACGTTTTGTCCCGAACAAGTCAACCAGAGGACTCCAGAATGGCTTGATGACCCAGGGAAGATAGAGCCAGCCTGTGTAGAGGGCGATATCCGTGTTTGAGATGCCAAGGCGCTTGTAGAGAACTACAGAAACCGACATTGCCATGGTGTAAGGGATTCCCTCAGCAACGTATAAAGGAGGGACCCAGGTCCAGGGGTTTCGCGACGTCGGTTTTTGTTTCATCATACCTTCTTACCATTGGAAAATTGGAATTATGGAATATTGGAATATTGGGCAAATCTGTTAAATTTAGAGATTTGGGTATTTAGGAATTTTAGGATTCACAATTCCTCAATTCAAATCATTTCATTATTCCACCATTCCCTGCCTACCGGCGGGCAGGCATTATTCCAACCTCTTTCTAATACATTTTTTCTATTTCCACTCCCCTAAAATAATGTTTCAGGATTTGTTCTACCGTAAATCCCTCGCTCGCCATGACAGCAGCGCCGATCTGACAGAGTCCCACCCCATGTCCCCAGCCGGCCCCATTGAAGATAAATCGCTCGACCTCTCCATTAGGATTACGCCTTGTCGCTATGACGAATGCGCTGCTGTATAGGTGCGTTCGGGAAAGCCAGCGCCTTATTTCAAGTTCCTTTCCAACGATCGTGCTTCTCTTCGAGCCGACGATTTTCAAACGGCAGATGCGTCCTGAAGAACCCCGTTGAATGGGTACGATTTCCTTCAGAGTGCCAAAATCGAGATCTGATTTTTTCCGAATGATTTCCTCCAACTCCTCCCGGGAATATTCAACCCTCCAACGAAAAAAATTCTTCGTCTCACGGTCACCCTTGGGAAGAATCTTTTCAAGAAGACCTTCGTCTTTTATATTGCAGTAAGCCTCGGCTTCGGAAAGGATCCAGCGACAAGCTTCTTCCTCTGTCCTGATAGGCGGATAAGGGACCGGGGCGTCCGAAATGCTACTGAGATATGGGACCCGTTTATTATCCCATGCGGTGGCGAATTCTTCAGTGAGTCCCCCACAGGCCTTGGAATATCTGGCATCGCAGATTTGATCCTGAAAGGTGATTACCCTCCCTTGAGTTTCCCCAACAGCCTCTTCAACTTGTCTGGAGGCGATCTTCGTGATCCCATGGTAGCGCTGGCAGTGATCATCGGCACAAACATCGAAGAGGTCGTGATCCTCCAGGTCATACCAGAGTATTCTCTCTCCGTCAGCAGTCTCCCCGGACGTCATGGATGTTTTTTCTATTTTCTTCTTTCGGCCAAGTCCAGCCAGAAGCCAACTCCGGGATAGTATGGTGTGGGCTTTCAGAAATTCCATCGGAGCCGCAGAGTTCATCTCCGAGGAAATGGCACTTTTTAAATAATCTTCAAGGGGAATTTGGTTGATGACGGCGATTGTTCCGTCCCCACGCATTTGGAGAATCAAATCCCCCTGGAAAATTTGATCCTCTGTTCTCTCCCAGTGGAAGCGCTTTCCAATAGGGACGTTGAAAAGGGAAAAGGTCGAACCTTCCGGGGCAGCCAGCTTGATGAGTGGAGAACGGCGGATTTCACGATGGACCTCATCGAAGAAAATAATGTTTCCCGCCTCTGCCCTTGCAGAAAAATGTCCTGAAACATAACCGAGCCCATCACCGTGAAAATTTCCATGCAGACCCCCGAAGACTTCTGCCTTCCGGTCCATGATCCCTATGGTAATGTCCGGTTGATCTGTCATTTTTAATTTGAGAAGATTATAAAAGGCGGCATACCCATTAATGCACAAATGTTTGAATATGCTTCATCTTTGGAAATTGGATGACAATTTACTCCTTTAACTTGATCAGAATATGCCCTTCTTTTACCTTGATATCTGCCACGCCATTGGAGAACGACTTCCAGAAAGCACCCCTGGATGCAAATTCCTTGACTAAATTCTTATTCTTCAAATTACCCAGCCATGCATTGGGGACAGGGATTCCCCCGAGAGACACTCCTTTCAAGCCAACCACCGCCTCCCCCTTTTCATAGCCTAAAATGAGTCCCATATTGAAACGAAGCGTTTTGCCTCCAAGGACAGGTATCTCTTCATCTACGGGAATAACCAGTTTGACGCTAACCAGATTATCCGAGAGATCGATTGCAACGCGCTG